>CALAZI010000035.1 GCA_937895955.1 uncultured Alphaproteobacteria bacterium | reverse complement strand
ATAGCGATCGTCATACCGATCGCGATTGTCGAGCGCGCGGTCGATCAGGATGACGCCGCCGATGATGCCGGCCGCGATCAACGCGCCCTCGCCGGCGCTGATACCGCCGCGCCGATGGTGGCGATAATCATAGTAGCGGTGATGACTGTAATGCGGACGATAGCTGTGGCCGTAATAATGCGGCCGGTAATGATGGCCGCCATGGCGGCCGCTCGCGAACGCCGTCGCCGGCGTCATCGCCGCGATGCTGAGCGCCGTCGCCGCCAGCAATAATTTTCGCTTCAAAGGATTTTTCGCCTCGCCCGACATCATCCGCACTCCTTTACTGCGCCGTCCTGAACGCGGGCGCAGAACGGCTGATTATAGTCTCTCGCGCAATAGGGCGAATTTGCGGCGCAGTCCGCCTTTGCGCGCACATGTCCGTGGCCGCCCGCCAAGCCTGCAGCCATCTGATTTTGCAACGCAGCGCGGCGCGCCGGCCTGTTTCGCCTCAAACAAGGTGAATTTTCGGAAAAGAATCCCCGGCAGCGGAAGAAATCCGAAGGGCCGCCCGTCTTTCCGGCGTTCAACAGACGGCGATCCGCCGCCGCGCCATTTTTCGGAGGTTCCCATGAAGACTATCGCATTCGCCGGGCTTGCGCTCGCCGCGGCGCTGACCGCCGCATCGCCTTCCCTAGCCGCCGGCGGCGGCTCGCGCCTGCGTCTGCAGTGCACGGCCGAAGGCGCCACCGATCACAGCATTTCGGCGCGCTTCGAACAGCGTAATGCGCGCCGCAAATTCGACGCCTCATTCGAGGCGGCGCCGAATATCGGCTTCGCCGCCGGTCAATTCCTGAAAGTCACGGTCAACGGCGTCAATGTCGGAGCGATGCGGCTCATCCGCGACGCGGCGAGCGGGGATATCATCGGCGATCTCGAATTCGATACGCGCGTCGATGACGGCAATCCGTTTCCGGCGAATTTCCCCAAGGTTGCAAGCGGCGCTAATGTGAGAGTGGGGCCGCTTGCCTGTTCGCTGCGCTGATTGCGTACTGCGCGACGAACGAGCCGGCGCTTCGCCTCCCCAGGGGAGCGCCGGCGATTTTTCGCCCGCCGCCGGTCTTGCATGAAACGCCGACAGCGGCGAATCTGCCGCTGATGAGAAGGCCCGCCCGATATTCCGCAGCGATCGCTGTCTTGTTCCTTGTCGCAGGATGCGCAAGCGGCGTCTCGACGGCTGAATGCGACGGCGCCGACTGGGCGGCGCTCGGCCTTGCGGACGGCAAGGCCGGCGCGCCGGCCAAGCGCGGGGCGACGCGAACGGAAGCCTGCGTCGCGGCGGGATTCGTCGTCGACGCTGACGCATACCGTCGCGGCCGCGAGGAAGGGCTGACATCTTATTGCACCGCCAAGGGCGCATTCGCCGCCGGCCGCTCCGGTGAAAAATATTACGGCGTTTGCACGGGCCCTGATGAAGCGGAGTTTCTGACCAGCCACGCGCTCGGCGGAAAGCTCTACGCGCTGACGGAAGCGAAAGAAGCGGCGATCCGCGAATACGAAGCCGCCGTCGCCAATCTTGACCAGCATCGCTATCTGCTTCGCGTTGCGGAAAAGCGTTCTCTCAAACCGTCGATCAGCAATGAAGATCGCGAACATGAACTCCAGGACGCCGATTTTCGGCGGCGGGAAATAGACCGCATAGAAGGAAAGCTTCCCGAAATGCTGGACGCGATTGAGGCAGCCGGTGCGACGCTCGACGCCTATCGCATCGAGCTGCTTTCAATGGGGCTTGAGCTCTGAATCGCTCAGGATCGCTCTCGCCGCAGCGCAGTCCTCAGCGATCTGATTTCGCAAGGCGTCGAGCCCGGAGAACTTCATCTCATCGCGCAAGAAACGCACGAATGCGACTTCAACAGTCTTGCCGTACAGATCGCCGTTAAAATCGAATATATGGGTTTCCAATAGCGGCGCCGGCGCGCCGACGGTCGGACGGCGGCCGAAATTGGCGACGGCGGCGCGGCTTGCCCCGTCGACGATCGCCTTAACCGCATAGACGCCGCGCCGCGGCTCGATCAGCTCGCCGAGCGTCAGATTCGCCGTCGGAAAGCCGAGCGTGCGGCCGACCTTATTGCCTTCCATGACGCTTCCTTTGACGCTCCAAAGGCGGCCGAGCATATCGGCGGCGCGGTCGACCGCGCCGGACAGGATGGCCTCGCGTATCGCCGTCGACCCGATCTTGTCAGAATGTCCTTTTTCCGCAAGCGGCGAGACGATGCGGCAGGCGAGCCCGAATTCGCCGCAGAGCGCCGCAAGCGTTTGCGCATCGCCGGCGCGCGCGGCGCCGAACCTGAAATCGCCGCCGACGACGACGCCGGCGAGCCCAAGATCCTCTTTCAAGACGCCGCGTGTGAATTCCTCAGGCGTCAGCGCGGCGAGGCGCGCGTCAAACCGCACAGGCAGAACAGCGACGGCGCCCGCCTCTCTGAGCAGGCGATTGCGGTCTTCGGACTGCGTGATCAGGAAGGGCGGATCGTTCGGCCTAAAGAACCGCCGCGGATGCGGATCAAAGACGACGGCGCCGGGCGCTGCGCCCGCGCTGCGCGCAAACGCAGCCGTCTCGTTCAACAGCGCGCGATGGCCGCGATGAACGCCGTCAAAATTGCCGATCGCCGCAATAATCGGTTCGCCGCTCACCATTTCAGCTCCGTCGCCGCGAATTCAGCCCGGACGCAAGCGCGCTCAAGCGCGCGGCTGATCGACGCCTGATCAACACCGTCGTCATGAACGCCGCCCTTCGCCGCAATGAACAGGACGGGAAAACCGTTTCGGTTCGCGCCGGCTATATCGGTCTTTGCGCCGTCGCCGATTGCGAGAACGCGCCGCCGGTCAAGCGCGTCGCCCGCCTTTTTTTCAAGAACGGCGAGCGCGAGATCATAGATCGGCGCATGCGGCTTGCCGCCGTAAACGACCTCGCCCCCAAGCGCTTCATAGGCTTCCGCAAGCGCGCCCGCGCAATAGATGAGACGATCGCCCCACCGCACGACAATGTCAGGATTGGCGCACACCATCGGGAGACGCCGCAGCGCGGCGTTTTTCAGCAGATCAGCATAGTCGGCGGGGGTTTCGCGGGAATCGTCGACAAGGCCCGTGCAGACGATGAAGTCAGCTTCCTCCAGCGGGGCGAAGCGGACGTCAAGATTTTCGTAAAGCGCAAGATCTTTGTCAGGCCCCAGCCGAAACGCCGTTCCAGGCGCGAGCGCTTCGATCGCGGCGCGCGTCGCATCGCCCGAAGTCACGACAGCGTCGTAAGCGTTGCGCGAAAGGCCGATTCTGTCGAGTTGAGCCGGGATGATTGCCGACGGTCGCGGCGCATTCGTCAATATGACGACAGGCCCGCGCTGCTTGCGAAAATTCGCCAGCGCGTCTTCGACGCCCGGGAAAAGCGCAACGCCGTTATGAATGACGCCCCAGGCGTCGCAAAGGACGGCGTCGAAGCGGTCGGCGATCTCAGATAGCCCGGCGAGGAAGTGAGGCGTTGCCATGGAGCGAGGCGTAATTCGCCGCGCAAGCGCCGGTCAAGCGGCCGCCGCCTTGTCTTTGACCGATTCCTCGGCGCCAAGGTAATAATCGACGCGGCGCGCCGCGCCGAACAGGTTGCCCTGCCCGTAATCGATGCCGAGAGACAGAATTTCCGGCATGTGACTCTCGAATTCGATCTTTTCGGCGATGAGATCGACGCCGACGTCCGACAAGCGTTTCCTGACGCTCATCAGCCGCGAGACGGAAGCTTCATCGCCCCGCCCCGCCGCCAGCAGCAAGCTCGCAGGCGCTTTTGCAAAAGAGAAATTGCGCGCTTTAAGCCGCTCCCAATCCAGGTCGAGCGAGGGAACGTGATCGATCGAAAACTCAAAGCCGCGCGAAGCGATCGCCGCAAGGTTTTCCATCACGCGCGGGTGCATCGACTGGATCGCCGGATAGGTGAATTCGAATATCAGGCCGGATGCGAGGTCGTTGTTCGACTCAAGATAGTCCGTCAACTGGTTGAAGAACTCTTCATCGTAAATCGTCGCCGGCGAAAGATTGCAAAAAACGGCGAGACGCGGCGCACGAACTCTCTCATCTCGAAGCGCCTGAATGCAGCGCATCAAGATCATATTGTCGATGACGCCGATCTTGTTCGCGCGTTCGGCCGCCTCAAGGTAGTCTGCCGGTTTCAGCATTTTGCCGTCCGCATCGCGCAATCTTGAAAACGCTTCATAAAAGCGCGCCTTGCGCTGCGGCAGGCTGACGATCGGCTGAAGAAACAGCTCGACCTGTCCGGTCTCAATCGCTTCGCGAACCCGCGCCAGGGACTTCTCATCATCCTCGCTAAGCGCTCCGACCGGCACGGCCAGCGACTGGCTCGACACGCCGTTCGATACGGCCGCTTTCGACGGCGCGGCGCGATCGGAAAGCCGGCGCATGATCTCAAGCTCGTTCTGCATGCGACCCAGCGCGAAGCCCATGCGCGCATGCAGGATAAGGACGACGAGAAGCGCCGCGCCGATGGCGTTTTCGACGAATGGCGGCACGCCCTGCACAAGCGATACGGCGAGCAAGACGGCGCTCGTGGCGCCGGCGACGAAATGCAGGGCGAACCCGTAACGGGAGCTGCGTTGGCGCGAATTCATCAGCCTCTCCAATGAACCGTCGCCGAGCCTAGGCCAAAGCCGTTTCCCAGCCATTAACCCGCCGGTTAACAGGACGTGAACGGACAAAAAAACCGCCCGGCTTTCGCCGGGCGGCTAACGCATTCGAAAGCCTATCCGTCAGCTCTGGAATTCGCTTTCGATCGGATCGATCGTGATTTCAACGCGGCGGTTAAGCGCCTGGCCCGCGGCGGTCGAATTGTCGCCGATCGGGCGCGTTTCGCCGTATCCGACGGCGCGAAGCCGCGCGGCGTCGACGCCTTGAGAGGCCAGATAGTTCGATACCGACAGCGCGCGCCGCTGCGAGAGGTCCATATTGTACGCATCCGCGCCGCGGCTGTCCGCGTGGCCGGCGACGGTCACGGTCGTTTTGTCGAATTCGTCAAGCACTTCAGCGACCGCATTCAGCGTTTCATAGAAGCCGGCCTTGATATCGGATGAGGCGGTGTCGAACGTGATGTCGGACGGCATGATCAGATGAATGTTGTCGCCGTCGCGCTGAACCTGAACGCCGGCGTTCAAAAGCCGCTCGCGCAGCTTGGCTTGCTGCTGGTCCTGATAAACGCCGATCCCGGCGCCGATGACGGCGCCCGCGGCCGCGCCGATCGCGGCCCCTTTGCCCGGCTTGCCGGCGATTGCGCCGCCGATCGCGCCGGCCGCAGCGCCTGCGGCCGCGCCAGCGGCGCCGGATGTGACGACGCGCCCGGCGCGTTTTTCGCCGGTATAGGGATTGGTGGTGCAGCCGACGGCGAAAATCGCGAGGGCCCCCAGAATGACTGCCTTACGCATGTGATCCTTCCTTGTAAGTGACGGCTATCAAGCCGTCGCCGGTGGTATCCCGGCGGTCTGTTCCGCCGGTTAAGCCGATACGGAAATATGGCCTTATCCCCGTTCGCCCGGCATTAAAAACGGGTAATTGCGTCTGAAAATTCCCCGATCGCGGCGTCATTCGGGCGCCCTGCTCACAATCGGATGAAGGCGGGGGCGGACAAGCCCCCCGACCTCAACACGCCTCGGCCGCAACGCCCCTCTTGACGCTCCGCCGCCGCCTACCTAAATCGCTGTCAGCACTCGGCCAGATCGAGTGCTAAAGCCGGTTGGGCGCAGGTTCTGCCGGCTCAACTGTTTGACATTCATAGCAGATCGCAAAGGGAGATACCCATGGGCTTCAGGCCGCTCCACGACCGCGTTCTGGTCCGTCGCATAGAAGAGGACCAGAAAGTCGGGTCGATCATCATTCCGGACACCGCCAAGGAAAAGCCGCAGCAGGGCGAGGTTATCGCCGTCGGCCCCGGCGCGCGCGGCGATGACGGCAAGGTCGCCGCGCTCGACGTGAAGAAGGGCGACAAGATCCTGTTCGGCAAGTGGTCGGGCACGGAAGTCAAAATCGACGGCGAGGAACTCCTCATCATGAAGGAGTCAGACATCCTCGGCGTGATCGCGTAACCGGACCGAACTCAGGAGAATCCCAACATGGCAGCTAAAGAAGTAAAATTCGACGTTGATGCGCGCGAGAAAATGCTGCGCGGCGTCGACATCCTCGCCAATGCGGTGAAAGTGACGCTTGGGCCCAAGGGCCGCAACGTCGTGATCGAAAAATCCTTCGGCGCTCCGCGCACGACGAAAGACGGCGTCACCGTCGCGAAGGAAATCGAGCTTGAAGACAAGTTCGAGAATATGGGCGCGCAGATGGTGCGCGAAGTCGCGTCGAAAACCAACGACGAAGCCGGCGACGGCACGACGACCGCGACCGTTCTCGCCCAGGCGATCGTGAAGGAAGGCGCCAAAGCCGTCGCCGCCGGCATGAACCCGATGGACTTGAAGCGCGGCGTCGATCTCGCCGTTTCAAAGGTCATTGAAGAAATCAAGAAAAACGCCATCAAGATTTCGAAATCGAACGAGATCGCGCAGGTCGGCACGATCTCCGCGAACGGCGAGAAAGAAATCGGCGACATGATCGCGAAAGCGATGGAAAAAGTCGGCAACGAAGGCGTCATCACGGTTGAAGAAGCCAAGACCGCCGAAACCGAGCTCGATGTCGTTGAAGGCATGCAGTTCGATCGCGGCTATCTTTCGCCCTATTTCATCACCAACGCCGAAAAGATGACGGTCGATCTCGAAGATCCGTACATCCTGCTGCATGAGAAGAAGCTGTCGGGCCTGCAGTCGATGCTGCCGCTTCTTGAAGCGGTCGTTCAGTCCGGCAAGCCGCTCCTCATCGTCGCTGAAGACGTCGAGGGCGAAGCGCTCGCGACTCTCGTCGTCAACAAGCTGCGCGGCGGCCTCAAAGTCGCGGCCGTGAAAGCGCCTGGCTTCGGCGATCGCCGCAAGGCGATGCTGGAAGACATCGCCGTCCTGACGGGCGGCCAGGTCATCTCCGAAGACCTCGGCATCAAGCTTGAGAACGTCACCATCGACATGCTCGGCAAGGCGAAGAAAGTCGTCATCAACAAGGATGACACGACGATCGTCGACGGCGCCGGCGCCAAGAAAGAGATCGAGGCGCGTACGGGCCAGATCCGCAAGCAGATCGAGGACACGACGTCGGATTACGACCGTGAGAAGCTGCAGGAACGCCTTGCGAAACTCGCGGGCGGCGTTGCGGTGATCAAGGTCGGCGGCGCCACCGAGATCGAAGTGAAGGAGCGCAAGGACCGCGTTGACGATGCGCTCAACGCGACCCGCGCGGCGGTTGAGGAAGGCATCGTCCCGGGCGGCGGCACGGCGCTGCTTTACGCCACGCGCGCGCTTGACGGCGTCAAAGGCGCCAATCCGGATCAGAACGCCGGCGTCAACATCATCCGCAAGGCGCTTGAATCGCCGATCCGCCAGATCGTCCGCAATGCGGGCGGCGAAGGCTCGATCGTCGTCGGCAAGCTGCTGGAGCAGAAAGACACGAAGTTCGGCTTCAACGCCCAGACCGACGAATATGTCGACATGATCTCCTCCGGCATCGTCGATCCGGCGAAGGTCGTCCGCACCGCGCTGCAGGATGCGGCGTCCGTCGCGGGTCTTCTGATCACGACGGAAGCGATGATCGCCGAAGCGCCGAAAAAAGACGCAGGCCACAGCCACGGCGGCATGCCGGGCGGCGGCATGGGTGGCATGGGCGGGATGGACTTCTAGAAAGTCCATTCGCCCATATTCGCCGATCTCTCGGATCGGCGGCGCCGATCCGAGGGGGCGGCATGGACTTCTAAGGTTCATTTCGGTCAACGCGAATTCCGGAAAAGGGCGGCCTTCGGGCCGCCCTTTTTCTTTCGCCGCCCGGAACGGGGTATATCTAAAATAGCGATTGGAATTATTCAAATTATTGCTTTTACAAATAGTTGCAATTCGCCTAGCGTCCGCGCCGCAAAGCAGAAGCGAAAACGTCCAGGCCGCCCAGCAAGCCGGTGTTCGTATCGCCCGATCCAAGGGCGGGCGGCCTACAGACAATCTTCAGCGCCGTCGCGCAGCCCCTGCCACCGCCGAATGAAACCAGAGGATGAACACGCACATGACCCGAAAAAAATTGAAAGCCGCGCTTACTGCGAGCGTCGCAGCGCTGGCGTTCTGCGCCGTCGCCGCTTGCGGAAAAAAAGAAGCGCCTACGCCGGACGCGGCAGCCGTCGCCGCAGCGGCGGGAGGCGATGCGGCGATGCGCGCGTCTGCGCATGGCGCTGCGAAATCCGGCGTCGCAAGGTCGAATGCGGATTGGTGGCCGAACATGCTCGACCTCACGCAGCTTCGCCAGAATGAAGCGCAGTCAAATCCGATGGGCGAGGATTTCAATTACGCCGCAGCCTTCAACGCGCTCGATCTTTCCGCCGTCAAGAAAGACATCAGCGAGGTCCTGACGACGTCGCAGGACTGGTGGCCGGCCGATTACGGGCATTACGGACCTTTGATGATCCGGATGGCGTGGCATAGCGCCGGCACCTATCGCACGCTCGACGGGCGCGGCGGCGCCGGCGGCGGCCAGCAGCGCTTCGAGCCGCTGAACTCATGGCCTGACAACGCCAATCTCGACAAGGCGCGCCGCCTTCTGTGGCCGGTCAAACAGAAATACGGCGCGAGCATTTCCTGGGCGGACCTGATGATCCTCGCCGGCAATGTGGCGCTCGAATCCATGGGCTTTGAAACCTACGGTTTCGCCGGCGGACGCGAAGACGATTGGCAGGCGGAGCTTGTCTATTGGGGCCCGGAAGCCGAGATGCTGGGCGACAAGCGCCACACTGGCGAACGCGAACTCGAAAGACCGCTCGCCGCCGTGCAGATGGGCCTCATTTATGTCAATCCGGAAGGCCCGAACGGCAATCCGGACCCCCTCGCCGCGGCGCGCGACATTCGCGAATCTTTCGGGCGCATGGCGATGAATGACGAAGAAACCGTCGCTTTGATCGCCGGCGGCCACACATTCGGCAAAACGCACGGCGCCAAAAAGCCGGGCGATTGCGTCGGGCCGGAGCCGGCCGCCGAAGCGATCGAAGCGCAAGGTCTCGGCTGGACGAACAAGTGCGGCGAAGGAAAGGGGGCCGACACTATCACCAGCGGTCTTGAAGGCGCGTGGACGTCGAGCCCCGCTGAATGGACTCACCAGTTCTTTTCAAACCTTTTCGCTTTCGAATGGAAGCAGACGAAAAGTCCCGCCGGCGCAACGCAATGGATTCCGACCGATGAAGCGGCGGGCAATCTCGTGCCCGACGCGCACAGACCGGACATCCGCCATGCCCCGATCATGCTGACGACCGACCTCGCCTTGAGGGAAGATCCGGCCTATCGCGCTGTCTCGCAACGCTTTCTTGAGAACCCGGAAGAGTTTGAACGCGCCTTTGCGAAAGCCTGGTTCAAACTCACCCATCGCGACATGGGTCCAAAAGCGCGGTATCTCGGGTCGGAAGTTCCCGCTGATGATCTGATCTGGCAGGACCCGACGCCGGCGGTCGATCATCCGCTCGTCAATGCGGGCGATATCGCCACGCTCAAGAGCCGCATTCTCGTTTCGGGCCTCACCGCGCCCGAGCTCGTTCGCACCGCATGGGCGTCCGCGTCGACCTTCCGCGACACCGACATGCGCGGCGGCGCAAATGGCGCGCGCATCCGCCTCGCGCCGCAAAAAGACTGGTCCGTCAACGATCCGGCGGAGCTTGCAAAAGTGATCGCCAAGCTGACGGAAATCCAGACGGCGTTTAATGCGAGCGCGGCTGGCGGCAAGAAAATCTCGCTCGCCGACCTGATTGTTCTCGGCGGCGCGGCGGCGATTGAAAAAGCGGCGAAGGACGCCGGTCAGCCTTTGAACGTGCCGTTCAAACCGGGCCGAACCGACGCATCGGCGGAGCAAACCGACGCCCAGTCGTTTGAGGTTCTCAAGCCCGTGGCCGACGGTTTCCGCAACTACTACAGCGCCGACGCGATGAAATCGCCCGCCGAAGCTCTGGTCGACAAAGCCGACACGCTCGGCCTCACCGTTCCGGAGATGACCGTTCTCGTCGGCGGCATGCGCGCGATCGGCGCGAACGCCGGCGGGTCGACCAACGGACTGCTGACGAAACGGCCGGGAGCGCTGACGAATGATTTCTTCGTCAATCTTCTCGACATGTCGACGGTGTGGCAGCCGGTTTCCGGGCAGGCTTATGTCTATGAAGGACGCGACAGAGACACGGGCGATCTGAAATGGACGGCGACGGAAGCCGATCTGGTTTTCGGCTCCAACGCCGAGCTTCGCGCGGTTGTCGAAAACTACGCTTACAACGACGCGCAAGCGGCCTTTGCGAAAGACTTTGTCGACGCCTGGACGAAGGTCATGAACAATGACCGTTTCGACATGAAGTAGTCTTCGCCGAAGACTGCAGAATGCGTTTAAAGGGAAGGGCGGCCGCAAGGCCGCCCTTCTTCATAGCGACGGTCCGCAATCCGGCGTCAAAGAGTTTTCAATCTCCAAAATCAGGCTGTCGCGGAAAAACGGCTTGCCTGACCCTTCCGCCGGCCCTCGACTCGTCAGAACCGCGACAGCGAACCCGCATTCGATATAGTCGTTCAGATACCCGTTATCCCCCCAGTCTTCCGCGCCGCGAACGCTGCGCGCTGGGCCAAGCGAAGTCTCGATGAGAAATGCGCCGTAAAGGGCGTGACCGATGCTGATCTGCGCGCGCGGCTTGTTCAGCTCAGCGAGCATGTCCGGTCCTATGATCAGCCCCCGATCCAGCGCATCGAGAAAGCGGACGAGATCTTCCGCCGAGATAAGCAATCCGGCGGAGCCGATCATGCCGTAATTGCGCTTCTTCATGGCGTCCGAAAGGGG
This sequence comes from uncultured Alphaproteobacteria bacterium, assembly GCA_937895955.1. Classification (GTDB taxonomy): domain Bacteria; phylum Pseudomonadota; class Alphaproteobacteria; order Caulobacterales; family Parvularculaceae; genus Amphiplicatus. The sequence continues at coordinate 45,902 of CALAZI010000035.1, read as the reverse complement.
AGTCAGCGGCTGCCCGAGCAAGCGAGGATTCTCTAAATCGGCCTCGCCCCAGAAGCTGAATGCGGAAATGCCGGCAGGCGCCGCAATGCGTTCACGGAATAACGCTTCATACGTCTTGCCGTAAGTTCGCTCCAGCAGGATGGCGAGCAAATCATAACCGTCATTCGAATAGCGAAATTCGCCATTACCGACATTCGCAGCATTCGCCGCGGCGATCGCTTGCAGCGCCTCATCCGCGTCGATTTCAGCTTCCGCCGCATATGTCGACCGCAACCCGGATCGATGATCAAGAAGATCGCGCAATGCGAAGCGCCGATCGGCGAGAGGCGTTCCGGCGAATAGCGCGCTCGCGTCGCTATCGAGCGACAGCAACCCCTCTTCGACCGCTTTCAATGTCAAAATGGCGGTGAAGAATTTTGTCATCGACGCCGTATGATAAAGGGTGTCCGCGCGCACCGGAGTTTTGAGCGCGTTGTCGGCGAAACCTGCGGCGCGGCTATAGACGATTTTTCCGTTCCGCATGATTGCGACCTGCCCGCCAAAGCCGTCACGCACGGCGGCATCGACGGCGGAGTCAATCGCCGCCGCTGTTTCCGCGGCTAGGCGTTCGCCCATTGCGCCAGATGCATCAGCGGATTTTTCAGCTGAGGCGCAGCCGATCAGGAAAAGCGATGACGCGATAAGCGCGGCGACCCGCATGAGTTGACGCTCCATTCAGGACGGAGACCGGGCTCGCATGATTGGCGAAAGCCGTCTTGTACGAATTTGCCTTAACGGCGCGAAAGCCGGTGGAATTCCAGCGGCGTCATCCTTGTTGCGCGTTTCATATCCCGCGACAGATGGCTTTGGTCGAAATAGCCGCAGGCGGCGGCGATTTCCGCCATGGATCCCGCGCCGAGAGCCAGTTGCGCCATCGCGCGCTCAAGACGCGCCGCCTTAGCGTAAGCGCGCGGCGATACGCCGAATCTCATCTTGAACCGTTTTGAGAGGCGGTCGGGACGAATGCCAAATCCTTGCGCCAGCTCTGCAACGCCGATCGCCGGATCGCCCGCCAGGAGCCGGGCGCTTTCCAGCAGCGCGCACTCGTCGACGAACCCTTCATACGCCGCCATTGACGCATTCTCGGCGATATAGGCGGCGGCGTGACGCGATTGAAGCGCCCGCACGACCTCCCGCCGTGCGAGATCCAGCCGGCCGCGCTTGGCGCCCCAGCCTCGACGCATCGCGCATGAGCTGAAAAATCCCGGCGGCGCCGCCAATTGGAGATAGCGCGCGCCGTCTCCAAAAGCGAAATCGCCATGGCTGGCGAATGGCGGACGAACCAGAATGTCGCCGCGCTCAAAATGGCCGCCGGCGCCGAGCCCCTCTTCGCGAAAAGCGCCGCTCAAGACAATGATGAGGCGCGCTTCAGCGTGCCTGTGCAGGCGCTGGCGCTCATTGGCGCCGTAGACCCTTGACCGCATCGAAGACCGACCTCGCAACTCCGCCGGCCCGTCGCCGGAGGCTTTCAGACTATTCCATCGACACCCGGGCGCGTTCAACCAGGCGGCCGCTTTTGCGCCGCAACGCATCCCTGACGCGGCGGAACGAATTTGGTCCCTTTGCGACGATCTGCTAGCGTTCAGGATGAGGCGACGATGCTGGGGGCTCCATGAAAAGCGTTTTCTCAACTGTAACGGCGGTCGCGTTTTTGGCCGCCTCGCTTGCGACCGCGCAAACGCCGGCGCAGGAATTCGCAGAGGAAACGGCGGAAGACGCCGCAGTCGACGGAACCGGTCCGGCGCCCGATCTTTTCGCGCGCGACAGGTTTGAAATTGAAACCATCATCTGCCCGTTCAAGGGAACGATCAAATACAAGCCGGGAGAAATCTCCTGCGGCCAGCTGTCCGTTCCGGAGAACCGCGAAAAATCGCGCTCGCGTCACATCAAGTTGAATTTCGTCAAACTGCATGCGCGCAAGCCGGAAAAATGGGATGAAGCCGAACAAGGCGAGTGGGCGAATCGCGAAGATCCGATCATCTATCTGACCGGCGGCCCGGGAGCGCAGGCCGCCGGCTATGTGGAGCGTTTCAAAGACCACGGCGCGCGCGACGTTCGCGACATGTATATTCTCGAGCAGCGCGGCATCGGCGGTTCCGGCGATTTCTGTCCAAAATACGGGCTGTTCGATCCGGCCGTCGCCAACAAAGACAATTGGGACGACTATCAACAGGCGGGGGTCGCCGCGCTGGAATCCTGCTTCGCCGAAGCGAAAGCCGCGCGCGTCGATTTATCCGGCTACAATACGATTGAAAACGCCCGCGACGTGGAAGCCCTGCGGCGCGCGCTCGGTTTCGAGAAGTGGAACGTCTGGGGCATTTCCTACGGATCGATCCTCGGCCAGGCCTACATCAAGCAGGATCCGGACGGCATTCGCGCCGTTCTGCTCGACGCGATCGTGCCGATCGTTCCCGGCGCGCATTTTCAACGCATCGGTTCGCACTTCCAGCGCGACCTTGATTTGCTGGAGAAGGCCTGCAGCGAAAACAGGACCTGCGCCAAGTCGTTTCCGGATTTTCAGTCGCGGCTCAAAGCGGCCATGGTGAAAACCCGCGCCACTCCGATCTCCGTCGACGCCATCGATGAAGAGCTGTTCCCGACCGGCAAGGGCTGGTTCTTTTCCGATCTTGTCGGCGGCATTCCCTTCGCATCGCTGTATGAGCAGGACAATTATCCGACCCTGCCGGCGCTGATCGATGCGATTGCGACAAAGATTGAGCGCGAGGACTACGATTCGCTTGAAGTTCTTACGGCGGGCGGTCCCGGCGGCGGATTCGACATCAGTCAGGGCATGTACAACGCCATCGCCTGCAATGACGGCTGGTGGGGCCAATTGCATGACGCGCTCGCAGAGGACGCTGCGGATCATCCTGAGCTTGCAACGCTCCTGCCCGGTCCGGCGATCGTCGATGAGATCGCCGCCGTCTGCAAACGTTACGGCATGACGCCGCGTCCGGAATCCGATTTCGCTCCCGTTGTCACCGATCTGCCTGCGGTGATCGCCAACGGCCAGATGGATCCGATCACGCCGCCGCCGCTGGCGAAGGCCATATTGCCGGGCTTTTCAAACGCGACCTATGTCGAGTTTCCCTATGCGGGACACGGACCGACGCGGTCTGTTGAGTGCGCCGGCGAGTTTGTGACCAAGTTTTTCGACGCGCCCGAAAAGGAAGTCGACGCGAAATGCGCCGACGAAATGAAGGCGCCGAACTTTTCGGGCCGCCTCTACAAGACGGAAGCGATCATGAAACTCGCTGCGCAGGCGGCTGAGGATGAAAAGAAAGCCGTGATCCCTGCGCTTTGGTTCGGCGCGCCGGCGCTTATTCTCCTATTCGCGTTTCTTGTGTTCCTCATTGCGCCGGCGGCGCGTCTTATCAACCGCGAAGCGGCGATGACGACCTTAGGCGCGCGCCCGCTCGCATTTGCGACTGCGCTGCTCGGAGCGGCGAGCGTTATCGGGATCGCCTACGGCGTTTATGCGACGTTTGACGCCAACGAATTCTTGCTGATCGGGGGCGTCCTCGGCTGGGTCCGCTGGTTCGCCTTCGCCGGCGTCCTTGCGGGCCTTTTCGGCGTCGGCGTCCTGTTTCTGACGATGAAAGCGCGCGCGCGAAAACCGCTGCCTGTCGGCACGCTGAGCGGCCTCTTGCTGACCGGCTCCGCCGGGGCGGCCTATGCGGCGTTCCTGCTGGTTAACGGATTCGTCATCGCCGGCTGAATTAGCCCATCCGGACATTGAATGAATATTGCAACGACAAAGCCCGATGCGTTAGGCCTATCGGCGGGTCTTGCCTGCCGGGCGACTGGAGAACTGATTGAAAGTCTTCGATACGCCGATCACGTCGTCACCTGAGGCGCTGCGCAACCTCAAAACGGTCGCCGTCGCCGTCTCAGCCGTTTTCGTTTTTGTCCTGTTTTGGGATGCGGCGCTCAATCTTTGGCGTCGCTGGGGACAGCAGCAGGAGCTGTCGCACAGCTATTTCATTCCGCTCATTTCGCTTTATCTGGTCTGGATCAATCGCGACGCCGTCATCAAGAGCGTCGGACGGCCTTCGCTCGCCGGCGCGGCGATTTTCGCCGGCGCATTATTGCTGCTGCTGCTCGGTCAACTAACCAGCATCTTCCTGTTCCAGCATCTCGGACTTGTGACGGCGATCGCCGGCCTTATCGCCGGATATGGCGGCCTTTCTCTGCTGCGCGCAACGGCGGCGCCCGTCGCATTCCTGTTTTTCGCAGTGCCGCCCCCCTATTGGGTGATCACGGTGCTCTCCTGGAAGTTCCAGCAGATGTCGTCATTCCTCGGCGTATTGGCCGTAGAGGCGATGGGCATTCCCGTTCATCTTTCCGGCAACATTATCGACCTTGGCGAATATAAGCTGCAGGTCGCGGAAGCGTGCAGCGGATTGCGTTATCTGTTTCCTTTCCTCAGCCTCGGCGTCATGGCGGCCTACATGTACAGTGGGCCGCTCTGGCAACGCCTGCTCATCGTCGCGGCGACGGTGCCGATCACCATCGTGATGAACTCAGTCCGGATCGCCGTGACGGCGGCGCTCGTTCAGGCTTACGGCGCCGAGCATGCCGAAGGCGCGCTGCACTTTTTCGAGGGCTGGGTGGTTTTCCTGTTCTGCCTTATCGCCCTTTTCGCGCTGATCGCTTTGCTCGCACGCTTTTCAACGCCGCCTAAAAATCCGTTTGAGGCGCTGACGACGCCGGATCTCCCGGTAATCGCCCCCAAAGGTTCGGGGCGATCAACACGCGCCGTATTCGCTTCAATCGCTCTCATCGCGGCGATCAGTTTCACCGCATCAAAAATCATCACGACGGATTCGCTCATCATTCCGGACCGGAAATCCTTCGCCGGCGTTCCCGGCGAATTCGGCGACTGGCTGCAGAATGTTCGTCCGATTGACCCGTCTGTCGCGGAAGTGCTGGGCGCCGACGATTCGATCGTCGTCAATCTGAAATCGCCGGAAGGCGACGACTACAATATCTATCTTGCTTATCTGAACGCCCAACGCGACGGACGGTCCTGGCACAGCCCGCGCCAATGTCTGCCGGGCGGCGGGTGGAAAATCGTCTCACAGGAAGTCGTCAACGCCAAAAGCGGCGACGGCCGGCCGTTCAGCTACAATCGCCTGATCATTCAGAGCGGCGATCACCGTCAGCTCGTTTATTACTGGTATGATCAGCGCGGGCGCAAAATCGCCAATGAGTTCGTCATGAAGTTCTGGCTGATCGTCGACGCCGTCATCCGCAAGCGCTCCGACGGCGCAATGGTGCGCCTTATCACGCCGATCCGAAACGATCGGTCGGCCGGCGATGCCGATGAAAAGCTGAATGCGATGATCAAACGGGTGGAAGCGTTCCTTCCCGATTATGTGCCTGAATAAAGGGCGGGCGCCCCGCCAATGATGATTTCAATCGGCATCCTCGCTCACAATGAAGAGCGCTTCATCGGCGCCACGATCGCCTTGCTGCTGGCTCAATCGATTTTTCGCAATCCGAAGACGGCAAAGGAAATAATCGTCATCGCCAACGGCTGCTCGGATGCGACCGTCGCCGCCGCCGCGAACGCCCTGCGCGAAGCCGATTCGTTTGAGAACTGCCGGACGGAGGTGCGCGACATATCAGAGCCCGGCAAGGCGAACGCCTGGAATGTCTTTATTCATGAGGCGAGCGCTAAGAGCGCCGACTATTTCGTGCTGCTCGACGCCGACATCGAATTTGAAAACAACGACGCGATTGAGCGATTGATCCGGCACCTGGAGGCTGACGCCGCACTAGAGATCGCACCTGATCAGCCGGTGAAAAAATTCGCCTCGCGCGGGCCGTTCTCAGCGCTTGTCAGATTGATGCAAAAGACCGGCAGCGACGGCGATACGGCGCTGTCCGGCCAGCTTTACGCCGCGCGAGCGCAAAACTTGCGGTCTATCGTGATGCCGCGCGGGATCGTCGTCGAAGACGGCTATCTGCGCGCAATGACCTTGACGCGCAATTTCACCGAAGGGGAGAACCGCGCGCGCATTCGCCGAGCGCCAGGCGTCAGGCATTTTTACGCGCCTTACGAATCCCTCGGCGACGTCTATCGCTATGAGCGTCGACAGGCCGCGGGCACGGCGATCAATCGATTTGTGTATCGAGAAATCGAGCGCTGGCGCAGCGTCGGGCTTGATCCCTTTGCGGAGATCGCGCGCCTCAATGAAGAATCTCCCGACTGGCTTGAAGAACTGATCGCCGAGGAGGCGGCGTCAGGTCTGATTGCGCTTCCCGGGAAATACGTTTTGAGACGCCTGCGGCGGCGCGACAACTGGCGCGCTAGACGCATTTTCAAAGCGCCGCTCCTCTTGGCGGCGACGCTGTTCGATCTAGTCGTCGCTTTTGATGCAACGCGCCAGCTTAAAAATCGTCGAAGCGGCAAGCGCTGGGAAACGATCCGCGACGCCTGAGCGGGCGCTCATATCTGATCAGTCGTCGTCTTCAGTCGCTTCATCCGTCTCTTCAGGCTTTGCGCCCAATGCAACGACGCCGACGGTTTCGCTGAACATCGTATCAGCTGATCCTCTGGCGCGCCCAGTGACGACCACATTGCTTGTCGGCGTCTTCTTGCCGACGCGGATGGACGCCGACGCATTGCCGTCGCTTCCGGCCGTCGCGGACACGCTTTTGCCGCCGGCTGAAAAGACAATCTCCTTGCCGGCGCCGACGCCATAGGCCGTGACGCCGATTTTATCGCCGGGTTTGACGAAGCGCTTGTCAACGACAAGGCGCGGTTCCGGATAATATCCGTCGGCGCGCGCATAGGTCCCGACAAGCTTTTGCCGATAAGGCGCATGCGCCGCATCCCCCGCGATCCCCGAATAAGGCGCGTTCGCGTCAGCAGCGCCGATAGGGCTGTACCCTTCCCACGCCGCCGTCTCGGCAGGCGCAACGGCGGCTGACGTCGATGTCGACGCAGGCGTCAGATAGGCGCCCGACAGGTTTGGGGCGGACCAATCGATAGTCGGGTTAAGAGAGGCGATCGTCGCTGCGGAAACATTGTTGCGATAGGCGATGTTTTCGATCGTGTCGCCCGGCTGAAACGAGTTCAGCAGGACAAGCTGATCGCTCATCGCAAAGGCGCCTTTCGGCGCTACAATGCCGCCCGGAATGCGCAAGGCCGCGCCGCTTACTTCATAGCTGACATTGGCGACGCCCGGATTGAACTCAACCAATATGTCGAGCGGCACGTCGCAAAGCTCTGCGACATCGATCATCGATTCGCTCGCCGCCGCACGAACTTCCGCTTCGCAGCGTCCATCAAGCGCTTCGGCTTCAGCCTCGGCGTAGAGCGCATGCGCCCGGCGCGCGCCGTCTATCCCGGCATAGGAAACGAGTTCGAACGGCGTTCCGTTTGATGAGGTTTGACGCGGCGGTTCAAGAACGGCGTAAAGATCGGCGGCGTCCGGCCGCGGCGCGCCCGTGTAGACGGCGGCGTAATAGGGGTCGCTCGCGGCGACAGATCGTTCGGACTGGGTCGCGCAACCGGCGGCGAGCAATGCTGTCGTCGCCGACCCGACGAAAACGAGTGTTCTGGTGCGCATGGCGATGCTCCCCTGAATAATCATTCGATTTGATCCCCCCGCCATATTAACCATTTTGACGGGCCGGCGCACCCGCCCTGTGCGCTGAAGGCTCGAGAGAGCTGAATATTACAAAAACGTAATAAATCGGCCGTCGCGGCCCGCTCGCGACGCGGCGCAGGAAGGCCGGACCCGCTGCGGCCGGGCGCCCGAAAGGACGAGGCATGGAAAGCGCCTATTCGACTTTTTTGACCGCGTTCGTGACGCTGTTCATCGTCATCGATCCGATCCTCGTGACGCCGATCTTCGCGTCCCTCACCAAGGACGAAACCCCCCGCGCGCGGCTGAGGATCGCCTTTTCGGCGGCCGTCTACTCGATCGCCATACTTTCTGTTTTCGGATTCGCGGGCAACGCGGTGCTGCATCATCTCGGCGTCACGCTGCCGGCTTTCCGCGCCGCAATGGGCATTATCCTGTTCATCATGGGCTTTCGCATGTTCTTCAATCCGGACGGCGAGACCCAGGCGAAAACGCCGGGGCCGAAGGCGTCATCGCGCGAGAATATCGCCTTCTTTCCCCTCGCAATCCCGATGCTCGCCGGCCCCGGCGCCATCGCGACGATCATGCTGCTGATGGGACCGAGCGCAACCGGTTTTGAGAAGGGATCGGCGCTTATCGCCTCGACCATCGTCCTGGCGATCGCTGTCTTGATGATGGCGTTCGCAAGCCGGATCGGCGATGCGCTAGGCCGCACCGGCATGAACGCCATCACGCGCATTCTCGGCATGCTCTTGATGGCGATGTCGACGCAATATGTTTTCGACGGCGTGCGCGACGGCGTGCTTATCCCCGCTGCCGCCTGAGCAGCGATGAAAGCCGTTCAGGTTCCGTCAGGCGCGAGCGCCCTTGCGCGGATCGCCGTCCGGCGCGCCGCGTCCGATCGAATGATAGTCGAAGCCCTGACCGGTCATTGACGTCTGCCGATAGACGTTTCGCAGATCGACAAAAACCGGAGCTTTCAACAGCTCCTTGACCCGGCGGAAATCAAGCGCGCGGAACTCATCCCACTCGGTGATGAGGACGACGGCGTCGGCGCCGTCCATCGCATGATAGGGGCCGTCGCAATAAACGACGCCGTTCAGCAGTTTTTTCGCTTCTTCCATGCCAGCCGGATCGAACGCTCTTACGGTCGCGCCTGCCGCTTGCAGAGCCGGAATGATGTCAAGCGCCGGGCTGTCGCGCATATCGTCGGTGTTCGGCTTGAAGGTCAGCCCCAACGCCGCGATCGTCTTGCCCTTCACCGATCCGCCGCAGGCTGCGATGACACGCTCCGACATTTGCCGTTTGCGGCGCGCGTTCACTTCAACGACGGCCTCAACGATTTTCGTCGGCGCGCCGGCGGCCTGCGCCGTTCTGACAAGGGCCAGCGTATCTTTTGGGAAACACGACCCGCCGTAACCGGGCCCGGCGTGCAAGAATTTCGGCCCGATCCTGCCGTCCAGGCCGATGCCGCGGGCGACCTCCTGCACATTGGCGCCGACTTGCTCGCAAAGATCCGCCATCTCGTTGATGAAGGTGATCTTCGTCGCAAGAAAAGCGTTGGCCGCGTATTTGATCAGTTCCGACGTCGCGCGATTGGTGAAGACGATCGGCGTTTCGTTGATGAAAAGCGGCCGGTAAAGCTCGCGCATCACTTCGCGCGCGCGTTCATCCTCGGCGCCGACGACAATGCGGTCCGGCCGCTTGAAATCTTCAATGGCGGCGCCTTCGCGCAGGAACTCCGGATTGGAGACGACGGAAAAATCGACGTCAGGGCGTGCGCGGCGGATAATCGACTCCACCTCCCCGCCGGTTCCGACCGGCACGGTCGATTTGTTGACGATGACGGTATATCCGTCCAGCGCCGCGGCGATTTCCGCTGCGGCGGCGTAGACATAGGTGAGATCGGCGAAACCGTCGCCGCGCCGCGACGGCGTTCCGACAGCGATGAAAACCGCGTCGGCATCGGGCGTCGACGACTTCAGATCGGTCGAAAAGGCGAGACGGCCGGCGGCGACGTTTTCGGCGACCAGCGCGTCAAGGCCCGGCTCGAAAATCGGAATTTCGCCGCGCTCAAGCCTGTTGATTTTTTCGGCGTCCTTGTCGATGCAAACGACGTGATGGCCGAAATGGGCGAAACACGCGCCCGATACGAGGCCGACATAGCCGGTTCCGACGATCGCAACGCGCATGAATTCCCTCTTTCGTTAGCCGACCCGGACCGCCGGGCGTTTATCAGCCTGAACCGGCTCGCGCCGGCCGGAGCGTTTGCGCGCCCCTTAAAACTCAATATGCGTTCTTTGGAAAGAGGACGGCCGCAAAAGTCAGCGCGAGAATCTTGGCGTCGAACCAGAGGGACCAATTGTCGATATATTCAAGGTCGTAGCGGACGCGCTCCGCCATGCGCTCTTTTTCCGACGTCTCGCCGCGGCAGCCGTTGACTTGCGCCCAGCCGGTCATGCCCGGCTTCACCTTGTGGCGTCCGGAGTAATTTTCAATCGTCTGAGCGTATTGATGATTATGTGCGAGCGCATGGGGGCGCGGGCCGACCAGCGACATATCGCCCATAAGGACGTTGAATATCTGCGGAAGCTCATCAAGGCTGTAGCGCCGCAGGAAGGCGCCGAGCCGCGTCACGCGCGGATCATGCTCGCGCGCTTGCGGAATATCAGCGCCGTCTTCCTGAACGGTCATTGTCCGGAATTTGTAAATGTTGAACACCTTGTGGTTGAACCCGTGACGCTGCTGGGTGAACAAAACCGGGCCTTTGCCTTCAAGTTTGATCGCAATCGCAATGGCGATGATCGCGGGCAGAAGCAGGAGGAACGCGACGAGGCCGATTACGTAATCCTCAATCGTTTTCAGAACGCCGCCCCAACCTTCGAGCGGGCGTCGATACAGCGTCAGAAGGGGCGCGCCGCCCAGCCGCACGATCTCGCCGCCTGTATGATCGAGCCAATGCGCATTGGGCGAGATCGCCAATGTCACGGGCAGCGCCGACAGTCGGTTGACAAGCAGGGTCATTTGCTCAGTCGAAAGACGCGGCATGGCGATTACGACATCATCGATCTCGCCGGCGCGCGCGGCGCGCTCGAGCGCGCGCAAATCGCCCGCAGAGGATGCGCCGGATCCGAAAACATCATCCGGTCCGGCCGAAAACACGCCGACGACGGATATCGCCTTTTCGGGTTTGCCCGCATGCTCTGCAAAGCGAAGGCCGACATCATTGGCGCCGACAATCGCAACCCGGCGAGAAAAAACGCCTCCCTCTCGCACCGCTCGGCGCAGCACGGCGGCGGCGATGACCCGCGCGGCGACGAGGGAGACGGTGACAACGCTCGTCCAGGCGAATAGCCAGAAGCGCGAAAAATTCTCAGACACTTTCAGCGCATAACCGAATGCGATCAGCCCAAGGACGATAAGCGCCCAGCGGGCGATGACGGCGCGCATCGATCGGCTCGAAGAAAGCAAAGCCTCGAATTCGTAATAGCCATCGCGACGCAGCAGCGCCGTCAGTCCTGTCGCGCCGACAATGCCCGCCGCTGCGAACCGCTGCACGTCGGTGTGAATGACGAGAACATAATGATGGTAGATATAGGCGACGATCACCGAGGCGGCGGTCACCATCACGAAATCCGAAAACTGGACGAGATCGCCGTAGACGGCGCGGGAAAAAGGGCTGCGCCGGCTGACGTCCGGCGGGGTGATTTCGTCGATGAGACCTGGAGCTTCACTCAACGCTGCACTCGGCGCTTGGTCGGCGCCGCTCCTGATTTCAAGCCTTAGAACTGCCAGCGTCCTATCACGCCCCTCCCAAACAATCAGTAACCATGGGACAATGGCAAGCCAATTTTTTGCAACGCAGCACGGTTGGGGATAGAACCTGTCCGCTCATGGCGCGATGCTTGCCGAAGACTGCATGTCCGGCGCCGCTGTCGTCGGCGATCTGCGGATAGGATGTGCCATGTCGAAACAGTTTGCAGCCTTTCATGTCTCATGGCGTCACTCCCGTAAGCGGCCGTTCATTTTCGGCGGAGAAGAGGCGCTTGGACGGGCGGCGGCCGACGCGCTCGAGGACAAGCTGAACCAACTGGCTGAAGAGGGCTGGATCGTTGATCGCATTCTGCCATCATCCGGCCTGACCCCGAGCCAAACTGCGGCGTTCACGATCGTCGCCTTCAAATAGCTTATTCAGGAGCCTTGGATGACTTTGCGCGCTGACGATCAAGCCCTGCTTGATGCGATCGCCGAATTATCGCTTGAAGCGGGCGCCGCCGCGCTATCGATCTATCAGGAAGAATTCGTGGTTGAGGCCAAGCCCGACGCCTCTCCCGTCACCGAAGCAGACCGTATCGGGGAAGAAATAATCTTGCGCGGTTTGAAGCGCCTTGCCCCGCAAATTCCGACGCTCGCCGAAGAAGCCGCGTCGGCCGGCGAAATCCCTGAGCTTGGCGAAGAGTTCTTCCTCGTCGATCCGCTCGACGGCACCAAGGAATTCATCAGCAAAACCGGCGAATTCACCGTCAACATCGCCCTCGTCAGGGCGGGCGCCCCTGTTCTAGGCGTGGTCTACGCCCCGGCGATCGGCAAACTGTATCGCGGCTGCGCCGGCGGCGGCGCGACGCTCTCGATCGTTAAGGACGGCGCTGCGGAAGCTGCGACGCCAATCAGATGCCGGGCGCCGGCCGGCGCGGGGCTTATCGCGGTTGCGAGCCGCAGCCACCGCTCGCCGGAAACGGATCAATTTCTCGCCACGCTCAATGTCGCTGATTTCGCCGCCGCCGGCTCATCGCTCAAATTCTGCCTGATCGCCGAAGGCCTCGCCGACGTTTATCCGCGGCTCGGTCGAACGATGGAATGGGATACGGGCGCCGGCCAGGCGGTTCTCGAAGCGGCTGGCGGCCGCGTCTTTGAATTCGGCGGTCGCAAACCGTTACGCTATGGAAAGAGCGAGCGCGGATTCGACAATCCGCATTTCATCGCCTGGGGCGCCGGGTCTGCGTGTGACGGAAAAACCGCAGAACGGTGACGCACGCGGACAAGGACGCTCGGTAGATTTTCTCTCGTCGACGCCGCAAGCGCGCCGATCCGCGGCGATCGGTGAAAACTGCAAAGCCCGCATAAGGCGAAACTGATTTTCACCGCCGCGCGCCGACATTTCAGCTTTTCGAAAATCCGGCGGGAAGACTGACGCCGCGCCGCACCCACACTTCCCATAAGGCCGAACGTTCGACCAGTTTGAACTCGGTGTAGAGCAGCGCTTCCGATCGACCCTTCGCCATCGCCGTCGCCTTGTCGAAATCGATGCGCGGCACGAAAACGACTTTGGCGTTGCGGGCGGCGGTCGGACCGTCGGCGTCGCAGCGGCGATCATCGGCGATCACACAGGCCGTATCCGCGCCGGTAAGAAAGGCGACGCCGTATCCTTCTTTGGTCAGGCGCCGCGCCCGGTCGGCGGCTTCCAGCAAGATCGCCGATTGATCGACCGGCGCCAGCGCAAACAATTCACGCGCCTCCGGCGTTGAAAACCGTCCCTCTTCAATCCAGCGCGCAATGGTCGGCCCGCCGGGTTGAACGAGGCCGAACGCCGCCCGCACATCGCGCTGGGCCGTCGATGCAGTCTTATACTGAAGCGCGAATTGACCGGCGGACTGCGCGATGATGGCGGCGGTCCAGAACATCGTCATCACAGCGACGGCGCCGGCGACAGCGATTGACGCGCGATCATGAAACCGGAACACCCCGTCGTAGAAAGGCGAAGCGACGGAAAGAGCGGCGACCGTCGCCGCAAGGGCGAAAAGCGGCGTCGACTGCGCGCCGGCGACTCGCACCGCGACAAGGGAGACGACAAGAAACACGGCGGCGGAAAGCCAGCCTTTTTGATGCTCGCGGCCGCCGAAAATCGCGGCGGCGGCGATAACGACAGCCGTTGTCGCCGCAAGGCCGGCGAGCCCCCAAACCCCGCCGGCGTTCGGCGCGACCGTCAGCGTAAAAGCCCCGGAAACCGCATTGGCTCGCGCAAGGTTAAGGCCGGGCGCGAGAGCTTCGCCGACGCCGGCGAGCGCAAAGGCGACGCCGAACGCAACGAAATACCGGTCAAGGCCGCGCCGGCCCGTCATAAAGGGACAGGCGGAAAGCGCGAGGAACCCGAGCAGCGCGAAAACCGGCTGGGCGATCCAGAGAATGAACAGGATGGCGCCTGACAGCGCGCCTTCTATCCAGGCGCGCCCTGCGCCCTCATCAGCGGGCGCAGCGATAAGCGCAGCCGACAACGCGACAAAGAAGGCGAGGCTGATTTCGAGCGGGCCGGCGAAGGGCGCGGCGACGAAGCCGGCGAGCGCGGCCGTCAGCAGAGCCGCTTGGACGATCGGAAATCTCGCCGAGGAGAAATAAGCAAACGGACAGACGACGAGAATCGCCGCAACCGCTTTCGCTGCGAGATGGATCCGCCCCGGCGAGTCGAAGAAAACATCGCCGACCATCAGCAGCGCCAGATGAAATGGGGATGCGGCGTCGACAAAAGAAGCAGAGCCTGTAGCCGCAGCGCGCGCGTCGGCGATCGGCGCGATAACGTCAACGGTCGGCGCCAGGCTCAAAAGGGCCGGCGACAGCAAAGCGGCTGCGATGAAAGGCGCGGCGGCCAGCATTGCGACGATGAAAACGAAGCCCGGCTCCCGCCAGGAATAGAGCGCCATCGTCGCGGCGCGCGCACGCGGCGCCGGCCGGCGCCAGGCAGGATGGTCAAACTCCCCATATCCGCGACCCGCATCATTAATCATAACGCCGCTCAACCTATCTGTTTCAAATCAGGACCTCCGCGCCGCGGCGCGGCGGGGTTAACAAATGGTTTCGCAAAAGCCGTTCCGGGCGCCTTTGCCTTTTCGGCGACGCTGCTAAGTTCGCCATCCATGCGGTCGCTCCTGCACATGCCCCTCGATCCCGGCTGCCGGTTCATCCGGCTGATGCTGGCGGAAAAAGGGCTTGCGGCGCGCCTGACCGCAACGCCGCCCTGGGCGGCGGAAAACGAGCTTGCGCCCCATAATCCGGCGCTCACCATCCCCGTTCTCATCGACGAGCCGCCAACCGGCGGCGAGATTGCGATTTCGCCGGCGGGAGCGATCGCCGAATATCTCGAAGAGGTCTATCGCGACCCGCCGCTCCTGCCCTCGACATCGGCAGGGCGCGCGGAAGCGCGGCGCATCACCCACTGGTTCGAGACGAAATTCGAATCGGAAGTGAATGCGCTGATCGTCAGGAGGCGCATCGAGAACCGTCGACCGGGCCGCAAATGGGGTGAGGCTGAACCCATCCGCGCGGCGGCTGACGCCCTCGCCTGGCATCTCGATTATGTAACCTATCTCCTTGAGGGGCGTCTCTTTCTCGCCGGCGACAGAATGACGATCGCCGACCTCGCCGCCGCAGCGCATTTTTCCGTGAACGATTATTTCGGACTTGTCCCATGGGCTGATTTTTCGGACGCGCGCGCGTGGTATCAAAAGATGAAATCTCGCCCGTCGATGCGCCCCCTCCTCGCAGACCGGCTTGAGGATTCGCCGCCTGCGCCGCATTACGCCGATCTCGATTTTTAACGAGATGAGCGCCGCGCCGGAACGCATCGCCGACGACATACGCGCCCGCGCCGCCGCTCACGGATTCGACGCCGTCGGAATCGCTGATTGCAACTCCATTCCCGAGGCGCCCGCGCGTTTGAAATTTTTCCTCGCGGACGGACGTCACGGCGACATGGGCTGGATGGATTTGCGCGCCGGCGAGCGCGCCGAGCCTAGGCGCTTATGGCCGGAAGTCCGGTCAATCATCATGCTCGGGCTGAATTACGGCCCAGACGACGATCCCCTTGAAATTCTGAAGCATGCGTCAAGCGGCGCGATTTCAGTCTACGCCCGCAATCGAGACTATCACGACGTCGTCAAATCAAAATTGAAGGCGCTCGGCCGATCAATCGCGGCGGATTTCAAATGCGGGATCAAAGTGTTTGTCGATACGGCGCCGGTGATGGAAAAACCGCTGGCGGCGAGCGCCGGTCTCGGCTGGCAAGGAAAGCACACCAATCTGGTCAGCCGGCGACACGGATCATGGCTGTTTCTCGGCGCGATTTTCACGACGCTCGATCTCGATGCGGACGCGCCTGAGCGCGATCATTGCGGTGCATGCCGTCGGTGCCTCGACATTTGCCCGACGGCGGCGTTCCCCGCGCCCTATCAGCTCGATGCGCGGCGCTGCATTTCCTATCTCACGATTGAGCACAAGGGGTCGATCCCGCGCGAATTTCGCACGGCGATCGGCAATCGCATTTACGGCTGCGACGATTGTCTTGCTGTTTGCCCCTGGAACAAGTTTGCGTCCGCGGCGCGCGAACAGAAGTTGAAAGCGCGGGATGATTTGCGGGCGCCGGACCTCGCCGCGCTCGCAATGCTTGACGACGCGGAATTCAGAAAGCTTTTCTCCGGCTCGCCCATCAAGCGAATCGGCCGCGTTCGGTTCGTCAGAAACACCCTGATAGCAATCGGAAATTCGGGCGACAAAAAAATCGCGCCCGTTGTCGGGCGACTCGTAAACGACGTTTCGCCGATCGTGCGCGCCGCAGCCGTCTGGGCGGCGTCGCGCCTATTGTCGAAAGAGGCGTTTGAGAGATTGAAAACCGAAAACGCCGCAACAGAAACCGATTGCGGCGTTTTGGAGGAATGGCGATTCGACGATCAGGCGTCGACGGTGACGGTGACTTGAGCCTTGGAAATGTCGCCGTTCGAATCTTGGACGAAATAGTGGAAGATATCCTGGCCCGTGAAGTTCGGATCGGCGAAATAGGTCACGGTGCCGTCGCCGTTGTCGACGACATGGCCGTGCTGCGAAAAGATCCCATCGAGCTTTATTTGATCGCCGTCCGGATCTGAGTCGTTCGCAAGGAGATCGATCACCACCCTGTTTCCGGCGGTGACGCTGGCGACGTCGTCGACGGCGGTCGGCGCCTTGCTGTTGAGATTGACGACGCCGTTGTAGATCGGCGCCGCGCCGGCGGCGTTGCGTCCGACAAGCGAGAACCCAGAAGGGATTTCCACAAAAATCCCAACCTTGATGACTTCGGCTGTGGCGCGGTCGGAATAATATTCCTCGATCAGCGCGACGCGACGTCCGTCTGAAGTCGTCCAATAGCCGTTCTGGGCGATCGAACCGCGAAGTTCGGCGGCGGTGATATGATCAGGATCCCAGACATCATAACCGGCTTTCTTTCCGATCGAATCGATTTTCGTTCCGGCGAGATCCCAAACGCCGTTTTTCTGCGTGATGTGCGTTTCCGCATAAGCGGATGCGTATGAGAGGCGGCCGTGGTTGAGGTCCGACGCCGTCAAAAACCGGTCGTTCGCGGTCACATTGGTGTAATTCCGCGTCGCGCCGGAAATGTTGACGTCGATATAAACGTAATCCCACTGGTCGAGACCGGCCATGAACTTAAGGCCGTTCACGGCGGCTTTTTGCTGGGTGACGCCGTTATAGAACCCTTCGATATTGGCGCCGTTGACGACAACGTCAAAAACATGGACGCCGAGGCTGAGGCCGGCGCCGTTTTTGAGCGCGATGCCGGGGCTGTCCGTGCCGACAACGTCGAGATTGCGGATCGTATAGTGGCCCGTATAGCCGAGATGCACGCCTTTCAGGACTTCCCAGGCCTTGAAGTTGTCGATCAGCGAACGCAGGTCGTGATCCTGGCGCGGATTGGCCTTGATGACTTCAAGGCCGATTTCCGTCGCAATCGACTCATTGCCGAGGAAGATCGAAATGTTCGGGATGTTTGAGTTCACGCCGTTGAGGTAGCGCAGGCTGTCGGAGAGATTCGAATTTGACGGATCGACGGATAGGTTGTTCGGGTCGACGCCGCGATGGAAATAGACGAACCCTGCGCCGCTCGGCACGCTGGCGGCGACATTGTCGACCGCCTCGACGAGGCGTCCCTGAAACCAGAAGCCTGCGCCCGTTCGGCCGAGGTCGAACGCCCCAACATCGGCCACTTTGGAGAGGTGATTCATGCCGAGCGACTTGATGGCGATATTATGATCCCAGCGTCCAGTTTCATTTCCGGTTTCGGCGACAAACGCTGCGCCGAAGACATCGTAAGCGGCGTTGTTGGACAGGATAGCATTCGAATCGTGATGCACGAATCCCCAACCGGGCGAGCCCCACACCGCATTGCCTTCGACAATCGCCGGGTTTGCCTGGTCGGTGACGCCCGCCCTGTGAATATGAAACGAATACCGGCCTTGGACGTTTGAATCCGGCGCGACGCTGGTGAGGCTTCCAACGTCTACAGAACGCACGGATTTGTCGGTGCGGCCGAGTTCGTCGAAAGCGGCGTATTTCACAACGATATTGTCGGAATGCATCATCATGACATGGCCGCGCTCATGAACCGGCGTCGCCTCGCCGTTCTCGCTCTGGAAAACGATATTGCGGGAGTAGTTGGCGACATAGGCTTTCAAGTCCGCGCGCGGCCCCTCATGATCGAACATCAGCGGACGGTCGAGCGTGATCACGTTGCCGTTGATGGCCTTGATCACAAGCTCTTCGTCTTGCGTTTGGGCCGTGATCGGCGCGCCTTTCGCCGTGCCTTGCGTCGAGGCGAGATGCGTCCCGGTCAGAACCAGCTTGTCGCCGACCTGCCAGCCGCTCGGAATGGTTTCAAGCGTCAGGGTCGTATCGCCCTTCATCGGATCGACGAGCGCCTTAAGGAAGGCGTCTTTCTCGGCGCCGTGAATGTCGACCGTTCCATGCGAGATAAAGCCGCGCGAGAGCAGCATTGGATCCCATGTGACGTCGATCGGTCCGTTGTCGGCGAACGAGATGACGGTGCTGACATTCGGATCGACCGGATTGGTCTCCGTTCCGATCGTCACCTTGCCGGTTCCCGTCACGACGAAAGTGTCGACTTCCATGAACGTGTCGACATCCGTCGCGAAATTCATTTCTCCATCAACGCGGATCGTGAATATCGAGGCGGGACTCTTGCCGTCATAATCGACGACGAGGCCCTGCGGAACGACAACCTTGGCGCCGTCTCCAGGCACCTGCCCGTTAGCCCAAATGCTCGGGTCGAACCAGGAGCCGCTTTTCACCGCGACATGCGTCGCCGCGGAAACCGGCACCAGATTCATGAGCGCCATGTGTTCTGACGCTTTCGCCGGGTCTGTCGGATGGGGCGTCGACGTCGACCCGCCGGTTGACGGCGTATGGGTGTGGCCGCCGCCGCTGGTCGTCGTTCCGCCTGAAGGCGTTTGGGATTGACCGTCGGTTTGCGCTTCTCCGCCGGACGGCGAATGCGCGTGATCGCCATCGTCCGAGGTCGGCTCAGCGGCCGGTTGCCGCCGAGAAGTCTCGTGAGCATGCGAACCGGTATGGGTTTCGCCCTCGCCATCAACGCCTTCAAGCCCTCGGCTGAAGCCTCGGCGCGCGAAGGATGCGCCGCGGCCAAAATCGCGCGACATCATGTCGTCATTCGACATGAACCGCGCAAACTGACTGACGCCTTCGATGGCGGAATGGGTGAAATGCGTCGTCTCGCCTGCGGCGATCGCGCCGCTCGCGCCATGGTCTGAATGGTCGGCGTCTGCGGGATTCGCCGTCGCGCCTGAGTGCCCTCGGCAAATCGTCGCGTTTCGGAAAAGGTTGAGGTCTCGCGGGTCTTCGAAAAAGCCGCGGGCCGCTTCAGCGTCTTCGGCGATCTGCGCGCCGATCAGCGCCGCGACCATCGCCGAGCCCGCCGCTTCCGAGCGAGCTTTCATTTTCGCGCTCTTGCGCAGCGTGCGGGGAACGTTGGCGCGGCGTTGCGAAGAGGGTGAATTCAGCAGATCGACGAGACCGAATTCAGGGTCGATCTTGGCGGAGAAACGGGAAACAGTTTTGGACATGGTTAATGCAGAACCCTTGCTTGAACTCAGCCGGCAAGGTTGCAGAGCGCCCATCCCCAAGCGTTTCCGCATTGCCGCCTGGGAAGCAAAAGATCATGTCAGCCGCTAATTCGGCCCTCACGCACACGGCGTAAGCTTAACGATTGGATTAGCAAATTGTTTGCGCGGCTTTGCCGGGTTGTAATGATTGGACGAAAATGCTCCAATCAGGCCGTTCTAATTCGTTAATGCGGCGCCTTGTTTTTCGCAGCTAGGCGGTCGAGTTTTCTGACCGCTCTCATCACCGGACGCGCCAGTGCGGGCGGCAGGAATTCAGCGATCAGCTCATTGCGCCTAACCTTCCAGTCCGCAAGATCTTTTGTGCCGGGGCGTGCTTTAAACTGGGTCGTCTTTTCGCGCGAGGAATCGTCCCAGGTCGCCGTGTAATAATAGAGCGCAATTGAGCGCCGCGGCGCGCCGCCAGGATGGTTAACAGGCTTCGGATGCCCGTGGTAACTTGTGTCATTCGTGGAAAAAACGACGCAGCGTCCAAATTCGGGACTGATTTCCTTGACGCATCTTGCCATTTTTTCATCCCAAAGTTCGAGCCCGCCGCCATAGTCGAGCTTCCAGTCCTTGTTGAGATAAATGAGGAGATTGAGCCGTCGTTCGAGGCGCATCGGCTTGTGCAGATTGAAATCGGCGTGAACGTCAAGATGACCGCCCGTGCGCGTCTCATGAAAGCCGCCGCCCAGGAAGAAGGGATCCGGAATGAGACCCTTGATGCCCGACATGTTTTCGAGAAACTGGATGAAAGGCCGCGAATTCAGCGAATAGAAGAACGACCGGATTTCAGGGCTTAGATAATCAGGATTATAGCTGGTCTTATATCTTTCCTGGGCGCGGTCGAATGTCTTGCTGTCAGGATCGCGCTCAGTCGGAAACTGCGCCAGGCATGATTCGAGAATTTCCGGCGAGACGAAATCGTCGATCGCGATATGCGGAAACGGCTCGGCCGACTGATAGATCGACTGCAGCTCCAACCCCTTCGTTTTCAGCGCTTCGGGGTCGAACAGGCCGTGTTTCACATCGACGATTTCAAGATAGGACACGGGTTAGCCTTTCCAATGTTTAACGGCCGAGAATAGCGCGGTTTCGGGCGCAGCCCGATGCGTGCAATTGCGGCGCCCTATTTATATTCGACGAGCCCCGCGCGGCGTCCGACAAGCCTTCCCGCGTGATATCGCAGCGCGCCGACAGCTTCCGGAAATTTTCCAATAACGGTGAAGAAAGCCCAGGGAGGGGCTGCGTCGCCCAAGCGCTCCCGCGCTCCCCAACCGAGGCGCGCGATCTGAATAGGATATGCGGCGAGCAGCAAAGCCGCCCAAGGACCGGCTGTCAGGGCGAGAAGCAGGGCGATCGGCGCGATCGCAGACCAAAAAAAGGCGCGCGCGGTTTCACGCTTCCAGATTCCAAAAGCCGATTTTCGATGCAGGCGCGACACTTCGGCAAAGGCGTGTCCGGCCCGCGCCGACCTTTTCCACCATTGTCCAAATTTTGACATTGCCGCGTCGTGCAGCGTCATTTCCGCATCAAGGCGGCGAATTTTCCAGCCTTTCTCGCGCAGCCTGACGCAAAGCTCCGGCTCTTCGCCGGCGATCAGACGCTCATCGTAAAAGCCCGCCTGCTCCAAGGCGCGGCTGCGCATCATCGCATCGCCGCCGCAAGCGATCGCCTCGCCGATCGGGGTATCCCATTCAATATCGCAAAGACGATTGTAAACGCTTGCGTGCGGATGGCGCTCACGGCGACGCCCGCAAACGACGGCGACGTCGTCATTTGAGTCAAGAAAAGCGCGCGCCGTTTCAGCCCAGCCGCTGTCGAGCGCGCAATCGCCGTCGATAAACTGAATATAACTAGTCGAAGCGATTTCAAGAAGCCGCTTTGCGCCGGCGTTGCGAGCGCGCGCCGCGGTAAACGGTCTTTCAAGATTTAGCGCGACGATCTCGGCGTCGTAGGAACGCGCAACAGCCACGCTGTCATCGTCAGATCCAGAATCGACATAGACGATCGGCGCCGAGGCGTCGCGACGCAACGATGACAGGCATGCTTTCAGGCGATCGCCCTCATTGCGGCCGATGGCGACATATCCGATGCGCGCAATCATTGCTCGCTGTCGCTCTCGCCGCCGCGCTCCGTTCGCGTCCAGGTTTTCGCCGTTCGCCGGCCCTCGCCGCCATAGATGCGGATTTTATCGAGCAGATACGCGCCGATCGCCTTAAGACGGCTCGCCGGCAGGACATCCCGGCCGAAACCGATCCAGCCGAGCGTCACGGCGCCGGAGGCGAGACATGCGGACCAGATGGCGAAGGGCAGCGCCGCGCCGGCCCCGAACAGCGCGGCAAGCCCGGCGAGCGCCAGCATGCTCGCGATCATCGCCGAGAACAGCGCGAGCGGCGGAATGGCGAGATCGATAGCGAGCGCCAAAGCGCGCAAATCGCCCGTCAAGCCGCGCATCAGCAGACCAGGGATTTTTTTCGCGCCGATTCTCAGCGATCCATGCTCCCAACGCGCGCGCTGTGTGGCGGCGCCTTTCTCCGATTGCGCAAGCTCGCTCGTCACAAGCGCGCCGAGATCGAGAACGGGCGGCGCGCCGGCTTCGACAAACTTTATCGTCAGCGCGATGTCTTCAACGATTTCGCCGCTCGCAAGTTCGGCTTCACTGATCAGACGCCAAGGAAACGCCATGCCCGAACCCGTAAGACGGGTGACGCCGGCGATGTTTTGCAGCCCGCTCATCCTAACGCGATTCATCAACAGCCATGCGAAAGCGGATACGGCCGATTTCGGCTTTGCGCCGTCGGGCGCGTTCATCAAATACAGCGCCTGAACGGGCCGTTGAACATAAGCGGCGCGCGCGGCTATCCGTTCGATGGCGCCGGGAGCCGGGCGGCAATCGGCGTCGATGAAAACCACCGTTTCGGGCGGATCGCCGCGCAAATGATCAACGCCGAACTGCAGCGCATAGCCTTTGCCGCAGCGGCTGGCGTCATTTCTCTCAATCGCGTCTGCGCCGGCGGGACGCGCCAGCGCCGCCGTGTCGTCGCTGCAATTATCGGCGACCACGATAATGCGGTCGACGTCCCGCAACTCAGCGCGAACAGCCGCCACCGTTGCGGCGACGGCGTCTCGCTCGTTATGAGCGGGAATGACGACGCCGATGCGCCCCCGCTTGCCCGCCGGCGGCTGCGCGGTTTGTGCGGCGAAGGCGGCGACGACTTCCAGCAGCAGGAACGCCGACAATGCGAACAGCGCGATCGCCGGCGCCAAGACGGCGATAGAGAAAATCGCCGTCATTGCGGCGTCCCCGACTGCTGCGCCTCGGCGAAAATCCGCTCGATCTTTTCAGCTATGGCATCAATGTCATGGCGGGCGAGCGCCCGCTCGCGCGCGGCGCGCCCCATCTGCGCCAGTCGTTCCGGCGTGGCGGCCATCGCCGCCATCATGGCGTTGCAAAGCGCAGAAGCATCGCCTGCAGGCGCAAGCCACCCGTTTTCTCCAGGCAAGACAAGTTCAGGGATGCCTGCGACATAAGTGCTGATCACCGGCCGGCCGAGCAGCATCGCCTCCATGATCGACACCGGCAATCCTTCCGCGTAACTTGGCAGGATGAAAGCCGTTGAGCGCTCAATCTCGCGTCGAACCTCGGTCGGCGTTTTCCAACCCAACAGCCGAACGCAATGGCCAAGGCGATGACGCGCGATAACGGCTTCAATATCATGCCGCATGTCGCCGTCGCCGATGATGTTGAGTTCGAATTCGCCGCCGCGACGTCGAGCTTCCGCGGCGGCCTCGATAAGCGTCAATTGGCCTTTCTGCTCACACAAGCGCCCAACGCACACGAAGCGAGTCTCTTCAGGCGCCGGCGACGGATCCTGATGGAACCCGCTTTCGACGCCGCAAGGAACGATGCGGATCCTGTCCCAATATTCAGGCTCAACAAGGCGGCGCAACTGGCTCATGCCGTAGCTGGACACGGCGAAAACTGTCTTCGCCGAGCGAATCTTTTCCGGCAGGTGAATAAGCGAGGGCTTGTCGAATTCTTCCGGCCCATGCACCGTCATGCTGAACGCGCCGCCGTTGATAAACGATGCGAGCATCGCGACTGTCGCCGAATTCGTTCCAAAATGCGCGTGAAGGTGCGGCGAGCCTTCAGCACGCAGCCAGCTGGCGAGAACGAGCGCTTCCCCGGCATAAAAAAGATGGCGCAAAAGGCCGGCCTCAGATCGCAACCCCATGCGAAGGGCGCGCAAAACGGCGCGGATCGATCGAACCGGCCTCGCCATGAGGCTCACCGAAACGGCGCGCGAGATTTCAACCGGCCCGGCGTCGATGATGCAGCGCGTCTTCTTCGCTTCCAGACGATCCTCATCTGCGATAGCGCCATGCGCCGTCGATCGAATCGTGAATCGGGCAACCGAAACGCCGCGGCGCTCAAGCGCCTCGATTTCACGGCGGATGAAGCTGTGGCTGATCGAGGGATATTGATTGGTCAGATAGGCGATTTTCATCGCAGCGATCATCCAGGGCGGCGACCCGCCTCAAGCAAGGGCTTTGCGCGACGGCGCGCTTTTTCTCGATCCGAACCAGTAACGCGCGACCCCTGCGCATTCGTAAAAATGCCCAAGCGCGCGCACCGCGCTGACGATCCATGATTGAGGGTTGAAAAATCCTGTCTTCGCCGCCGCCGCCGTAATCTTCAGCCAATAGATGAGCGCGCCGGCGCCGATAACGCTAAGCGCCGTCACAAACGGATTGACGCTGATCGACAACAGGGCGACGGCGGACCCGCCGATAACGGCAGCGATAAGGATCAGCGCCGGAAAGACCGCGCCCCACATGACGGCCCGCGCCTGCTCCATCGCGCAATAGCGTTCCGGCGGCCCGCCGTGAAGCGCCGCGCCGGCGGCGTAAAAATATCCTCGCGCCCGCGCTCGCGCTCGCCAATCGGCGAAAGACAGCCGCTTCTCGCCGCAAAACGCCATCACATTCTCGCTGCGCCACACATGCGCGCCGCGCCGGCGCAGCCGAATGCAAAGATCAGCGGTCTCATCGGCGATGATGTCGCCGCGGAACCCGCCGGCGGCCTCGAAGGCGTCGGTGCGGAATATCGCTGTCGGACCGGTCGCTTGAATTTCCCCGTCCGTCGCGCCGCGATTTTCGAGGGCGAGATTGAAAACAGACCTGTCGCCTGCCGGGAGCAGATCGACGCGCCCTTCAAGCGCGGCGACTTCCGGTCTGCGCATCATCAGGTTCGATGCGTCTGCGAACCAGCCTGGCTTGAGACGCTGGCCGGCCTGGACGAATTGCACGAATTGGATCTTCGGCGCGATTTTTTTCAGACGCCTGTAGCCGGCGTTGCGCGCCCTGCCGCCGCCCGCCGCTTCCATCTCGACTGTTTCAACGCCGGCGTCACGCAACGCCGCAAGCGCGCCGTCCGGCGCGACCGCAACGATCGCCCTTCCGGCGCCGATCGCGTTGATCGTTTCCGATGCGTCGCCTTCAGCGCATACGATGATGACGCCGATTTCCGCTTCGGCGCGCTGCGGCTCAGTCGCCGGCGGCGCGTCTTTCACGCTTGACGGCGAAGCATCGGCGCTGCGAACGCGCATCGCGTCGCGGCGGGCGCCTTCTGCGCGACCGACTGTCGCCTCATAAACCGGCGCCGCGACGACGGACGCGCGCGACGCAATATCGAATTCGGCGGGCTCGGATACGAACCGCACATCCAGATTGCTGACAAGCCGAGGCTTTTCCGTCGCCGTCCGCCGTCGAGGTTCCTCATGATCGCGCGCCTTCGCGCGATTCAGGTCATCCAACTCGTCATTGGCGAACCCGCCGCGCTGCCTGTGGCGCTCATCGCTTTCGGCGAGTTTCAGATCCGGACTGCTTGGAACGCCGAAGACGCCGTAATCATGCTTGTCGCGGATGACGCTTCGAACGATTTCTTCGTCGACAATTTCCTCCTGCGCGGAAAACCCGTACACGAGAGCGGTGTCGGCGATGATGTTGATGACGCGCGGCACGCCGCGCGATTGTTCGGCGATCAAATCCATCGCCTTCGCCGAGAAAATGCTCTTTCGCGCGCCGGCGATCGTCAGCCTTGTCTCCAGATAGGCGTGAACTTCTTCGCGCGTCAGCGGCGTGAGGTGAAAATCGGAGCCGATGCGTTGCGCCAGCTGCAGCATATCGGGCCGCGAAAGCAAATCCTTCAATTGCGGCTGCCCGACAAGAATCAGCTGCAGCAATTGATCCTTTCCGGCGTTGATGTTGGACAGCATTCGAATTTCTTCGAGCATGTCCACCGAAAGGTTTTGCGCTTCGTCGATAATAAGAATGACGCGCTTGCCTTTCGCGTATTCGCGAATGAAGAACGACTGAAGTTGCGAAAACATTTCGACGTGGGTCTTGCCGGCGTAAGGCTCGCCGAACCCCATAAGCACCCAGCTTAAAAGATCGCCGCGGCCCGGCTGGATGTTCGACAGAAGCGCAATCGTGTGCGTGTCGGACAGCTGATCGAGAAGACGGTGAATGAGCGTTGTCTTGCCGCAGCCGACTTCTCCCGTGACGACCGATATGCCGGCCTGGTTCACGACGCCGTATTCAAGCATCGCATAGGCGAGACGGTGCCCGCGGCCCCAATAGAGGAACGCGGGATCAGGCTGGATCGAGAACGGCTTTTCCGTCAGGCCGTAAAATTCTTCGTACATTTGCTCATTCTCGCCCGCCGGAAGCAGGCCGCCTGTTTATTGCGCTTCGAGACGTCGACGCGCGTCCTCGACCAATTGCGCGCTAGCGCCCGGGGCGTCGATCACCGCCCGCAATTCGGCGCCGCCCTGTTCAGTCTCGCCCGATTCCAAAAGCGCGACCCCCAGATGATACCGCGCCTCAACCAGGTTAGGCGCCGCACGCGCCGCGCGCTCCAGCGCGCTGACGCCTTCGGCGGTGCGGCCGCTTCGATGCATCGCCCAGCCGTAAGTATCCAGAAAATAAGCGTTTTCAGAATCCTTCAACGGCGCCGCCGCTTCGGCGGCGCGCGCCCTGCTCGCTGCGTCGTCCCGCTCTGCAAGGAGGCTCGCCAGATTGTTCGCAACGATCAGATCGGACGGTCGGCGCGTCAAGATCGTTTCGTAAATCGCGATCGCGCCGTCAGCATCTCCCGTTGCGATAAGATGATCGGCTCTCAACACTTGAAGCCCGTCATTGTCGGGGATTGCGGCGACGGCGTCCTCAATAATTTTTCCGGCTTCTTCGCGACGGCCCGACAAGACGTGCACGCCATACGCCGCTTCATAGGCTTCGGGCCGCAAAGGCTCGCGTTCGATGGCGTCATTCAGTATTGCGAGCGCTTCATCTTGTTTGCCGAGCGATCGCTTCACCTGCGCCAACAAAACCCGCGCTTCGTATAATTCCGGATTTTTCTCAATGGCCCCTGCAAGGAACGTTTCCGCGTCTTCCGAACGGCCGGCGTCGATATAGGCCTGAATCAGCGTCACCAGAGGCCGCGCCGAAAGAGGCGTACGCTCATTTTCCTTGGACAGAACGTCAATCGCGCCGGCGTAGTCCTGAAGGCCGGCGTAGGCGGCGCCCAGAATGCGGCTGATGTCGGCGTCCGCCGCATCCGCTGCGCGCAGCGCGTTCGCCGCCTCTTCCGCGCCGCGCCAGTCCTGATTGTCGAGACGCAGGGCCGCGAGCATTTTCAAATTGTCGACCGCGCGAGGATCGCGCGCGATCGAATCGGAAAGCACTTTCTCTGCGCGCGACGCCTTTCCATGACGCGCCAGGAATCTGGCGAACAATAATGAGGGCTGACTGGCGCGATTGGACGCCTCGACCGCCTGGGCGAATTCGCTCTCGGCGAAATTCACATCGCCCGTCGCCTCGAGCGCGGCCGCCATAAGCATGCGCGCCGGAACTGAATCGGGGTGTTCGCCGAGAACAACGCGAAGGTCGCCGATTGCGGCCTGCGCCTTTCCGTCATCAATCAGCAACCCGGCCCGCTTGATCAACGCCTGTGGATTTTTCGCTTCGGCCGCGAGAATTTCATCGATAAGCTTCTCAGCATGCGCGCGATCGCCTTGAAGCATGCTCATCGCCGCAAGCTCGTTCTTGGCGCGCAAAACGATGTCGAGATCGCGTTTATTTTCACGCAGAAATTCATGGTAGACAGTGTCGGCGGCCTTGAAATCCCCTTCTTCCCGAAGAAACGCCGCCAGCGAAAATTTCAGATCGACGTCATCAGGCTCCGCCGCAACATAGGCGCGTAGAGTCTCTTCCGCTCTGGCGCGCCCTCCGATCCGATAATCCATGCGCGCGACGTCAAGTTTCGCGTCGCGCTGACGCGGCAGTATTCGCGCGACTTCAACCAATTGCGCGCGCGCCTCCTCAAAACGCTCCCGCTCTATGAGGGTCGATGCGTAAAGCCGGCGATAATCGGCGTTATCCGGAAGCTCCGCGACAAGCTCCTTGAAAGCGGCGTCAAGGTCTTCGCGTCGGCCCAGCGTGTCGAGTATTTGGACGCGCAGAATATGAAGAACGGCGGCCTTGCCGTCTCTCGCGATGGCCTTATCCAGAATCTCCATCGCGCCGTCGTAGTCTTCAGCCTGAACTCGTTCGCCGGCGAGAACGGCGACCGCATCCTGAGAATTGGGATCGAGCGCAAGCGCCTTGTTCGCGAGTTCGACAGCCTCAGCAACATTTTGAACCCGGAACATGACGGCGGCCTTCAGCGCGACCGCCTCAGCGTTTTCCGGCTGCGCAGACAACACGCGCTCAACATGCTCCATCGCCTTGCCGGTTTCATCGGACAGCAAATAAAGCTTTGCGAGATTGAGATTTGCGTCTTGGCGGTCAGGATCGATATTGTTGATTCGCTGGAGAATGCCGAACATCTGTTCGTAATTCGAGCGCCGCTCCGCAATCTCGGCGAGACCGGATAGGGCCGCGACGTCTTCGTCTCGAATTTTCAGCGCGTTCAGAAATTGAACGTTGGCGAGGCCGAGGCGGCCCTCTTCCAGATATTCGGAGCCGCTCTTCATGTAACGGTCATAACGCTCCTCCGGGGAGGAGCATGCCGCGGAAAGCAGAGCCGCCGCTGAAAGCGCGCAAATCGCTGCGCCTCTCATTCCGGCGAGATAGCCGCCCTTGCCGTCGTCCGCCTTTTTCATAAATCGCCGCTCCGCTGTGAAGGTTCGGATGCCTGCGCCGGTCTAGGCCGATTAGACCGCCGCAGCAATTGACTCCCAGTCAGGTCCTGACGCCTGCAGCTGATCCGTCGCTTGCCTGTAATTCATCGCATGCGCGGCGAATAACCGCCTCATGCGCTTCGACTGATTGCGAACAGCGATCGCGCCGCCGCGCGCGCGGATCGCTTTTTCAAGCATCAAAATTTGGCCGAGAACCGACGCATCGACCCGCCGCAGCTGCGCCAGATCCAAAATGACGTCGCCATCCGCCCTAGCCGCCGTTCGGAATGCGGCGCGCGCCAGGTCGCGGTTCCGCACCGAAAGGTCGCCGACAAGCTCGATCACCGTCAGCCCATTCCCGGCATGGGCGCGGCAATCGCCTGCTCTTCGCGCGGGCAGTCGCGTCGTCAACGCCGCCGACATCAGTTGCGGCATGACGCCGGCGAGGGCGGCGCCGTCAGTCCAATAGCGCCGCCACAGCGACGGCTCTTCCTTGATCCGCCAGGCCCACTCCAAACCGGTGCGCGCAACCCAGCGCGGCGCGCGGCGAATCGTGCCGGCGACAAAATCCATCACGGCGCCGAGATGGGCGATGACGGGCGCGTTCAGCTTGGCGCGGTTTTGATCGATCCAGCGCTGGCCCTTCGCCGCGCCAAGGGCGACAAGGACGAAATCCGCTTCCGCTGCATTGATTTCATTGATGATTTCCGGTCGGCTCATCGATTCGACGTCGCCGTGACCCGGATTGAGAAAACCCGCCGCCTCTACGCCGCGCTTCTCGGCGTTGAGCTTTTCGGCCGCCGCTTTCGCCGCGCCGTCGCGCCCGCCGAAAAAGAACACCCGCAAGCGCCGACCGGGAAAGCCAGGACGCAGGCGCAAGGCGGCGAACACATCTGAGCCGGCGCAGCGTTCCCTGATCGGAACGCCTGCGAAACGACCCAGCGCGACGAGCGGCGCACCGTCAATAAGGCTCAAATCCGAATCAATCACCTCACGCCGCGCATTAGGGTCGTTAAGGCAGCGAATCAGGAAATTCACATTCGGCGTCACAAACGCAAGCGGTCGGCGACCTCTTGCCGAAATCTCAATCAATTCAACAGCCTGTGGCGCCGTAACCAGATCTATCGGCAGGCCGAAAACAGACCACACGTCACGGCTGAAATCATCCTGCGCCAACAATCGCGCATGAGGAGCGACAGCCGTCAGCGCATCGCCCGACGGCTCTAAGCTCATGTTTTCGGCGTTCGCAATCATGCAACAGGCGCTTTCCGTTTACCTTGCCGCCGATCCGCCGCCTGCGCGGTAACGGATCATTCACCTAGGAAACCCGGTTGGTTTGAGCAAGGTCCGAGCCAAGCGGCGGGCGAAATCCTTGTAGAGACGCGGCAAATCGGGCCGCCGATGCGCAATCCATAGTTGCATATCGCCTATTATGCATGGTGAGCAGGGTAAAAAGCGGCCGGCACGTCATTTGCGTCTGATAAATCGAAGAAAAACAATTTGAATCGACTTGAAACTTGTTGACTTAACTTCTGTTAAGCAGGAGATTGTCTCTAACCGGCGTCGCATTTGTGTCGCTAGGGCTGTAACGAGTTATGTAACCTTGGGGGTCTGTTGACCATGAAGAAGTTCTCAATCGCCGCCATCACCGCACTGGCGACTGTTTTTGCGGCAGGTCAGGCCTCCGCCACCCTGATTGATTTCGCGGCCGAGGCGACCGGCAATGAGCGCGGCGTCGCGGACGGAACGATCCTTAACACCGCTGCGCTAGGCGGCATGAACCTTTCCTTCCGCGCCGGCATCGGCGGCGCAGCGCGCGATTTCGCCTATTTCAACGACGGCGCCGGCCAAGCCGGCGTGCCGACGGGATTGGGCACCTGCACCAATCTCGATATGGCCGCGCAGTGCAACCCCGCTTATGACGACGTCGTAGCGGCGAACGAATGGGTCCAGATCGGATTTGAAGACGGCCCCTTCGACGTCTTCCGCGTCTCTTTCGCGTTTCCGGCTGATGTCTCGGCGGCGGGCCTGATCAAGATCACGACGACGCTCAACGGCGTGGTGCAGATTGCGATCCTGTCGCTCGCGCAGGCGGCAAACACCAAGTTCGGCCTTGTCGACACGATACGCTTCGAATTTGTCGACAGCGAATTCGTTGTCGCCAGCATCTCGGACGTTCCGGTCCCGGGCGCGCTGCCGCTTCTCCTGTCCGGCCTCGCCGGCCTCGGCTTCGCGGCGCGGCGCAAAAAAGCCTAATTCGGCTTTTAATAACCAAGTTTCGAAAGGCCGGCCTTCGGGCCGGCCTTGTTCGTTTGCGGGAATCGGACAGCGGCGCGCGCCGACGGCGCGCAACTTGCAGCGGCTGGGCGACACGCGCCGGGCGAATTGCCGGCGACGCCCCGGCGGCATATGAAATACAAGCCGGGCGTCAAGTCTGAGACGCTCCCGAGAGGACAAGATGGGTGAAGAATTTTCGCTGGAAGACGTCCTGATCGTCCTACGCCGCCGGATTTTCTATTTTATCGTCCCGATATTGGTCATCGTTCCGGTCGGCTTTGCGATCATCATGATGCTGCCGCCGCTCTATACGGCGCAGGGGAAAATTCTCGTCGAATCGCAGCAAATCTCTGAAGCGCTCGTCAGATCGACGGTCAGTTCATACGCCGAGGAGCGGATTCAAACGATCCGCCAGCGCGTGATGACCCGCGCGCGCCTTCTCGAAATCGCCGAGAAATTCGACCTCTTTCCGCGCGACAAAGGCCTCTCTGAAGGCGAGCGCGTAAGGCGGATGCGCGACGCATTCGGCATGAACCTTATTTCAGCGAACGCAGGAAGACGCCGCCGCAATCAGCCTGACAACACGATCGGCATCAACGTGTCCTTTACGGATCGCTCGCCGGACAAGGCCTTCCAGGTCACTAACGAGTTGATGACGCTGATCCTCAGCGAGGATGTTCGCGCGCGGACGGAAGGCGCTTCAAGCGCCACAGAGTTTTTCGCTCAGGAATCGCGCCGCCTCGCCGAGGCGATTGATAAGACGGAAGATCAGATAGCGGATTTTAAAGCGAAAAACGCCGACGCTCTTCCCGAGAATCTTGCGCTTAACAGACAGACTCTGATCAGATCGCAGGAGGATCTTGCGCGGGTTGAAGCCGCAATAACGCAAGCCGAAGACGAAATGACGTTGCTGCAAACGCAGATCGCAACCTATCTTGCCGGAACGGGCGGCTCCGCAGGCGGGCCAGCGCAGGAAATACTGCGCTTGAAAACGCAGCTCGCCGCCTTGCGCGCGGATAAGACGGAAGCCCATCCCGACGTGATCGCGATGCGCCAGCAAATCGCATCGCTCGAACGCCAGCTCGCGCCGAGCGGCGCCGTTCAAAAGCTGAGAAGCGAACTCGCGGCGGCCGACGACGCTCTTCGCGAAGCGCGGGCCGCAACGCCTGTCGACGAGGACCTGATTTCGCAGCGCCGGCGGGAAGCGGCTGCGGCGCGACAGCGATTGAGCGATCGCATCGCCACGGAAGCGGCGGCCGGCTCGGCCGACCTCGTCATGACCCAGATGCAGGGCCGGCTCGACATGGCTGGCAGCCGGCACGCTTCGCTTCTTGATCAGGTGGACGCACTGAAATCCACAATCGCCGATATGAATGATCGCGTCGCACGGACGCCGCTCGTCGAGCGAGGGCTGTCGACGCTGACCCGCGACATTCAGAATTTGCGCAACGAATACCAGACGCTGAAGGATAAGCAGGCTACTGCGCAACTTTCCGAAAGCCTTGAGGACAACCAGAAGGCCGAGAAATTCAGCATCCTCGAATCAGCGCAGCGTCCCGACTCGCCGTCTAGCCCGGAGCGCGGGAAACTGATGCTGCTTCTCCTTATCGCCTCAATCGGCGTCGGCGGTCTCGTGGCATTTGTCGCGGAGTTGTTATTGGCGACCTTGCGCGGCCGCGGCCATCTCGTCTCCGTCATTCAAGAAGCGCCGATCGCCGTCATTCCCTATTTCGAAGCCGAGAATGAACGGCGTTTCGCCGGTTTGCCGTTCAATCGACGCAAAGCCGCCTAAGCAGTTGCAACACCGTTTCCGGACGTTCCCATGGATCGCATCAGACAAGCAGTAACGAAGGCGCGGCAGGACAGAACGACAGGCGGCAGGCTCTCTGGAGCATCAACGTCGGGCTCGCTCAGCGCCCGGTTTCACAGCGCGCCGGCCCGCGAAAGCGAGCAGTTCCAGGATGTCGCCTGCGACTTCGCCCGGTTCGGCGAGCATCGGATCATTTCAAACGAGCAGGATCCCGTGCTCAACGCCTACCGCATCTTGCGCACGCGCGTTCTCCAGAAGATGGAAGAGAATAACTGGCGCACGCTCGCGGTCGTCTCGCCGGGCTCTGGCGCCGGCAAATCAGTCACCGCGATCAATCTCGCAATCGCCATCGGATCAAAGGAAGGCTCGCGCGCGACGCTCGTCGATCTCGACTTTTACAGACCGCGCGTTTCCAGCTATCTCGGCATCAAGGAACCGCCTTCCGTACTCGACTTCTTCGAAGGCGCAAAACCCCTCAACGAAATCACCCTGAAGCCTGATCTGACTGATGTTCTGGTCGTCGCCAATGAGCGCGTGTCTCGTCGCGGCGCCGAATTCCTCACCTCGCCGCGCGCCGACGAACTCATTGCGCGCACGGTCAATGAATACGCCTCCCGCGTTGTCATATTCGACATGTCGCCGCTCCTCGGCTGCGATGATACGATCGCTTTTCTGCCAAAGGTTGATTGCGTGCTGCTTGTCGCCGCGAGCGGCACGACCCGCGTGCCGGAACTGAAGGAAGCGCAACGGCTCCTGGCGAAAACGAATGTCGTCGGGACCTTGCTCAACAAGGCCCCTCGATCATCGCTCGTCGGCGGACAATATTACTACTAGGCGGTTTTCCGACTCTCACGGCGGTTTTACCGGATTAACGGTTGATCGGGGCCCGCGCCTTGGTCAGGATGCCAGCCCACGCCGCGCACTGTTTCGATATCACGCAATCTTATAAATCCATGGTGCGCGATTCCATCGGCTCACGCCCTTAAAGAGCCGTCACCACCCGCCGCCATGGCGCCGAGAATCGGGGAATTGCGAATGAAATCCGTTACGGCGAAGCGCCAGACGCCGCCCGCTGCCGAACGCGAACCCTTGCAGAACCGTTTTCAGTCCGTACGCAAGATGACGCGGCGGCTTGTCGCGCCCTTGAGCGCCGAGGATTGCGCGATCCAGTCGATGCCGGACGCGAGCCCGGCTAAATGGCATTTGGCCCATACGACTTGGTTCTTTGAAACATTCGTCCTTTCGCTATCGACTGACTATTCGCCACTTGATGCGCGCTACGCTTATCTCTTCAATTCCTATTACAACACTGTCGGCGACCAATATCCGCGGCCTGAACGCGGCCTGATTTCGCGGCCCTCGCTTGATGAAATCCTCGCCTATCGCGCCTGCGTTGAAGAGGCGATCCTCAATAATTTCGATTCGTTTTCAGATGATGCGCTCCGCCTCATCGAACTTGGAATCAATCATGAACAGCAACATCAGGAGCT
Source organism: uncultured Alphaproteobacteria bacterium (assembly GCA_937895955.1). Lineage (GTDB taxonomy): Bacteria > Pseudomonadota > Alphaproteobacteria > Caulobacterales > Parvularculaceae > Amphiplicatus. The sequence goes on along the minus strand of CALAZI010000035.1, from coordinate 11,546 downwards.
GTTGCTGACCGATATTAAACATCTCCTGTCGCGCAACCCGTTGTCGCCGAAATATCGCGATCGATGGCCGCTCGGCGGCGTCAGTACGCGCGAGGCGCAATGGAAAGGCTTTGAAGGCGGCGTTTTCGAGATCGGCGCCAATCAGACGGCATTCCATTTCGACAATGAAGGGCCGCAACACGCAGTAGCAATCGCCGATTTCGAGCTTTCGACGCACCTTGTGACAAACGCCCAGTATCTCGAATTCATCGAAGATGGCGGCTATAGGCGCTGTGAGCTTTGGCTCGACGCCGGCTGGCGAACAATCGAAACGACCGGGTGGACCGCGCCGCTCTACTGGCGAAAGACCGACGCCGGCTGGCGCTGCTTCACCTTGAATGGCGAAGCGCCGATCGATCCGCATGCGCCTGTCTGTCATATCAGCTTTTACGAAGCCGAAGCCTTCGCTCGCTGGGCCGGCGCGCGTCTTCCGACCGAAGCGGAGTGGGAAATTGCAAGCCGCAACTCGACAAGCGCCGGCAATTTCCTTGAAAGCGGCGTCTACCATCCGACAGCGCCGAAAACGCGCTCAGGCGATGAAGAATTGGCGCAGATGTTCGGCGACGTATGGGAATGGACGCGCAGCGATTACGCGCCGTATCCAGGGTTCATGCCGATCAAAGGCGCCGTCGGGGAATACAACGGAAAGTTCATGGCGGGCCAATATGTCCTGCGCGGCGGTTCATGCGCTACGCCGCAAGGCCACATTCGACCAACCTATCGGAATTTCTTTCCGCCTGAAGCGCGTTGGCAATTTTCAGGTCTGCGGCTTGCGCGCGATGGACGAACCGAACGCCATATCAGCCCTCAGAGCGCTCGCCTGCGGCCGCAATTCCACACAGTCGGAAGCGCTCATGGCGTATCGGCGTTCGACGAGATCACACATGGCCTCAAGCAACAGCCTGCCTGCATTTCGCCCAAATATTTTTATGACCTAGTCGGTTCGCACCTTTTCGAAACAATTACGCGGCTGCCGGAATATTATATTCCGCAGGCTGAAGCGGAGATCTTCGACAAGAATGCTGAAGATATGGGCGAGGCGATTCGCGCAGCGCTCGGCGATCAATATCAAATTATCGACCTCGGCGCCGGCAATTGCGAAAAGGCGGAAGCGCTGATTCCGTTTTTCCGCCCTGCGCGCTATGTCGCAGTCGACATTTCCACTGATTTTCTGAAATCGTCAGTTGCGCGGCTCAGCGAACGCTTTACGGAAATCTCAATGGCCGGCGTCGGCATGGACTTTTCTGAAGACCTCACCTTGCCGACGGATTTGCAAAATTTGCCCACGCTGGTTTTCTATCCGGGATCCAGTCTTGGCAATTTTGAGCGCAGCAAGGCGGAAAAACTGCTGCAATCGGCGAGAAAAATTCACGCCCATTCGGCGATCTTGCTCGGCGTCGATCTCGTGAAGGATGTCAAGACGCTGGAGGCGGCCTATGATGATGCGGCCGGCGTAACCGCCGCCTTTAATCGCAATGTTCTCAGCCATGTGAACAAAGTCATCGGCGCTGATTTCGATCCGGCGAAATGGCGGCATGTCGCGTTTTTCAATGACCCTGCCTCACGGATCGAGATGCATCTCGAAGCGCGCGCGGCGCAGTCGGTCTCATGGGATGGCGGCGGCCGCCGTTTCGAGAAGGGCGACCGGATCCTGACGGAATACTCTCATAAATGGCGCGGCGATGCGCTGGACAGCATGTTGCGCAACGCCGGTTTTGAGCGAGTGGCCAAATGGACAGACGACGACGCCTATTTCACCGTCGCGCTTGGCGTCGCGCGCGAGGCGTGAGACTCCCGCCTACTCGCCCGGTTCTTCTTCCGCCGGCTCTGGAACATCGAAGATCTGGCCCGGATAGATAAGATCCGGATCACGGATTTGATCGGCGTTCGCCTCGTAAATGACGGTGTATTGAATGCCGCGGCCGTATGCGCGGCGCGCAATGCGCCACAGGCTGTTGCCGGGCTGCACGATCACTTTTCCGTCGCGAAGCTCGATATCCGAAAGGCTTGCGCGTTCAAAAGGCAATTCGATCGCATAGGCGGGCCGCCCGCTCTCATCAAGCTGGATGACATGAAGCGTATAGACGCCAGGCGGCATGGTCGCCGTCAATCGCCAGCGACCGTCAGCGCCGGCGGTCGTCTGCCCGACGAACTGGCCGTTAGCGAATAATTGCACGACGCGATCGGCTTCAGCGCGCCCCGCGAAGATGACGGCGCCTTGCTCGTCATAGTCGATGGTTTCAAGCGACAGCGGCCCCATGCCGACGCCGTCATCGCGAGGCTCTTGCAGGACTTCGGTTGCGCCGCCCGGCGTCGTTCTCAACACTAACGGACGATCGCCCTCGCGTTGCGGCACATAGATGATGATCGTCTGATCGGACCTGATCGTTCCGCCGTCATCCGTCGTCATTTCGAGCGACAGTTCGACCGATCCCGATTCAAGCGGCGTTTCCGTTGCGATGACCCAGGAGCCGTCGCCTTCAGCCGTTGTTTCCGCCAACGGCTCGTCATTGGCGTAAATCGTCACTTTCGCGCCGGGCGCGGCGCGACCGGCGATGACGGCGTAGCCGGTGCGGTCGACGCGCACGATGTCGAAACTCGGCAGGGCGGGCGCGACGACTTCCTCCTCGGGTTCGCCGGCGCCGGGCGCGGCAGGCGCTTCCTGCCCGGCGGGCGGCTCAATCAGCTTGAATCGCTCAGCCGCCTTCCAGGCGATGAAGCCGAGCACGATCAGCAGGATGAAAATAATAACGACGCGCATGCCCGCTCCCTTGCAGCATTCCCGCCTTGACGGTTCTTGTTAACTCTAACAATAGGGATTTGCCGCTACAATGCTCCGAAACGGTCAAATGAAGCCAAGCCAATGAAATCCTTATGCGTTTATTGCGGTTCCCGGTCTGGCGACGACCCGAAATTCGCTGAAGCGGGGCGTCGGATCGGCGTTGAGGCGGCGAAACGCGGCTGGCGGATCGTCTATGGCGGGGGAAAGCTCGGCTTGATGGGCGTGACCGCTGGCGCAGCGCGCGACGCCGGCGGCGCGGTCTTCGGCATCATCCCGGATTTTCTGGTCGATCTCGAAGGCGTCCTTGAAGATGTCGATCACACGATCGTCAAGACGATGCACGAGCGCAAGATGATGATGTTCGAGGAATCGGACGCCATTCTCACCCTGCCGGGCGGCATCGGCACGCTGGAGGAATTGATTGAAACGCTGTCATGGGCGCGCCTCGCGCTGCATCGCAAGCCGATCATCGTCCTCAATCTCGACGGATTCTGGACGCCCTTAAAGGCGCTTTTTGAACATATCGTCGAACGCGAATTCGCCGCGACGGAACTGTTGAACGATCTGACCTTTGTCGATCGCGTCGAAGACGTTTTCCCCCTGTTGGCGAAACGGACGCTGGAAGAAGTCGCCTAGGCCCAACCAAGCTCGCGCAGCGCCCAGCCGGCGTTCCATATCTTCGTCATGTGACGGATCTTCCCGTCTTCAAACTCCATGACATAGACATAATCGGATTTTGTCGCTTTCCCAGTCGCGGAAACGGGTCCGCCTTCGCCCGTATGCGCGCCGGAGAAAACGCCGAATGCGCAGACATTGTTGCGCTCGCGATCGACAGCGAAGGACTTAATCTCATAGGAGGCCGTCGGCATCGGCGTGAACAAATCGCGCATCCAGTCCGCATAGTCGGAAAGTTTTTTGATGTCTGCGATCGGCTCGGCCTGGGAGGCGAACGTCGCATCCGGCGCGCAATAGGGCGAACATGCCGACCAACCCTTGCCGTTCTCGCAGGCTTCGAAAAACGCCCGCGCCGTATCCTCGATTGCCATTCCAGCCTCCCTGAAAGCTTCCGGGAAACCGAGTGAAGCACATGGGCGCAGCCCAGGCCAGAGAACTGCGAGATCAGGCCCGCTCGCCTTCAAGGCGCGCGCGCGCTTTTTTCGCGCCGATCAAGGGGAAAATCGCCGCCATTTCAGGCCCCTTCTCACGCCCCGTCAGCGCGAGGCGCAAAGGATGGAAAAGCGCCCTGCCTTTTGCGCCGGTCGCATCTTTAACCGCGCCGACGAATGCGTCCCAGCTGGCCGCGGTCAGCGGCCCGTCCGGAACGACAGCCGCGGCGGCGCGGCAAAAATCCGCGCTTTCGATGATCGGCTCGATCTCGCCTTCAACGATCCCTCGCCATTCAGCGGCGTCGGCGAGTTTGACGACATTGCCCTTCACCGCTTCCCAGAGACCTTCGCTGACGCCAAGCGCGTGAAGACGCGACGCCAAGGCGGCAAAGGGCTGCTCGTGCAGGATCTTGGCGTTGAGTTGCAACAGATCGGCCTCGTCGAAACGCGCCGGCGCGCGTCCGATCTTGACGAAATCAAAAGCGTTCGCGAGCGCCTGAAGATCCGTTTCCGGCGTCACCGGCTCCGACGTGCCGAGCCGGGCGAGAAGGCTTGTGATCGAGGCCGGCTCAAGCCCGCTCTCGCGCATCGATTCAATCGAGAGCGACCCCAATCGCTTTGACAGCCCCTGCCCGTCGGCGCCGATGAGAAGCGAGTGGTGCGCAAACGCCGGCAAGGCGCCGTTAGCGCCCTCTTTCGCGCGAACGCCGATGACGGCGTTCATGATTTCGATCTGCACGGCGGCGTTCGTCACATGATCTTCGCCGCGGATGACGTGCGTCACGTGATAATCAATGTCATCGATACAGGACGGCAGCGTATAAAGATACATGCCGTCTTCACGAATAAGCACCGGGTCCGACACATTCGCCGTGTCGACGACGGTTTCGCCGCGTATGAGGTCGTTCCATGCGACCGGCGACTGCGAGAGCTTATACCGCCAGTGCGGTTTGCGACCCTCAGCCTCGAATTCGGCCTTTTGCTCAGGCGTCAGGTTCAGCGCGGCGCGATCATAAACCGGCGGAAGGCCGCGTGAGCGCTGGACGCGCCGTTTTCTTTCAAGCTCCTCAGCCGTTTCATAGCAGGCGTATAGCAATCCCTCTTCGCGCAGAGCGTCGGAGATGCGGTCATATTCGCCAAAGCGCGAGGACTGGCTGAACGTCTCGTCCCAATTAAGGCCCAGCCATTCAAGGTCGGCGCGAATTCGGTCTTCATTTTCCTTTGTCGAGCGTTCCTGATCCGTGTCGTCAATGCGCAGGATGAACCGGCCGCCGCGCGAGCGCGCATACAGCCAGTTCCACAGCGCGGCGCGTACATTGCCGACATGGATCTTGCCGGTCGGCGACGGCGCAAAGCGGACGGTGACGGTCATTGAAGGCAGCCTTCGCGGAAAGGCGGCTTGCTACGACAGCCCCCCCCGCCGCGTCAAACCGGGGCGAGCGCTTCGGCTGGCCGCGTCCGGCCGGCGAGCCGCCGCAAGGCGCTTGAGGAAGCGCTGCGCTCAGCGGTCTATTACAAATGTCGCATTGAGGGGTTGTGAATGCGCTTTCTTCGCCGTTCCTGCGCGCTTGTCGCCGGGAGCCTGTTCATCCTGTCGCAGACCGCATTCGCCGCCGATCCTTTTGAATTGGAGTGGACGGAACTCGCCGACGGCGTCTGGGCCGGGGCGCGGCCCGTTTCCTACAATGCGCCGCCGACCGGGACGACGCTGATCGTGATCGGAAAGAAGGGCGTGCTCCTTTTCGATCCCGCCGGAACGCCGCTCGTCGGCGAACGGGTCGTCGCGAAGGTGAAGTCCCTGACCGATCTGCCGGTGACGCATATGGCGATCAGCCATTGGCACGGCGATCATTCGCAAGGCGCATACAAGATTCTAGAAGCCTACCCTGACGCCGAAATCATCGCCCATGAATTCACAGCGCGCGCGATTAGAAGCCCGCTGAACGCCTTTGAACCGCCGGACGAGAAAGCGAATGCGGAATCGCGCGCGCGCCTTGAAAAGGCGCTTGCGACCGGCAAGCGTTCGAACGGCGATCCTGTGACGCCGGCGATGCGCGTCTACTTGCAGAATGCGCTCGATTATTTCGACCTTGTCGACAAGGAAGTGCGCGCCTTGCGGCCGATCGATCCGACGCGAACCTTTACGGACGCGCTTTCAATCAATCTCGGCGGCCGCAAGGTGGAATTGCGCCATATGGGCCCCGGCAACACGGCCGGCGACATCATCGCCTACTTGCCGAGGGAGAAGATCCTTGCGACCGGCGATGTCGTCGTCCGTCCGACGCCTTATGGCTTTTACAGCCACCCGAAAAGCTGGGTCGGCGTTCTGCAACAATTGAAAACGCTGCCGGTCGATTACATCGTTCCAGGTCACGGCGAGATTCTGACCGACGCCGCATATCTCGATCTTCTGATCGATGCGCTAGACTTCGTTTCAACCGAAGTCGGCCGCCTCGCGGGCGCAGGAAAATCGCTTGATGAAACAAGGGCGGCGCTCGACTGGAGCGGCATTGAGCCGAGATTCACCGGCGGCGATCCCTTGCTCGCCCTCTTTTTTGACGGCTGGTTCAAGACGCCGATCGTCGAGGCGGCGTACAAGATCGCAACGGGCGGCGACAGCGAGTCGCTGACCGCCGCCGACGCGACGGCGAATTAGACGCTTCCCCGGAGCCTCAAATGTCGTCTTTATAGATCGGCTGGATATCGACCGGGATGTCCGCAAGCGACGCGATCACGCGCTCGGCCGCATCATCCAGCGCCGCGTATTTGTTCAAAAACGCCTTGGCGCGATCGTAATCGCCGTCGCCTTGCACAAAGACGACCTCTGCGGTCAGCGCGGAGATCGCTTCCTCCAGCTTGGCGAAATCGAGCCGAAGCTTTCCTGTTTCCGCGTCAACAGCAAAAGCGCCGCGCTCTTTGAAAAAGGAATATTGAAAAGCCGCGCCGCGGCCGTGCGCCTCATTGATGCCGAACCGCATGGCGCGAAAGAGACCGACGAAATAGGTCGCAAGAAAACTGTCTTTTTCCGCGACCGGCAGTTCGCCTTTCTCCATCATGAAGAGGATGTTGTAGGCGCCCATCACGTCGGCCTTGCCTTCCTCAACGGGCGAATAAAGCTCTTTCAATTCGGCGTTGACCGTCGTCTCAACCCCGTTTTTCTCGATGACCCCCGGCCCGAGGCTGTGCGAAAGCTCATGGAAAAGCGTTTCAGCGCCCATATATTTCCGCACCAGCATCGCCGCCTGCTCCTCAACGAGGACATGCTCCGCCATCGGCTGCAATATGCGGTCGAATTTCGCTGACATCACGTTGTTCAAAAGAACCTTCTTGGCGCCTTTCGCTTCGCGCACGCGCTCGTCATTCGGCAAATTGAAAGCGATCGTTTGAACGCCCGGGACATTGTCGCCGCCGCCATGAACCTGCGCGACAACGGCGATCGGCGATTCAAATCCGCGCCGGAAATTCTTATACTCATCGGGAACCGGCAGATTATCTTCCATATCGCGAAGATAATTTTTGTATTTGGCGAGCGCGGCGCTTTCTTCCGGGTTCTTGACCGTCACGAAGGCTTCATACGCCGTTTTGTATCCGAAGAGCCCGTCCGTATAGACTTCATACGGTCCGATCGCGACCTCGATCGGACCGTCAAGATCCATCCAGGCCATTTCGGATTCATAGTAATCGTCGGAAAGAAACGACTCCGCGCGCAGGGTGAGGAATTTTTTCAGGGATTCATTCGTCGTGACGCCGGCCGCCTGCCGCAGCAGCGCGGCGGCGGGCTCAAGCCATTCCTTGTAATATTCACGATACGGAATGGCGACAAGCGCGCCGTCATCGCCGCGCCGGATGACGGTGTAGCCGCTGACGAACGCTTCCTTGTCTTCGGGGTGCGCCGCAAGATGCTCCTCGAACTCTTCTTTCGTCATGTCGGCGGGATAAAAAGCGGCGCCGGCGGGTTTTTCTTTTTCGCCGTAAAACGGCTTGTCATGATCGAGCGTGTCCCATGGCCCGAAATGAAGATCGAAAAGATCGAGCAGCAGTTCCTTGTCCGGATGATCGCCGGCGGCGATTTCAGCGCGGATCGCAGGGTTTTCCTCGCTCACCTGGCGACGGTAGATCTCGCTCATCAAGACGGCCGCCTCGTTGAGGAGATTGACGACGCGCGCTTCTTCGGCGGTCAGGAACGTTACATCCGGCGCCATATCGACGATGGCGAACTGGCCGCGCATTTTTTCAAGCTGATCGCGCGAGGCGGAGACAGGCGCGGCGTTTTCTTCAAGCGCCGCCGGCGTCGGCGCGGGCTCGCTCGGCGCTTCCTGGCGGCTGCAAGCGGCCAGCGACGCCGCCGCTATGGCGAAAATTAATTTGCGCATCATCGTCTCCGACTGACGGAATATCTCGTTAGGGAGAGGGACCATAGCGGTGTCGGCGATAAGGATCGAGTCCGGGCGGCGCGATCGCGCCCAGTCGGCGGATGGTCGATTTCGCGCCGGATTTCAGCTGAATCCGCCGGATTCCGCCAAGCCGCGCCGGCGCGGCGGCGAGCCCCTGAAAAAGGGCCGCCGGCGCCATATTCTCGCCTTGCCCGAGAATTGCACTCCACTCTAAGACGGAGTGCTCTGTAACTGGTTGAGAGGGGTGCGTTACGTGCTGACGATTCGACGCCTTGGAGCGCTTGCGGTCCTTTTCGCCGTAACGGCTGTCGCCGGGCCCGCAGGCGCGGACGAGCCGAGCTTCGAGGATTGGCTTGAAGGATTTCGCGCCGAGGCTGCGGCGGCCGGCGTTCGCGCCGATATTATCGAGACCGCTTTCGCCGGCGTCTTGCTGAACCAGCGCGTCTTTGAGCTGAACGACAATCAGCCGGAATTTTCGCGCTCGATCTGGGATTATCTCGACAGCGCCGTTTCCGAACGCCGCATCAGCGACGGCCGGGCGCGTCTTGCTGAGAACGCAGCCCTTCTTGATCGCGTCGAAGCCGATTTCGGCGTCGATAAGGAAATCATCGGCGCCATCTGGGGCCTTGAATCTTCCTATGGGCGCGTGATGGGCGATTATGACGTCATCGGCGCGCTGGCCACTCTGGGCTGGAAAGGCCGTCGCACCGGATATGGACGCGAGCAGCTTATCGGCGCGCTCAAGATTTTGCAGAACGGATACGCCGATCGCGAACAGCTGCGCGGGTCCTGGGCCGGCGCAATGGGGCAGACGCAGTTCATTCCGACGACTTATCTCTCCTACGCCGTCGACCACGGCGGCGACGGCAAACGCAACATCTGGACCGACCTTGACGACGTTTTCGCCTCGACCGCCAACTATCTCGCCGTCTCGCGCTACGAGCGGAACGCGCCCTGGGGCGTCGAGGTCTCCTTGCCGGAGGGGTTCGATTACGCGCTCGCCGACGCCGACACCCGCAAGGCCGTTGCGGAATGGGCCGGCGCCGGCGTCGACGGACGCCGCGTCAACCTTGTCGCCGACTTCGACCCCAACAGACGCGGCCGGATATTCCTGCCCGCCGGCGCGCGTGGCCCCGCTTTCCTCGTCTTTGAGAATTTCGAGGCGATCCTCAAATATAACCGCTCGACAGCCTATGCGCTGGCGGTCGGGCTCTTGTCCGACAGGCTCGCCGGACGCGACGATCCCATCCTTGCCGAATGGCCCCGCACCGACCGCGCTCTCTCGCTCGCCGAGCGCATGGCCCTGCAGCAGGCGTTGAAAGACAAGGGTTTCGACCCCGGACCGGTCGACGGGGTGATCGGCGCCGGCACCAAGCGGGCGCTCAAGGCCTGGCAGAAGAGCGAAGGACTGCCTGCTGACGGCTACGCCTCGCTCGACACCCTGACCCGGCTCTCGTCCTGACGCCTTGCCGCAATGCAAAAGACGGCCTAGAACGGCGCCTTCTGTTGCGCTGCAACATGGCGCGCCCGAATAAGGGCCCGCGCTCAGCCGGATAGAGGAGCCGCAAATGGCGACGAAAAAAACCAGCAAGATCTCAGCCGAGCCTATGGACGCCGCCGCGCCGGCCGCGGAGATGACCGCGTTAGCCGGCGCATGGTCCGACGCGGCGCGCGCGCAATATGAAACCGCGATGAAAGCCTTTTCGGACAACGCCGAAAAGTTCCGCGCGCAGACGGAAGACTCCATCGCCTCGACGCGGCAGGGTTTTGAAGCCGCCAATGAGCGCCTGCGCGCCGCCGGCGCCGAAGCGTTCGCCGCCGCCCGCGAAGAAATGACCGACGCCGTCGAATTCGCAAACGGTCTCGCCCGCGCCAGATCGGTTACGGACGCGCTCGAACTCCAGCGCGAATACTGGACCAGGCTTTTCGAAACCCGCATCGCGCGCAGCCGCGCAATGACCGAAGCGACTGTCGAGGCGACGCGCGAAATGTTCGCGCCGGTCAATCGCTCCGTCGCGGCGTCCTTCACGATGGCGCCCGGCTTCGACAATTTCTTTCCGTTCGGATCGAAATAGGCTTTAGGCTGCCGCCGATGACAGGCGGCGTTGAACAGGCGAAAGTGGACTGGGACGCGGATGCGCCCCGGTCCGTTTTTTTCAGCGACATCTATTTTTCGGGAGACGGCCTCGCCGAAACGCGCCACGTCTTTCTCGCCGGCAACGATCTTGAGAGACGTTTTGCGGACGCTGAGCGCTTTGCGATCGCCGAGCTTGGTTTCGGCTCGGGTCTCAATATGCTCGCCGTCTGGGATCTGTGGCGCAAAACGAAAAAGCCGGCCGGCGCGCGGCTTGAGCTGCTGTCGTTTGAAAAACATCCCTTGTCGATTGACGATCTGATGCGCGCGCATCGCGCCTGGCCCGAACTCGGCGCGCTCAGCGCAAGGCTGATCGACCTCTATCCGGCGCCGGTCGCCGGTCGACGCCGCCTTCAACTCGCTGACGATGTCGCGCTGACGCTTGTGTTCGGCGACGCGCAGGCCGCGCTCCGCGAAACGGAGGCGGCGATCGACGCCTGGTTTCTCGACGGCTTCGCGCCGGCGAAAAACCCCGACATGTGGACGACGGTAATATTTTCCGAAATGGCGCGCCTGTCGAAATCCGGCGCGACCGCGGCGACCTTCACGGTCGCCGCCGCCGTGCGCCGCGGCCTTCAGGCCGCCGGCTTCGCTGTCGAAAAACGCGCCGGCTTCGGGCGAAAACGCGACATGCTGGCGGCGAGGATCGACGCGCCTTCGAAGGTGAAATGCGCCGCGCCGTGGTTTCATGAAGAGAACGACCTCACAGCAAGGCCGGACGGCGATGTCGCGATCATCGGCGGCGGCGTCGCCGGCGCCTCGCTCGCGCGCGCCTTGCAAACGCACGGGTTCAAGCCGACGATTTTCGATCCCGACGGACTCGCCGCCGGCGCGTCCGGCAATCCCGCCGGGCTTGTCATGCCGCGCCTCGATCTTGGGGAGCAGCCGGGCGCGCGGTTTTTCATCGCCGCCTATCTTGAAGCCTTGGCGACGATCGACGCGCTTGAGCGCGAAAACGGCGCCGGGTTTTTCAATCGCTGCGGCGTTTTGTTGAAGGCGACGGATGACGAGGCGCGCCATCGTCAGAAGAAAATCGCCGCCGTCGATCTTCTGCCTGCCGGCTTTTTGATTGAACGCGAAGACGGGCTTTT
>CALAZI010000034.1 GCA_937895955.1 uncultured Alphaproteobacteria bacterium | reverse complement strand
TTTGAAACCGATCAGGAAGTGCGCTGGTGCCCGGGCTGCGGGGATTATGCGATCCTGAAAGCCGTCCAGAAAACGATGGCCGATCTCGGCGCCGACCGGAACAAGACGGCGTTCGTCTCCGGCATCGGCTGCTCCTCGCGCTTTCCCTATTACATGAACACCTACGGCTTCCACACGATCCACGGCCGCGCGCCGGCTTTCGCGACGGGCCTCAAACTCGCGAACCCCGAGATCGACGTGTGGATCGTCACCGGCGACGGCGACGGGTTGTCGATCGGCGGCAATCATCTGCTGCATGTCATCCGCCGGAACGTGAACGTGCAGATCATGCTCTTCAACAATGAGATCTACGGCCTCACCAAGGGACAATATTCGCCGACGAGCCGCGTCGGTACGCGCTCGCCGTCATCGCCGAAGGGCTCGGTCGACCAGCCGGTCAATCCCTGCTCTTTCGCGCTCGGCGCGGGCGCGAAATTCGTCGCGCGCGGCGTTGACACGGCGACGAAGCCGCTGATCGAAACGCTGAAAGCCGCGCACGCCTTCGACGGCGCTTCCTTCATCGAAATCTTCCAGAACTGCATCGTCTATAACAAGGACGTGTTCGCCGACTTCACCGAGAAGAAAGTCGCGGACGATCATCAGATTCATGTCGAGCACGGCAAGCCGCTTCTCTTCGCCGGCGGCAAGAAGGGCCTGCGCTTCAATCCGCAGACATTCGCGCTCGAAGTCGTCGCGGTCGGCGACGGCGGCGTTCCGGTGTCGGATGTCCTCGTTCACAACGAAACGAACAAGACATTGGCGCACCTCCTCTCGGAGATGCGGCATCCGGCCTTCCCGATGGCGATGGGCGTCATCTATCGCGAACAGGGAAAGCCGTCCTTCGACAAGGCCTATTGGGCGCATCACGCGACGCAAGGGAAACGCACCGGCAAAGTCTCGGCTGCGCTCCGCCGAGGCTACGTCTGGACGAAAAAGGCCGGCTGAGCCGCCGCAGTTTGATCTGGATCAGCACCTTACGCCTGAACGCTCGCCAAATTGGCGCGCATGAACGAGCTTTGGCGTAAATATCTTGGGCGGCGCGCGCCAAGATATACGAGTTATCCGTCGGCGCTGCATTTCGACGAGCAAGTCTCGGCGGAAGACTACGCCGCGCGGCTGGGCGAGGTCGGGCTTTATGATCCCCTCTCCCTCTATGTTCACATCCCTTTCTGCCGCAGCCTGTGCTGGTATTGCGGCTGCAATATGCGGGTCGAGAACGACTACGGCCGGGCGCTGCGCTATGTCGATGCGCTCCGTCGCGAAATCGGCCTTGTCGGCAAAGCGCTGAGCGGCGCCGGACGACCGCTTTCCGTTCATTTCGGCGGCGGCACGCCGAATTTTCTCAACATCCCGGATATCGGACGCATCCTTGAAACCGTGGAGTCCGAACTCGGCCTCACCGATTCGACGCGCCTCGCCATAGAACTCGACCCGCGGCTTATTCGCGATGGGGATATCGAAAGTCTCGCCGCGCTCGGTTTCAAGCGGATGAGCCTTGGCGTTCAGGATTTCGATCCCGCCGTTCAAGCGGCGATCAACCGCGTTCAAAGTTTTAATCTTGTCGAATCGGCGGTCGGCGACATGCGCCGCTGCGGCCTGACAGACATATCCTTCGACCTCCTATATGGCCTGCCGGAACAGACGGTTTCAAGTTTCACGGATACGCTGGCTACGACGATCGCGCTTTCTCCCGATCGCGTCGCCGTTTTCGGCTATGCGCACCTTCCCGCCGCGCTGCCGCGTCAGCGCCTGATAGATGAAGTCACCTTGCCATGCGGCGATTTGCGCGCAGATCTATCTCTGCTCGCTGACGAGATGCTGATCGCCGCCGGCTATAGGCGTATCGGTTTCGATCATTACGCCAAGCCGGATAACGCCCTCGCCCGCGCCGCAATTTCGGGACGCCTCAGGCGCAACTTTCAGGGCTTCACCGACGATCTCGCCGAAACGACGATCGGCCTCGGCGTTTCAGCGATCGGCTATGTCGGAGAGATGTACGCCCAGAACGCCAAGACCCTCGCCGATTATTATGACTGTGTGGCGAACGGCCGACTCGCAACGAAGCGGGGGATTATCCTGTCGCCGCGCGAGCGCGTGATCGCCGCGACAATCCGCGACCTGCTCTGTCGGTCGGGGGCGGACATGCGCCCCCTTCTTGCAGCGCTGGCGCCGGGTGAGGCGAACAGGGTCTGCTCCAGCCTCGACCGACTCGAACAGGACGGCGTCATCCATTGGTCCGGGGATATCGTCAAACTCGCGCAGGACGCCTATCTGCTGGCGCGGGTCGCCGCCATGGCCCTCGACCCGTATGAGGCGGCAATCGGTCGCGAACAAAATCACGCGCTGACCCAGGCGATTTAGGCCGCAGGCGGCGGCGCCCCTAGTAAAACGGCGCCCCTGAGGCTACCTGTAAAGTCGGAGAGCGCGGGGCGAACAGACGCGCGACGAAATTATGAGCACGCGCATTCAGGAAAAGACGCGGGACTGCCTTGCCGCCGATCGGCCGGCGACCTGCGATGTCTGCGCGGTTCGCGGAACGTCAATCTGCGCCGATCTGGGCCCGCGTGAATTCGCGCATGTCGAAAAGACGATGGCGCGCCGCCATGTCGCCAAAAACAAGGCGCTGATGGTGGAAGGCGAATCCAACGAGTCGCTCTATATCATTGTCGAGGGCTGTTTCCGCCTGTCGAAAATGCTTGAAGACGGCCGCCGTCAGGTGACCGGCTTCCTGTTTAAGGGCGACTTCGCCGGCGTGCGTTCTACGGCGTCGAGCGCCTATACGGCTGAGGCGCTGGAAGACAGCCTTGTCTGCTTTTTCCCGCACAGGTTTCTCGATGAGATCGCCGTCGATGCGCCGGGCGTGAAAGACCGCCTGATCGCCCGCGGCCAGACCGAATATCACAAGGCCCAGGACCATATCGTCCTGCTCGGCAAAAAGACGGCCGAAGAGCGCGTCATCAGCTTCATCGACATGATTGACCGTCAGATCGGCGTTGATGCGGAAGACGGCGAGCGTCATGTGCCGCTCCCCATGCCGCGCCAGGACATCGCCGATTATCTGGGGCTAAGGCTCGAAACGCTGAGCCGGACCCTGACCGCTTTGCGCGACGCAGGGCGTCTTTCAGACGTCACGCGCCATTCGGTGACGGTCCCCGCCGGTTCAGTTTAACCGCAGTCGCGAATCGATCATCCGAAAGACGTGCTGCGTGACAGCCCGCAGCGTCGGGCGTTGACGGCGTCGGCTCTTCTTCCCCAAGTCGAATCAGCCGGACGCCTCCGGCCGCGCACAGACGCGCGTAAAGTCCGGATGGCGACGCCTCCGCTCCTGCCGGCGTCGACGCCGACCAGGCAAGGCACGCTATGGCGAGAATGACTCTCATGTTCAGCTTGCAATTCTGGGCTGCGACAATTCGCGGATGCCACGTAACGACGGTCAATTGTTGATTTATGTCAAGCATCGCCGCACGGTTCAGCCTAATTCCGCGCAGACATCCAGCAGGGAACGCCCCATGACAGCGACCAACACCGCGCCGGCGCAAAACGGCGGATCGGAAGTTCCGTTTATCGCCGCCTTTCTCGCCGTTGGCTCCATTCTCGCGCTTTTTGTCGCCGCCCGGACGACCGACGCGCTGATGTCGGCGCATGCGATGATGTTCCTCATCGCCTTTATCGCCGGCGGGTTTGCGCTCGTTCACCACCTGTCGTCAGGGAAGACGCTGACGCAAGACGTTTACGAGATGGGCGTTGTGAAGGCGGGCGTCTTCGCCTCGGTCTTTTGGGGAATCGCCGGCTTTCTGGTCGGCGTCGTCATTGCGGCGCAACTCGCCTTTCCGAACCTTCTTTATTTTGAAGATTTCGGCTGGACGAATTTCGGGCGGCTCCGCCCGCTGCATACCTCGGCCGTGATCTTCGCCTTCGGCGGCAATGTCTTGATCGCGACGTCATTTTATGTCGTGCAGCGCACATGCCGCGCGCGACTATTCGGCGGCCTCGCGCCCTGGGTCGTCTTCTGGGGCTATAATCTGTTCATCGTAATCGCCGCGACCGGCTATCTGATGGGCGTCACGCAATCGAAGGAATACGCCGAGCCGGAATGGTACGCCGATATCTGGCTGACAATCGTCTGGGTTGTCTATCTCGTCGTCTTTCTCGGCACGCTCCTCAAGCGCAAGGAGCCGCATATCTATGTCGCGAACTGGTTTTATCTCGCCTTCATCGTCACCATCGCGATGCTGCATATCGTCAACAATCTGTCGATGCCGGTCTCGCTGCTGTCGACGAAGAGCTACTCGCTTTTTTCCGGCGTTCAGGACGCGCTGACGCAATGGTGGTACGGACATAACGCCGTCGGCTTCTTCCTCACGGCCGGCTTCCTCGGGATCATGTATTATTTCATCCCGAAGCGAGCGGAGCGGCCGGTCTATTCATATCGCCTCTCAATCATCCATTTCTGGGCGTTGATTTTCCTCTATATCTGGGCCGGCCCTCACCATCTGCATTATACGGCGCTGCCGGAATGGGCGCAGACGCTCGGCATGACGTTTTCAATCATGCTCTGGATGCCGTCCTGGGGCGGCATGATCAACGGGCTGATGACGCTGTCGGGCGCCTGGGACAAGCTCAGAACTGATCCCGTCATCCGGATGCTGATCGTTTCGGTCGCCTTCTACGGCATGTCGACCTTCGAGGGGCCGTTGATGTCGGTGCGCGCCGTCAACTCGCTGTCGCATTACACCGACTGGACGATCGGCCACGTTCACTCCGGCGCGCTCGGCTGGGTCGGTTACGTTTCCTTCGGCGCGCTCTATTGCCTCGTCCCGTGGCTGTGGAAACGCAAACAGCTTTATTCGAACGCGCTTGTCGAATGGCATTTCTGGATATCGACGCTCGGCATCCTGCTCTACATCACGGCGATGTGGGTCTCCGGCATCATGCAGGGCCTGATGTGGCGCGCCTACAATTCGCTAGGCTTCCTTGAATATTCCTTCGTGGAAACCGTCGATGCGATGAACCCCTATTACATCATCCGCATGACGGGCGGCCTCCTCTTTCTCATCGGCTCGTTCATCATGGCCTACAATCTCTGGCGCACCGCGAAAGGCGACGTGCGCGCCCGCGAATTCGCCGCCTCGCCTGCTCTCGCTCCGGCTGAATAAGGAAACCCGCGATGCTTGACCGTCACGAATTTCTCGAAAAGCGCGGGCTTGTTCTCACCGTCGCAATCCTTGTCGTCGTCGCGATCGGCGGCCTCGTTGAAATCGCGCCGCTTTTCTATCTCGAATCGACGATTGAAAAAGTGCAGGGCGTCAGGCCCTATTCGCCGCTCGAACTTGCGGGGCGCAATATCTACGTCCGCGAGGGCTGCTATGTCTGCCACAGTCAGATGGTCCGCCCCCTGCGCGACGAGGTCGAACGCTACGGCCATTATTCGCTCGCCGCGGAAAGCATGTACGACCACCCGTTCCAATGGGGATCGAAACGCACCGGGCCCGACCTTGCGCGCGTCGGCGGAAAATATTCCGACGCCTGGCATGTCGAACATATGATCGATCCGCGCGCGCTGGTGCCGGAATCGGTGATGCCGCCCTATAAGTTTCTTGCGACAAACCGCATCAACCCGGAAGACGCCGCTGGCTGGCTGAAGGCGAACCGCGCCGTCGGCGTTCCCTATAGCGATGAGATGATTGAAAAGGCTGCGGAAGATTTGACGACGCAGCTCGATCCCTTCGCCGCCGATTTCGACGGCTTCATGGCGCGTTATCCGAAAGCGCAAGTGCGCGATTTTGACGGCGACCCGGGCGCCGTCACCGAGATGGACGCGCTCATCGCCTATCTTCAGGTGCTTGGAACGATGGTCGATTTCACCGTCTACGAACCTGAAGAAAACTACAGGTAGGCGCTGATGTACGTAACGCTTTCCAAATTCGCGCAGACCGGAGGGCTCGTGCTCTTCGTCATCGCCTTCGCTCTTGTCCTCATTTACGCGCTCTCGCCGCGCAACAAGGCGAATTTCGATCACGCAAAGCGCATTCCGCTTGATGAAGGGGATGAATAAAGATGGCCGACAAGGAAATTGATGCGCCGACCGGCGTTGAAACGACCGGCCACAGCTGGGACGGCATCAAGGAATTGAATACCCCGCTGCCGCGCTGGTGGGTGATCCTCTTCTGGATCTCGATCATCTGGTCCGTCGTTTACTGGGTGTTCATGCCGTCCTGGCCGGGCCTCACCGGGCACCTGAAAGGAACGCGCAATCACTCCGAACGCGCCAATGTCGAGCGCGCAGTCGCCGATCTCGAGGCGATGCGCGCCGACCAGATGAAGCGGCTTTTGTCCGTAGGGTCTGTATCCGAGGTTGAAAGCGATCCTGACCTGCACCTCTTCGCCATGACCGCCGGACGGTCGATCTTCGGCGATAATTGCGCGACGTGCCACGGCGTCGGCGGCCAGGGCAATGTCGGCTATCCCAATCTTGCTGATGATGATTGGCTTTGGGGCGGTAAGCTCGAAGATATTCAGACGACGATCCGCTACGGCATTCGTTCTGATCATCCGCAAACGCGGGTCAACCAGATGATGGCGTTCGGGGAAATGGGCGCGCTCACCGGCGCGCAGATTTCCGATCTCGTTGAACATGTGATGGCGATATCAGGCCGCGAGGCCAACGCGGCCGCCGCAGCGCGCGGGGCGGCGACCTTTGAAATCCAGTGCGCTTCCTGTCACGGCGCCGACGGCAAAGGGGTACAGGCGCTCGGCGCGCCGAATCTCACCGACGGCATCTGGCTTTACGGCGGCGAGCGCCTAGATATCCAGAAATCGCTCCATTCGGGTCGCAACGGCGTCATGCCGGCCTGGACGGGACGACTTTCAGAAGAACAGGTGACAGCTCTCGCGGTCTATGTTCACTCTCTCGGCGGCGGCGAATAGGATCGCGCGCCGCCGGCGAAAGGCGTGTCGGTGTTGAATACGGGTGTTTCCGCTAAGCGGACGAACGCGGCTGTCGTGGAAAAGCTCGACGTAGCGGCGGTGAACAGCGCTGCGGCGCGCACGCTCTACAAGGCGCGCGAACCGATCTATCCGAAGCTTGTTCACGGCAAGTTCCGCGCGCTTAAATGGGCGCTTCTGTCCTTGACGCTCGGCGTCTATTACCTCCTGCCCTGGATCAGGTGGCCGCGCGGCGTCGGCGAGCCCGATCAGGCTGTTCTCGTCGATTTTCCCGGACGGCGGTTTTATTTCTTCTTCATCGAAATCTGGCCGGACGAACTTTATTTTCTCACCGGCCTGTTGATCCTTGCTGCGTTGGCGCTCTTTCTGGCGACGGCGCTTTTCGGCCGCGTCTGGTGCGGCTACGCCTGCCCGCAGACGGTCTGGACCGATCTTTACATCGCCGTCGAACGTCTCGTTGAGGGCGACCGCAACAAGCGCATCAAACTGGCGAAAGCGCCGTGGACCGGCGAAAAAATCGCCAAGAAAGCGACCAAGCACGCCCTTTGGCTGATTATCGCCGCCGCGACAGGCGGCGCGTGGGTTTTCTATTTCCATGACGCGCCAACGGTGTTTCCGCAGCTATTCCGCGGCGAGGCGCCAGGCTCGGCCTATTTGTTCATCGGCCTTCTGACCTTCACCACATACATGCTTGCTGGCTCCATGCGCGAGCAGGTTTGCACCTATATGTGTCCGTGGCCGCGCATTCAGGCTGCGCTCACCGATTCCGAAACCCTGCAGGTCACCTACAAGGCTGATCGCGGCGAGCCGCGCGGCTCCCATAAAAAGGGAGAAAGCTGGGAAGGGCGCGGCGATTGCGTCGACTGCAACGCCTGCGTCGCCGCCTGTCCGATGGGCATCGATATCCGCGACGGCGCGCAGCTCGAATGCATCAATTGCGCGCTTTGCATTGACGCCTGCGACGAGACCATGAAGAAAATCGGCCGCCCGCTCGGCCTCATCGACTATGACACGGACAAGAACCTCGAACGCCGCCAGGCCGGGCGGAAAGAACAAATCCGGCTCATTCGGACAAGAACGATTCTCTACGCGGCCTTGATCGCGGCCGTCGGCGCGCTCATCCTGTTCGGCCTGACGTCGCGCGCGACGATGGAAGTGAATGTTCTTAGGGATCGCACGCCGCCATTCGTCACGCTTTCCGACGGCTCTATTCGCAACGCCTACACGGTGAAGATCATCAACAAGGCGAATCATGCGCGCGATTTCAATATCCGGCTTGAAGGCGGCGGCGCCTATCAGCTCTCAACCGTCGGCGCGGAAATCCAAAACAACGCGCTTGTCGTGACGGCGGAGGGCGACGCGGTGCGCTCTATCCGCATATTCGCTACGTTGCCCGCAAGCGAGTTGCTGCGGGCGAGCGGCGAGATCCGCATCATCGTCGAGGAAGTCGGCGGCGGCGAGAGCGTAACCAGCAATACGGCTTTCATGAAGGAGCGTCGATGAGCCACCGTTCTTTCATGCTTAACGGCAAGCATGTCCTCGCGATGTTCCTCGTTTTCTTCGCGATCATCATCATCGCGAATGCGGTCTTCATTACGTTCGCGGTCAAGAGCTTTCCCGGGGAGCAGGAGAAAAAATCCTATCTGCAGGGAGTGCGATTCAACGACCGCCTCGCCGAACGCGAAGCCCAAAATGCGCTCGGCTGGACAGCGGAGATTGCAACCGCGCGCGCCGAGGACGGTCTTGTGTCGATCGAACTCGCTTTCCGTTCGGCGACGAATGCGCCGATCAGCGGCCTTTCCGTCGAGGGCGTCTTGTCGCGTCCCGTAAGCGACGAATTCGATGCGCCGGTCGCGTTTGAAGAATTGGCGGGCGGCGCCTATCGCGCCAGCATCGCCGTCCCGTCCGGCGCATGGCGACTCCAGGCGACGGCGACAAATGAAAACGGCGACAGATTCGAACTTGAAAAGCGGCTGCTAATCGAATGACGACGGCGACAGCGGATTTCGGCTGCCCCAGCGGGCTTGAACCGCCCGCCGACGGCGCGGTGATTGATCCGGGGCCGTTCGTGCGGCGAACAAACGGCCTCGCCCGACTTGACCTCGCCGTCTTCGGCGCAAAATGCGCCGGCTGCATTCGCAAGATTGAAGGCGCGATGAACGCCCTGCCCGACATGCAGTCGGCGCGGCTCAACCTTTCGACGGGCCGTCTCTCGCTTGTGTGGACTGACGGCGCAATCGAACCGCGTCTCATCGCCGAACGCATCGACCAGCTTGGCTATCGCGCGGCGCCGTTTGATCCTGAAGCTGCGGAAAAGGAAAGCGACAAAGAAGGCCGGCGGCTCTTGCGCGCGCTTGCCGTCGCCGGCTTCGCGACCGCCAATGTGATGCTGCTATCGGTTTCCGTCTGGGCCGGCGGCGGCGAAATGGGCCCGGCGACGCGCGATCTCATGCATTGGATCTCCGCGCTGATCGCCATACCCGCAGCGCTTTACTCAGGTCAGACTTTTTTTGCATCCGCCTTTAGGGCCTTGAAATCAAGGCGCGCCAATATGGACGTGCCGATCTCGCTCGGCGTCATTTTGGCGCTCAGCGTCAGCGTCTATGAATTCTTCGCGCATGGGGAGCACACCTATTTCGACGCAGCGGTGATGCTGCTGTTTTTCCTGCTGATCGGCCGCTATCTCGACCACCGTTTGCGCTTGCGTGCACGTGCCGCCGCCCGCGACCTGCTCGCCCTGCAAGCCGTTTCAACTAGCCGCATCAACTCGGACGGAACGCTGACATCCGTGTCGGCGCGCGATATCGCGCCGGGCGATCTTCTGCTGCTTGCGCCCGGCGATCGCGTTCCGGTCGACGGCGTTATTGAAGACGGCGCATCGACAATCGACATGTCGCTCGTCACGGGAGAAAGCGCGCCGGTTCGATGCGCAGAGGGCGCTCTCATCCATGCCGGCGTTCTCAATCTCACCCAACGCCTCACGCTGCGCGCGACGAAGACGGCGGACGATTCGCTCGTCGCCGATCTGACGCGCCTTATCGAGGCCGGCGAACAATCGAAAAGCCGCTATATCCGCCTCGCCGACAAGGCGGCGGCGCTTTACGTTCCGGTCGTTCATTCGCTCGCCGCGTTGACATTCGCCGGCTGGTTTTTCCTAATGGATGCGGGGCTTCGCGTATCAGTCCTCAACGCCGTCGCGCTTTTGATCATCACATGTCCCTGCGCGCTCGGCCTTGCCGCGCCGGCCGTCCAGGTCGTCGCCACAGGCAGGCTTTACAGAAAAGGCGTTCTTGTCAAATCGGGAGATGCGCTGGAGCGCCTCGCCGAAGCCGATACGATCATTTTCGACAAGACAGGCACGCTCACTTACGGGCGCCCGCGCCTTTCAAACCGCGCGGAAATTTCAGATGAGGCGTTTAACGCCGCCGCTGCGCTCGCGCGAATAAGCCGGCATCCGCTTTCACGGGCGATCGTCGCGGCGGCCGGCGCCGGTAAGCCGGCCGCGAACGCTGTCGAAACCCCGGGCGACGGCGTTGAGGCGCATCTCGACGGCAAAGCGGTGAAGCTTGGCCGGGCATCCTTTGTCGGCGCCGACAGCCCTGATGACGCCGTTCAGGAATGCTGGCTCAAGATCGCCGACGGGCCGCCGGTTCGCTTTCTTTTTGAGGACGCGCTGCGCCCTGACGCGGCGAAAACGATTGCGGGACTGAAAGCGCTTGGACTTTCGATTGAGATGCTCTCCGGCGACCGCCAAAACGCCGCGCGGCGCGTCGCGCAACATCTGGGACTGGACGGCTGGCGCGCGGAAATGACTCCGGCCGACAAGATCGCCTATGTTGAGGCGCTGCAGCGTACAGGCCGCAAAGTCGCGATGGTGGGCGACGGGCTTAATGACGCGCCGTCGCTCGCCGGTGCCCACGCCTCGCTGTCGCCGGGCACGGCGGCGGATGCAAGCCAGGCGGCGGCGGATTTCGTCTATCAGGGCGACGGCATCGCGCCGATACCGGAAGCGGTGACCGTCGCGCGCGCCTCAAGGCGGCGCGTATTGCAGAATTTCTCCTTCGCCGCCGCCTATAACGCCTGCGCCGTGCCGCTCGCCGCGCTCGGATTTGTGACGCCGCTGATCGCCGCGATCGCCATGTCCGGATCATCAATGATCGTGACGCTTAATGCGTTGCGCATCGGTTTGGGGCGGGCGCCGTCTTGACGGCGCTTTTCTTTCTCATACCCATTGCGCTTGGTCTCGGCGCCCTCGGGCTTGCGGCTTTCTTCTGGGCACTGAAATCAGGTCAGTTCGAAGATCCGAAAGGCGCCGCGGAACGGATTCTTCTTGATGACGATCTGGACGCTGAAGAAGAGAAGGGGTGACCTCAGGCGAGCCCGCGAATGTCGCGATAGGCGTGCCATGTCGCATGGCCGAGCAGCGGAAAGACGACCGCAAGGCCGACAAAAAGCGTCGCAACGCCGCCGACGATCAAAATCCCGATCAACCACGCCCATAACAGCATGGTCCCCGGGGACATCTTAAACGCTTCAACGCCGGCTCCGATCGCCGTAAAGGCGTCGACATTTTCGTTCATCAGCATCGGTATCGATACGACAGTGAGAAGATAGATTGCGAAAGCGACCGCCCCGCCGATGATCGCGCCGACCGTCAGCATGATGAGACCGCGAGGGGTCGACAACGCGAACGCGATGAACTGGTCGAGAGGGGCATAGGTCCCCGCCGTCGTCACGGCGTATAGCCCCATCGCCAGCAGCACCCAGACGAGCGCGGCGAAGAGCAGGAAAAAGCCAATATAGGCGACTTGTTCGTGACCGCGCGGGCTCGCGAAACGAACGGGATAAAGCGCCGGCGGCTCGCCGGCCGCCATGCGCCGGCTCGCCTCATAAAGGCCGAGCGCAAGCAGCGGGCCTATAAGCGCGAAAATGCCGAGCGCCACGGGAATAAGCGCCGACAGACGCGCCGCCAACAAGCCGTAGATGATGATAAGGCCGCCCCCGACAACGATCAGTCCGTAGCCGATCGATTGCACGGGCGACGCCCAAAGATCCCGCCAGCCTGCGCCGAGCCAGCGCCAGGGGGCATCCATGGGAATCGCTGAAACCTTATCGGTCGGGCTCATGGGAGCAGAGTAGTATGTTTTCCTTAGAAGACAAAGACCGGGCGAAGGGTTTTGGGTTCTGCGCAAAACGCTCGCCTCACTGCGCTGCAGCCGTTATTATGTAACCCATGTTCGCTAAATTCTTTCATGAACTGAAATCGGCGGGAGTTCCCGTCTCGCTGCGCGAATATCTGACGCTCATGGAAGCGATGGAGGCTGATCTCGCCAGCCGCAAGGTCGAGGATTTTTATTATCTCTCCCGTGCGACGCTGGTGAAGGACGAGCGCAATCTCGACAAGTTCGATCGCGTCTTCGGCCATGTCTTCAAAGGGATCGAAACGCTCGCTGAAGGCGTCGAAGCCGAAATACCCGAAGACTGGCTGAAATTGCTGACTCAGAAATTCCTGTCGGAAGAAGAGAAGAAACAGATCGAGGCGCTCGGCGGCTGGGATAAATTGATGGAGACGCTGAAGCGGCGTCTTGAAGAACAGAAAAAGCGGCATCAGGGCGGCAACAAGTGGATCGGCACCGGGGGCACGTCGCCTTTCGGATCGGGCGGCTATAATCCTGAGGGTGTCCGCATCGGCAATGAAGGCCAAAGACAGGGCCGCGCGGTCAAAGTCTGGGAAAAGCGCGAATACAAAAATCTCGACGATCATGTTGAACTTGGAACGCGCAACATAAAAGTGGCCTTGAGGCGGCTGCGGCGCTTTGCGCGCAAGGGCGCGCCTGACGAATTCGATCTTGACGGCACGATCGACGCGACGGCGCGCGCCGGCTATCTCGACATCAAAATGCGTCCTGAAAGGCGCAATACGATCAAGGTGCTGCTCTTTTTCGACGCCGGCGGATCAATGGATCCGTTCGTCCGCATCTGCGAGGAGCTTTTTTCTGCGGCGCGCAGCGAATTCAAGCACATGGAATATTTCTACTTCCACAATTGCCTTTACGATTTCGTCTGGAAGGACAACAAAAGGCGCTGGACCGACAAGACGCCGACATGGGACGTGCTTCATAAATTCCCGCATGACTACAAAGTTATTTTCGTCGGCGACGCCTCAATGAGCCCCTATGAGATCACTGTCCCCGGCGGATCGGTTGAGTATTTCAATGAAGAGGCGGGCGCAATCTGGATGGACCGGGTCACCAACATCTATGAAAACGCAATATGGCTTAACCCCATACCGGAAAAGCAATGGGGCTATTCCGGCTCCATCCAGATGATGCGCGAATTGATGTCGGACCGCATGTATCCTCTCACGCTATCGGGCATTGACGCGGCGATGACTGAATTGCGCCGTTAGAACCGTCAACCGGCAAGCGCTTCGGCGACCGCTTTTTCAATATCCTCGACGGGATGCCTGGTGAGGTCTTTGCCGATTTCGGCGGCGATTTTTCCCGCAAGTTGCGTATGGTACCGCTGGCGCAGCTCGCCGAGCGTCGCCGGCGGCGCAATGATGACGATCCGGTCGAACGCCCGCTGCAATGCGGCCTTGTTAAGCCGGCCGGCGATCTCTGCGGCGAATTCGGTTTTCGCAAGGCGATGAAAATCCGTATCGTCAAAGGCGGATTTATGTGTGCCGCCGGCGCGGCCGTCATTCATTCGTCCTGGCCTTGACGCCGATTGATCGCGATCCGGCGGATTATCGATTTCGCGCGCGCTCAGAATACGAAGATCAGGATGCGCGGCCGTATCCGCGTTCGCCAGCAATAGCGACTTCTCGCCATCGGCGACCAGAACCCAGAGAATTTGATCAGCGAAGTCTTTGACCATCCGTCCATCCTCCTCGAACATGAAGAAGGATAGCGTTCGGCGCGCGCGGCGCAATGCGCCATGTCAAAAATGCGCCACGTCAAACTCGCCGTTAGACCGGCCTATCCCGAACGGTCGTTGCGAATTCGACTGCTTCGCTTGCTGCCGCTTTGACCTGCGCGGCGAGTTCCCGCTTGGCCTCAGGCCCGTCATTTGACGCTTTCTCCGCCGCCTCGGCGAAATCCCCGAGCGCCCAAGCGCCGACGCCGCGCGCAGCGCCCTTCAACTTGTGCGCCGCCTCGCGCCAGGTTTCGTCAGACGATGTATGACCGAGTTCCGCCGAAAGCATTTTCGCCTGCTCAATGAAAATCGACAGAATTTCATCAAGCAACGCGCGGTCGCCCACGACATAAAGATCGAGGTGTTTTAGATCGATTGGGTTAGTCATCGTAGAGCCTTCGTCTCCCCGCGCTTAATAGAGACGAAAGTGCTGAGCATTTTCCTAAAATTCTAGAACGCTTGACTAATGCGCGTTAATGATGCGGCGCCGCCTTCGCGTTTACTATTCAGGCTGCGGCTCTGCTGCCTCTTCCAACTCATCCGCCGCCTCATCCAGGACGTCGACAGCCCCTTCGCTTGCATCCTCGATTGTGTCGCCGGCCGCGTCGACAGTCTCCTCGCCAGCGTCCACCGCCGCTTCCGCCTCTTCCGCCGCCGGCGACGCCTCAATCTCGGCGGCCGTTTCGGCGGCTTCATCGACGGCCGCATCTGCGCCGGGTCTTGTTCCTGTCAGGCGCATCAGGCCGATAATGACCGCCAGCGCGACCACAATGATCAGGAGAATTCTCAACATCGCATCCCTCTTCGTTCGATGGCGCGTCGCGCCTGCGCGCCCTTTCGCGCGCTCGCCAGCGACATTTACAGGATTGCGAAGCGTTCGGGCAATCTCGCCGACCGTACCGTTTATTGGCGCACCTATTGCGCCTTGCCGCGGTCGGTCGACGGCCGCTATCGATACCTGAAATAGAGGATGCTGCGAATGACGGACGGAATATTCATCGGCAAGGGGGAAGCGCCGCAATGCCTGGCGCTGAAATACGCCAACCGGCACGGTCTGATCGCCGGGGCGACCGGCACAGGCAAAACCGTCACGCTGCAGATCCTCGCCGAAGGATTTTCAAAGGCTGGCGTTCCCGTTTTCGCCGCCGACGTCAAAGGCGATCTTTCCGGTATCGCCGCTGCTGGCGAGATGAAGGATTTCCTTCTGGCGCGCGCGAATAAGATCGGCCTCGAGGATTACGCGCCCGAGGCCTTTCCAGTCGTCTTCTGGGATCTCTTTGGAGAACAAGGTCATCCGATCCGCGCGACCATCACCGAGATGGGGCCGCTGCTGTTATCGCGCCTCCTTGAGCTCAACGATACGCAGGAAGGCGTTCTGACGCTCGCCTTTCGCGTCGCTGACGACGAAAAGCTCGCTTTGCTCGACCTAAAGGACCTGCGGGCGCTGCTCGTCGATATCGCCGACCGCGCGGATGAATTGACGACCCGTTACGGCAATGTGGCGAAGTCGACCGTCGGCGCCATTCAACGCCGCCTGTTGACTCTGGAAGCGCAAGGCGCGGAAGAATTTTTCGGCGAGCCGGCGCTTAATCTTCATGATTTCATCCGCACCGATGAGACCGGACAGGGGATTGTCAACATTCTCGCCGCCGACCGGCTCATGCAAACGCCGAAACTTTATGCGACGTTCTTGCTGTGGCTGTTGTCTGAGCTTTTTGAAGAACTCCCCGAGATCGGTGACCCCGACAAGCCGAAGCTCGTCTTCTTTTTTGACGAGGCGCATCTATTGTTTCACGAAGCGCCGAAAGCGCTGATCGACAAGATCGAACAGGTCGTTCGCCTTATCCGGTCGAAAGGCGTCGGCGTCTATTTCGTCACGCAGAATCCTCAGGACGTGCCGGACAGCGTTTCGAGCCAGCTCGGCGCGCGCATCCAGCATGCGCTTCGCGCCTTCACGCCCAAGGAGCAAAAGGTCGTCAAAACGGCGGCCGAGATGTTTCGTCCCAACCCCGCCTTCAAAACGCTTGACGCCATTACCGATCTCGGCGTCGGCGAGGCGCTGGTGTCGACGCTGGAAAGCAAGGGCGCGCCGTCGATGGTCGACCGCACGCTGATCCGCCCGCCTTGCTCTCGTCTCGGTCCGATCACGCCGCAAGAACGAGCAGACGTGATGCGTTATTCCGATCTCGGCGGCGTTTATGACGAGATGATCGATCGGGAATCCGCTTATGAAGTTCTCGCCAGACGCGCCGAAAAAGGCGGCGCGGAAGACCCGCGCGCAGGAAAAGCGACGCGCGCCGGGCGCGCGCCGGCGAAACCGAAGGCTGCGCGGCGTTCAAATCGGCAATCTGTCGGCGAAGCGGCGATCAAATCGGCGGCGCGCACTTTCTCAACCATGATCACGCGAGAGATCGTGCGCGGCGTTCTCGGCGGCCTTAAACGCGGCCGCTAGCATGAATGACAAGCGCGCGCCGGAGGATGCAGGTCAGTCCAGAGGAGAGAATGCGACCTTCGTTCTGACGTTTGTTTTCGGGCTTGCTCTTATCCCCGTCGCTTTGCTGCTCGGGTTGTTGCTGGGGGTCGAGCCCGCTTCATTGTTCCGGTTCAGCGCCGGGGCCATATTATCGGGCGTCGCCGCCACAGCGCCGCTTATCGCCATGCTTTTTTGGTTCATGCGCACGGAGCGGCGATCAATCGTCGCTTTCAGGCGATCGCAGCTTGAATTTTTTTCGAATATCGGTTTTCGACTGACGCGACCGCGCATCATCGCGCTCTCAATGCTCGCCGGCGTCAGCGAAGAACTGCTGTTCCGCGGCGTTTTGCAAACAGCCGCGATGGAGAAAACGCCCCTCGTCTTCGCAATCTTGGCCCCAAGTCTTCTGTTCGGCGCGCTTCACGCGCGCACGGCGCTTTACGCGGCGATCGCCGCCGGCGTCGGCGCCTATCTCGGTCTCCTCTTCTGGCTGACGGGCAGCCTGGTCGCGCCGATCATCGCCCACGCGCTCTATGATTATATCGCTTTCGACTGGACGCGCCGCATCCTTGATCGCGATAGCGGGCGCAGTCAGTCCGGCCGCGCGACATCGAGCGGTTCTTCCGTCGTCGGATAGCCAAGCCCTTCCGGAATTTGCAGAATGATCTTTCCGTCGCGTTTTACGGCCGTCGGCATGACGGCGCGAATGTCGCGCATGCCGGCCCAGGCGACCGCCTCATCAACGCTCTTTGAGCGGCCAAGCAGCGCAAGATTGCACGCCGTCGGAAAGATGATTTTCCGCTCGCCCGTCTGTCGCGCGGCGAGCGCTTTAGCCGGCTCTATCCAGACCGCCTCGGTCGCTTCATTGCCGTCTTCCCTGACGTCCTGGCCAGCCGGAAAACGGGCGGCGAAGAAGAGCGTGTCAAACCGCCGATGGAGGCCGGGCGGCGCAATCCAATGCGCAAAAAGACAGAGCGCGTCGCAGGCAAGGCGCAAGTTCTGGTCACGAATGAGCTGGAGGAAAAGCTCATCATCTTTTTCAATGCGTTGCCGCCATTCATTAAGCGAGCGCACGCGCTCATTGGAGACGGGTCCGCCATCTGCCTCGCGCGCCAAGAGAACGCCCGCTTCCTCAAAAGCCTCGCGCACCGCGGCGACCTGCGCGGCGGCGATGTCAGGATCATCCACAAGACCGTCGGCGAGATCGCGCCAGCCCGCCAGCCGGTCGCCCGGATCGACGCGGCCGCCCGGAAAAACGAGCGCCCCCCCGGCGAAAGCGGAGTTTTCATGTCGCGCGATCATCAGGACTTCAAAGGCCGGCTTGTCCCTTAAAAGCAGGACCGTCGCTGCCGGCGCCGGCGCTTCCTGAAACTCAGGGCGCTCCGTCATCAAAGACCCGGCTTCGGTCCGCCTGCGAAGGGCCGTCCGTAATACGCCTTGGTGAGTTTGGTCGACAGAAATCCGCCAAGCCCGGTCGCAACCACAGCGCCGATCATCATCCAATAGGGATGCGGAAACTGGAGCATCGTGACGCCGGCGAGAAGCAAGATCGTCCCCGCAACGACCCAGGCGGCCGGCGCCCAGCGCTTGGCGATGAGCGAAGCGACAACGCCGCCGCCGAAGGCGCCGACAAACCACGCGATGACGACGGCGAATTTCGCTGAAAACGGCACTTTTGCAATTGACGCCGGATCGCCCGGGTCAAGATCAGTCGGCGGGGGAAACATCGAATGACCGACTAGCTCGACGATTAACACCAATGCCGAGGCGGCGATGACGCCGATGACGACAGACAAGACAGATCGCACCATTCATCCCTCCTGAGCCGGCGCGGGCGCGTCTTTCAGCCCGCTCGCAATAAGCATTATCGCCGCGATCAGGACAACCCCGGAAACGAGCCAACGCAAGAGGTCGAGCGGCATTTCCTTGACGATAAAAGCGGCGACCAGCACGGCGGGAATCCCGCCAAGCGTCAATCCAAGGGCAAGTCCCGGGTCAAAGCGGCGGGCGCGGATGAATTGCAGGCTCGCGGCCGGCATCAAAAAGGCGCAAGCGCCCATCATGATCGGGAAGGCGGCGCGCGGATCCATGCCGAGCATGCTCAAGGAGATGAGCGAAGGCGCATAAAGTCCAATGCCGAGCGTCATCAGCGCGCCATAGGCAAGATGAAGAACAACCGCCAACGCAAACGCGCCGCCGGATAGAGCAATAGCGTCGCCGCCGCCGGGCATTAGGCCGAGATTGCGCGCCATGAAAAGCGTTGCGGCGACAAGGAGCGCGCAGCCCATGCCCAGACGAATGGCTCTTACCGGCAGGCGCGAGACGACGCGCGCGCCCCATAGAGCGCCGAAGATGGCCGCCGCGATGCAGGCGACGAGCAGCCATGCATCGACCTTGATGAGAGTGATGAAGACGAACGCCTGCGCGATGGTCGGCAGCGAATGACCGACATTCAGTGTGCCGGGAAGCTGCTCGTCGCCCGTCAGGCGGAAGAATTTCACAAGCGCCGTCGTCGGCGCAAACGATCCGATGCCGAGCGTGTCGAAAAAATTCGTGACCGACCCGACCGCGACAGCCGCCGGGTTTGTGGCAGGACGGATCGCTTGGCCGCCGGCATAAAGACGGCCCCAGACAATCGTGAGCATGGCGCCCGCGAGCGCAAGAAGCGTCTGAAGGGCGATAATCAAGGAAAGCCTCGTTCTGCCGCTAAGCGGCCTTGTAGAGCTTTTCCTTCTTCGCCGCCATGTCGCGGAATTTCTGCGGCGGGTTGAAGCGCGCGCCGTATTTCTGCGCAAGACTTTCAGCCTTGCGAACAAAGGCGTCGACGCCGATCGTGTCGATATAGCTCATTGGCCCGCCGGTCCAAGGCGCAAAGCCCCAGCCGAAGATCGCGCCGAGATCGGCCGATTGCGGATCATGGACGATGCCGTCCGCAAAGCAGTGCGCAGCGGGAATGAGCTGCGCGTAGAGAATGCGTTCCTTGACCTCGTCGCCGCTCGGCTGGTCCTTCGCCGGCGGGAAGTAATCGGCGAGCCCTTTCCAGAGCGTCTTTTTTCCGCTTTCCGGATAATCGTAAAATCCGCCGCCGGATTTGCGGCCGAGACGACCGAGCTTGTCGACCATGACATTCAGCAGGTCTTCAACGCCTGAGGGCTTGTAGTCCTTGCCGAGCTCTTTCTTCGTCGATTCCATCACGCGCTTGCCAAGCTCAAGCGATGTCTCATCGACAAGCGCCAGAGGGCCGACCGGCATGCCGAGCATTTTCGAGGCGTTCTCGATAAGCGCCGGCGAAACGCCTTCCTTCACCATAAGCATCGCTTCATTGAGATAGGGCGGCACGACGCGGTTGGTGTAGAAACCGCGCGTGTCTTTGACGACGATCGGCGTCTTCTTGATCATCCCGACATAATCGAGCGCCGCCGCCAGCGCGCGGTCGCCGGACTTTTCGCCCGGAATGATCTCGACGAGCGGCATCTTGTCGACCGGCGAGAAGAAGTGAATGCCGATGAACTGGTCAGGGCGCTCAGAATTTTTCGCGAGGCCCGTAATCGGCAGGGTTGAGGTGTTGGACGCGAAAATGACGTCCTTGCCGATAACGGCTTCGGTTTTCTTGATGACGTCGGCCTTAACGTCCGGGTCCTCGAAAACAGCCTCGATGATCATGTCGACGTCTTTAAGGTCGTTGTAGTCGGTCGTCGGCTTGATGCGGGCGAGCAGTTCATCGCCCTTCTCTTTCGACACCTTGCCCCGGGCGATGCCTTTTTCGACGATGCCGGCCGAATAGGCCTTGCCTTTTTCAGCGTATTTCATGTCGCGGTCGAGCAGCACGACCTCGGCGCCGCCTTTCGCCGTCACGTAGGCGATGCCGGCGCCCATCATACCCGCGCCGAGGACGCCGACTTTGCCGAGCTTCGACTTCTCAACGCCTTGCGGGCGCTGTTCGCCTTTCTCCGCCGCCTGCTTGTTGATGAACAGCGTGCGGATCATGTTGCGCGTCTGCGGGCTCGCGAGCAGCTTGCCGAAATATTTCGATTCAATCCGGATCGCCGTGTCGAAAGGAACGACCGACC
Source organism: uncultured Alphaproteobacteria bacterium (assembly GCA_937895955.1). Lineage (GTDB taxonomy): Bacteria > Pseudomonadota > Alphaproteobacteria > Caulobacterales > Parvularculaceae > Amphiplicatus. The sequence continues at coordinate 36,358 of CALAZI010000034.1, read as the reverse complement.
CTTCATAAAGGCATGAAAGGATATATTGCACGGCCGGATAATTGTGCTGCGTTTCACGCTGCGCCATTGCGTTCGACGCGATATGAAACTGGACCGCACCCGGATTCGTCGGTCCGGCGCCGCCCGGATATTTGAAGCCCTGCTTGTCCCAGGGCTGAGCGGCTTTCGGGTTCGCCTTCACCCAGGCTTTCGCCTTGGCGACGATTTCATCGGCCGGCGCGATTTCCTGAATGATGCCGTACCCCTTCGCCGTCGCTGGATCGATCGGATTGCCTTGCGTCGCCATGAGCGCGGCGTTTTGCAGGCCGGCGAGCCGCGGCAGGCGCTGCGTGCCGCCGCCGCCCGGCAAAAGCCCGACTTTCACTTCCGGGACGCCGAGCTGGATTTTTAGGTTGTCGGCGCAAACGCGGTAATGGCAGGCGAGCACGAGTTCGAGGCCGCCGCCGAGCGCGAGGCCGTTGACCGCCGCCGCAACCGGCTTTGCATGCGCCTCGCCTTTTTGCAGCTTCTTCGCCGGCACGCCGCTCGTCTCGAGCCTGCGCAGCATGTTGTTCAGATTGAAAAGCCGGTCGAACAGATCCTTTGGCGATGAGGTTCCTGAATCGAGACGCCCTCCGCCGAGCATTCTGAGATCGGCGCCGGCGAGAAATCCTGACGCCTTGCCGGAGGTGATGACCGCGCCCTTGATCGCGTCATCGCTGCAGAAGCGATCGATGAAGGCCGCGAATTCGGTCATCAGCGCTTCGTTCCAGACGTTCATCGACTGGCCTTTGAGATCGATCGTGACGAGCGCGATCCCGTCGCCGTCGACTTCAACTGTCATTGCTTGTTCTGACATGATCTGACTTCCGTATTTCAATCTTAATTAAACGCGCTCGATGATCGTCGCCGTGCCCATGCCGGCGCCGATGCAGAGCGTTACGAGCGCCGTCGATTTGCCGGAGCGCTCCAGCTCATCGACCATCGTGCCGAAGATCATTGAGCCCGTGGCGCCGAGCGGATGCCCCATGGCGATGGCGCCGCCGTTCACGTTGATGTCCGAATGGTCGATGTCGAGCGCCTGCATGAAGCGCAGGACGACGGAGGCGAACGCCTCGTTAAGTTCCCACAGGTCGATATCTTTCTTCGACATGCCGGCCCGCTTCAACGCTTTTTCCGCCGCGAATTCAGGCCCCGTCAGCATGATTGTCGGCTCCGATCCGATCGAGGCCGTCGAAACGATGCGCGCGCGCGGCTTGAGCCCGAGACGCTCACCCGCCTCTTTCGTGCCGATCAGGACGGCGCCGGCGCCGTCGACAATGCCGGAAGAATTGCCGGCGTGATGCACGTGATTGATTTTCTCGACTTCCGGATATTTCTGGATCGCGACCGAGTTGAAACCGAAATTCTCGCCAAGCATCGCGAAAGAGGGCGGCAAAGCGCCGAGCGCCTGCATGTCCGTGTTTGCGCGGATCGTTTCGTCATGCGCGAGGAGGTCGACGCCCATCACGTCCTTCACGGGCATGATCGACTTCTTGAAACGCCCCTCCTCCCATGATTTCGCAGCGCGCTTGTGGCTCTCGACCGCATAGGCGTCGACATCATCGCGCGAGAAGCCGTATTTCGTCGCGATGAGGTCGGCCGAAATTCCCTGCGGCACGAAATAAGTCTTGAACGCGACGGAAGGATCGACCGGCCAGGCGCCGCCGTCCGAGCCCATCGGCACGCGGCTCATCGATTCAACGCCGCCCCCGATCGTCAGATCCGCTTCGCCCGATTTCACCTTCGCGGCGGCGATGTTGATCGCCTCAAGGCCGGAGGCGCAAAAACGGTTAACCTGGATGCCGGCGGTGGTCTGGGCGAAACCGGCGTTGAGAAGGGCCGTCCGGGTGATTACGGCGCCCTGTTCGCCGACCGGCGAAACGACGCCCAAGGCGACGTCGTCAATTGCGGCCGTGTCGATGTTGTTGCGGTCGCGAATCGCCCCGAGGACCTGCGTCGCCAGCTGGACCGGGGTGACTTCGTGTAGGCTTCCGTCCGCCTTTCCCTTGCCCCGCGGGGTGCGCACTGCGTCGAAGACATAAGCTTCAGTCATGGGAAATATCCTCTTTGGACAGGAACAGCCGGGGCCGAAACTCTAGGTCGGCCGATCTAGAATGCTCTACCTAAGCGCCGGAAGGGGCGTCCGCAATGTTGCGTCGCAGTGATGGGACCGCCTATTCCGGCGGCATGACACGGAGCCTGCTTCCGGCTATGGCGAGGCCGCCGACTCAACCCGCTAAACGCGCACGATCATGATTACGCCACCTTCCCTCAGCGACCTCCGAATCCTCATCCGCAACAACACGCTGGCGGACGAGACGGAGCGGGTTCGCGCGCTCCTCATCGACGCCGAGACGCCGGAGGCGGCGCGGCGCGCCGCGCAGGAAAAAGCCGCATCTTTCATTCGGGCGGCCCGAGCGGAAGCGGCGCGCTCCTCGCTCGTCGACAAATTCCTCCAGGAATACGGCCTGTCGACGGCGGAGGGCGTCACGCTGATGCGTCTTGCTGAAGCGCTGCTTCGCACGCCGGATGCGGCGACCGTCGACGCCCTCATCAAGGACAAGGTCGAATCCGGCGACTGGGCCGCGCATAAAGGCAAGAGCCCCTTCCCGCTCGTCAATTTCTCGACGCGCGGCCTCATGCTCACCGCCGCCTGGCTGGATGAAATTGAGGGCGGCGGACGGGCGCAAAAAGTCGCACGCGCAACCAAAGACCTGCTTGATCGCGTCGGCGAGCCGGTCATCAGGGGCGCCGTCGCTCAGGCGATGAAGCTTTTGGGAGAGCATTTCGTACTCGGCGAAACGATCGGCGAAGCGCAGCGCCGCGCGAAGGGCTACGCGAAGGCCGGTTACAATTTCTCCTTCGACATGCTGGGCGAGGCTGCGCACACGGAAGCCGACGCGCAGAAATATTTTTGCGACTATGAGACGGCGATCGCCGATATTGCAAAAACAGCGGATAAGGAACGCGCTGTCGACAATCCCGGCATCTCAGTCAAGCTCTCGGCGCTTCATCCGCGCTATGAATACGGAAAACGCGACCGCGTCCTGATGGAACTAGGAGATCGCGTCCGCCGCCTCGCCATTCAGGCGAAAGAAGCCAATATCGGCTTCAATATCGACGCGGAGGAAGCGGCGAGGCTCGATCTGTCGCTCGATCTTATCGAAGCCCTGATGCGCGATCCCAAACTTCAGGACTGGGAAGGCTTCGGCGTCGTCGTTCAGGCTTATCAGCGCCGCGCGCCGTTCGTAATCGACTGGCTCGCCGCGCTCGCGCGCGAAACCGGCCGACGGATCATGGTGCGGCTCGTCAAAGGCGCCTATTGGGATTCGGAGATCAAGCGTGCGCAGGTGATGGGGCTGGGGTCCTATCCCGTCTTCACGCGCAAGGTTTCAACCGACGTGTCCTATCAGGCCTGCGCGAAAAAGCTCTTCGCTAACGCCGACATAATCTACCCGCAATTCGCCACCCACAACGCACTGACGGCCGCGCTCGTGCGCGAAATGGCCGGCGACGTTACGGAATATGAGTTGCAGCGTCTGCACGGCATGGGCGAGGCGTTGCACGACAGCCTGATCAAGACCGGTCTCAAGTCGCGCATTTACGCGCCGGTCGGCGGCTATAGGGAATTGTTGCCTTACCTCGTGCGCCGCCTTCTCGAAAACGGCGCCAATTCCTCTTTCGTCAACCAGCTTTTCGATCCGGAGACGTCGATTGACGATATCGTCGCCGATCCGGTCCAGGATGCGAAGGCCCTCAACGTCATTCCCAACACGGCCATTCCGGCGCCGCGCGATCTTTTCAATGGAACGCGCCTTCTCGCCGAAGGCTGGGACGAAAGCGACCCGGACACCGCCGAACAATTGCAGCTTGCTGTCGGTCAGGCGCTTGAGAGCCGGCGCGCTTACGGTCCGATTATTGACGGCGTGACGCCGAAAGGCGCGCCGACGCCATCCACCAACCCTTCGCATCGCGGCGAGACGATCGGCATCGTCGATTTCGCCGATGCGTCACAGGTCGGCCTCGCCTGCTCCGCCGCCGCAGCGGCGCAACCGGCCTGGGCGCGCATGACGAGCGATGAACGCGGCGCGATCCTGACGCGCGCGGCGAACCTTCTCGAAGAGCGCGCCGAACAGTTCATGCAGCTCGCAACGCGCGAGGCCGGCAAGACGATCCCTGACGCGATCGCCGAGATCCGCGAAGCCGTCGATTTCTTGCGGTACTACGCGAATGAAGCGCGCGCGCTTGGCGGCGAACCGCTCGGCGTCGTCGCCTGCATCAGCCCCTGGAATTTTCCGCTGGCGATTTTCCTCGGACAAGTGTCGGCGGCGCTCGCCGCCGGCAACGCCGTCATCGCCAAGCCCGCCGAACAGACGCCGATCATCGCGCATGAAGCCGTCAAGCTGCTGCATGAGGCGGGCGTCCCGACCGGAGCCTTGCACTATCTGCCCGGCGACGGGCCGAGCGTCGGCGGACCGCTTGTCGAGCACCCGCTTGTCAAGGGCGTCGTTTTCACCGGGTCAACGGAAGTTGCGAAGACCATCAATCGCACTCTCGTCCGTTCCGGCAAGTTCGACGCCGCGCTCATCGCTGAAACGGGCGGCATCAACGCGATGATCGTCGACTCAACGGCGCTGCTTGAACAGGCGGTGAGAGACGTCATCGCCTCCGCTTTCCAGAGCGCCGGTCAAAGATGCTCAGCCTGCCGTCTCGTCTGCGTGCAGGAAGATATCGCCGACCGCTTCAACGAGATGCTCGCCGGCGCCATGGCGGAGCTTTTTGTCGGCGATCCCGCCCGGTTGTCTGTCGATGTCGGCCCGGTGATTGACGAAGAGGCGCGCGCCAATATTGAGGCGCATCTTGAAGAGATGGAACGCAGCCAGCGCCTCATAGCGCGCGCGCCGATGACAGCGGGCGACGTCGACGGAACCTTCATTCGGCCGGCCGCTTTTGAAATAGGCGCGATCTCCGATTTGAAGCGTGAAGTGTTCGGTCCGGTTCTGCATGTGGTGCGGTTCCCCGCCGAGGGCGTGCCGGCGCTCGTAGATGACATCAACGCGCTCGGTTACGGCCTTACCATGGGCGCGCATTCGCGCATCGACGAGACGATGCATTCAATCGTCGCGCGGGCGCGCGTCGGCAACATCTACGTCAACAGAAACCAGATCGGCGCCGTCGTCGGCGTTCAGCCCTTCGGCGGCGAAGGCCTTTCCGGCACGGGGCCGAAGGCCGGCGGTCCGCATTATCTCAGCGCAATGCAAAAACGACCGGCGCCGACTGGAACAGCGTCGATCGCCGTGCAGTCAAACGCCCCGGCGCCGTTGTTCGACCAGCAGATGAGAAAATCAGACGCGGCGTTTGTACAATGGCACAGGACGGCGGATCGGCGGGACATCCTGACGCGCGCCGCCGCCCTCGCCGAAAACGGCGACGCTGACATCTTTCGCATAGCCGCTTCGCTCTTCGCCGAGCATTTTGAAAACGCTGTCGAGCTGCCGGGGCCGACTGGCGAATCGAATTCGCTGCGCCTCAAGGGACGCGGCGTCGCTGTTTGTCTCGGCGGCGGCGCGCCGCCCGCCAATCGACGTCAGATCGCCCTGGCGCTCGCCGCAGGCAATGCCGTCATCTGCTCATCGTCGATCAGCGACCGGCTCAGCGCCGCCCTTGATAAGGCCGGCGCTCCGCAAGACCTCATCGCCGGCGCGGCCTTCGAAAGCGCCGTTCATGAGGCCTATCTGCTCGATTCGCGCGTCCGGATCATTGCGTTTGACGGCGCGATTCAGGCGCGCGACGGCCTTCTGAGATCGCTGGCGGGAAGAGAGGGAGCGTTTGCGCCCCTGCTCTCCAGCCTTGATGAGCCGAGCCGCTTTGCGACGGAGCGCACGGTGACGATCAATACGACGGCCGCGGGCGGCGACGTCAGGCTGCTCTCGCTGCCGGAATGAGCGGCGCAGCCCCGGCCGCCGCATCTCCAAGCCGCTTCGCCGCACCGGCCTTGTTTGGGCGAATGGTTTCAGGCTGTGCTATAGAGGTGCAATGCAGCGATCCACGATGACGGCCGTCGAAATTAACCAAACGCCGGCCGGCCCCTTCATTTCCTCGCCGGCGCCGTCGCGTCGCGCGATGAACTGGTTTTTCGCCGAGAAGGAACGCCTGTTCTGGTTCCTGCAGATTTCCGGCTGGCTCGGCTTTTTCGTTTTTCACGTTCTCGCCGTCTCCTCGCTTGTCGCCGGCTGGTCTCAGCAGTCGGTCGCCTATTCGATCGCCATGTCGATCGTCGGTCTGCTGACGACATCAATCATCCTGCGCCCGATCTATCGTTTCGCCAGACGACAGCATCCCGCCGCGTTGCTTCTGATCGGCATATCGACGACGGCGGCGGCGACGATCGCGATGTCGATCGCCAAACTTCAGACATTCGTTCTCATCTTCGGCGAGGAGTGGGTCTTAAATCGCGGCGCGGATCTCGGCAGCTCAAACCTCCTGATGCTCATCCGTCCGGATTTGCCGCCCAACTTCTTTCTTCTGATGTCATGGGGCGGGTTTTATTTCGGCATCAATTATTACCTGAAGCTCCGCGACGAATCCGAACGCGCCATCATGGCGGCGCGGCTTGCCGATCAGGCGCAGCTCAAAATGCTGCGTTATCAACTTAACCCGCATTTTCTTTTCAACACGCTGAACGCCATCTCGACGCTCGTGCTTGAAAAGGACGGCCGGCAGGCGAACCAGATGCTGACTAAACTGTCGGCTTTTCTGCGCTATTCGCTCGACAGCGATCCCTTGCAGAAAACATCGCTCGCCGAGGAATTGCGCGCATTGCAGCTTTATCTCGACATAGAAAAAACCCGTTTCGCCGACCGCCTCAAGATCGCGATCGACATCGACGATGACGCCGTGGACGCGCAGGTTCCCTCGCTTATTCTTCAACCCGCGATCGAGAACGCTATCAAATACGCGATCGCGCGGATGGAATCGGGCGGGGAAATCGGCATCTCCGCCAAGCGGGACGGCGCCATGCTGAAGCTTCAGGTCTGCGACAACGGGCCTTCCGCGCCTGACGATCTCGACACGCTGCTCGCCGACGGCAAGACGGGCGTCGGGCTTGTCAACATGCGAGACCGCCTCGCCCACCTCTACGGCGGACGCCAGTCGTTCAGCCTTGCGCGCAAGGAGCCGCAGGGCCTTTGCGTCAATCTCAGAATTCCTTACGAAACGAAACGACAAATCAACGGAGCCTGAAATGGAAGAACAAAAAATCCGTGTGATGCTTGTTGACGACGAGCCGCTCGCCATACGCGGCCTGAAACTGCGCCTGCAGGAGTTTCCGGAAATCGATATCATCGGCGAATGCGCAAACGGCCGAGAAGCGGTGAAGGAGATCAAGGCGCATTCGCCCGACCTCGTCTTTCTGGACATCCAGATGCCGGGCCTTGACGGGTTCGGCGTCGTCCGCGCGTTGATCGGCGCGCCGGCGCCGCTCGTCATTTTCGTAACCGCCTATGACAAATACGCCATCGACGCCTTCGAAGCGAATGCGCTCGACTATCTCGTCAAGCCGGTTGAGGATGAAAGGCTGAAAGACGCCATTCATCGCGCCCGCGAGGCGATCAAAACGAAGGCGGCGGCAAGCCGCGAATCGCGCCTTGTCGAATTGCTCGCTTCGCTCAGCGACGAAGACCGCGACCAGATCAAGGAACTCATCCAGGATCCGACATGGGCTGACAAGGAACGCTATTCAGAACGGCTCTCGTTCAAGGACGGCTCCAAGGTCGTCATGCTCAACGCAGACGACATCGACTGGATCGATGCGGCGGGCGATTACATGTGCATTCACGCGCAGGGAAAGACGCACATCATCCGCGAAACGATGAAGACCCTGCAGCAGCGCCTTGATCCGGCGCGCTTCCAGCGCATTCACCGCTCGGCGATTGTCAACGTCAAGAAAGTCAAGGAGCTGCATCCGCATTCAAACGGCGAGTATTTCGTCATCCTAGAAAACGGATCTGAACTGAAGCTTTCACGCTCCTACAAGGACGTTGTGGCGCGCTTCCTTTGACGATCAAAATCCCGGCGGACGCTCATGCGCGACGCCAAGCGCCGCCTCGAGCGCGCGTCCGAGCGCGATGATCTTCCCCTCCTGAAAAAGGTCGCCCCAGAGACTGACAGCGCGCGGCGTCCTGAAGGTTTCCGCGCCGATCGCCTCTTCGGAAGCGTCGAATAGATCGCGGTTCGGCGTTTGCGCGAAGCCGGCGCGCAGCGCCAGTTGCGGATGACCCGTGCAGTTTGTCGCGAGCAAGGCGCCGCCGGCGAAATTCGGTCCGATAAGCGCGTCGAATCCTTCGAACGCCGTCGCCATTTCCTGCATCAACCGACGGCGCAAACGGTCAATCTGCACATATTCTACGGCCGGAAAGAAGCGCGTCTGGCGCCATGTGTTTGGCCATGCTTCATCGTCTTGCCATGAAAGTTCGTCGTCGCGGTTGGAAAGAGTAAGCTCGGAAAACGCCGCCGCCGCCTCAACGAGAACGATCTTCTCAAGCGCTGAAAAATCCAGCGTCGGCCAGGGAAATTCTTTCAAGGTGACGCCGAGCGATTTCAGCGCTTCCAGCGCGGCGCGGTCGACGCCGTCGCCTTTTTCAAACCAGGAGGGCGAATAACCGACGGTGAACGACTTGATGTCGACGCCGCCGTCATAGGCGAAACCGTAACGCGCAGCGCCTGGGTCATCCGCGTCGAACCCATTTATCGCGGAAAGAACGATCGCCGCATCCTCAACCGTGCGGCAGATCGGCCCGACCTTGTCGAGCGACCAGCAGAGCGCCATGAAGCCGGCCCGTGACACGCGGCCGAAAGTTGGTCGCAGCCCGATCGTTCCGCAGCGCTCGGACGGCGAGATGATCGACCCGAGCGTTTCCGTGCCGATCGCAAAGGAGCAAAGGCCGGCCGCCGTTGCGGAAGCCGAGCCTGCGCTCGACCCGCTCGATCCTTCCGCCGGATTCCAGGGATTTTTAGTCGTCCCCCCGAACCATTCATCGCCATAGGCGATCGCGCCGCAGGCCGTCTTTCCGAGCATGACTGCGCCCGCGCGTTCAAGCTTGCGCACGACTTCTGCGTCATCGTCAGGAATGCGGTCGCGATAAGGTTCCGCACCCCATGTCGTCGCGACGCCTTTCGTGTCGGCGAGATCTTTCAGCGCATAGGGAACGCCGTGCAAGGGTCCGCGATTGCGTCCCTCGGCAAGCTCCTTATCCGCCTTCGCCGCCTCCTCGCGCGCGCGATCGGCCGTCACCGTCACAAAGGCCGACAACCGCGCATCGAATTTTTCAATGCGCTTCAGATAGAGTTCAGTCAGCTCAACCGATGAGATCGCTCTTTCGCGAATCCATACGCCCTGCTGCGCCACGCTGGAAAACGCGACCGACGCTTCATCATTGGGCCTCGCCTCGCCGTAATAGCCGCCAAGCGAAAGGACATTCTTCTGCGATCCGACTTTCTTTCGCGCAAGCTTCGGGTTGAAGACCAGCGCCGGCGCGTCAGCGTTGCCGAATTCGATCGCGCGCAGCTTCGTCAGCGTCTCCAGCGCGGCTTCGAGCCCCTCCGCCATCTGAGCGCGTTCCTGCGGCGTAAACGAGAGCGCCGACAGCTTTTCAGCGGCGGCGATGTCGTCCGGCGTCAAAGCCGCGTCGCCGGAAACGGGCGTCGCGCCCGGATCAACGCCGCTGTGTTTTCCGTCCTTTTTCGTACAGGCGGCGAGAAGGCTCGCCAGTGCGGCGCTTTTGATCAGCGCGCGGCGCGACGTCGACATTGGTCACTCCCCCACATCAGCGGCGAAGATCCATTAATTCCCAGAACGGCGCGCGAAAGCAAGCGGCTCTGTTGACGCCTGCCCGGCTTTGATTACAAGCGAAGCGCGCCAGCAGCGAGAAAGTCATGAATCACGATTTCTACGCCCGGATCGATCAAACGCTTTCCGACATTCGCGAACAGGGCCTTGAAAAGCGCGAACGGGAAATCGCCTCGCCGCAAGGGCCGGAAATCGAGGTCATCCACAAGGGCGCCCGTGTTCGCGTTCTCAATTTCTGCGCCAACAACTATCTCGGGCTCGCCGATCACCCGGAAATCATCCGCGGCGCGCAGGAAACGATGGAGCATTACGGCTTCGGCATGGCGTCGGTCCGATTCATCTGCGGCACGACTGATCTACACCGCAAGGTCGAGAAGGAAATCGCGTCCTATCTGGGATATGAGGATTCAATACTCTTCGCCGCCTGTTTCGACGCCAATGGCGGCGTTTTCGAACCGCTGCTTGAGGCGGAAGACGCCGTCATATCCGACGCGCTCAATCACGCCTCGATCATCGACGGCGTCAGGCTCTGCAAGGCGAAGCGCTATCGTTTCGCCAATTCCGACATGGCCGACCTTGAGACGCAATTGAACCAGGCGGACGCTGACGGCGCGCGAACGAAGCTTGTCGTGACGGATGGCGTCTTCTCGATGGACGGCTATATCGCGAAGCTGAAGGAAATCTGCGATCTCGCCGAACGATACAAGGCGCTCGTGATGGTCGATGATTGTCACGCGACCGGATTTATGGGGCCGCAGGGGCGCGGCACGCCGGCGCATTGCGGCGTCGAAGGGCGCGTCGACATTCTGACGGGAACGCTCGGCAAGGCGCTCGGCGGCGGCATGGGCGGCTATATATGCGCCAAGGCGAATGTCGTTCACCTTCTGCGCAACCGCGCGCGTCCCTATCTCTTCTCTAATGCGCTTACCCCGGCGCTTCTCGGCGCGACGCTCAAAATGCTGTCGATCGTCAAGGGTGGGGACGCCTTGCGCGCGCAGCTTTTCCGGAACGCCGCGCGCTTTCGCGACGGGATGGCGAAAGCCGGTTTCAACGTTCTGCCTGGCGAGCACCCGATCATTCCGGTCATGCTCGGCGATGCGCGCCTGGCGCAGGACATGGCCGCCGCCCTGATGGATGAGGGCGTTTACGTCACCGGGTTTTCCTTCCCCGTCGTGCCGAAGGGTAAGGCGCGCATCCGCACCCAGATGTGCGCCGGCCATTCGGACGAACAGGTCGATCGCGCCGTCAACGCCTTTACGAAAGTCGGCAAGGCGCTCGGCGTTATCTAGAAGCGGCGATTACGCGCCGCGCGGGCGAAGGCGGGCGATGATGCCCGCATAGGATTCCGGGAACAGGCGCTGGACGAACGAGATGATCCTGGCGTCCGGTCCGACGAGGACCTGTCTTTTGCCGCGCGCGGCGCCGCTGAGAATGATGTCGGCGGCGCGCTCAGGGCTGGTTATGGCGGCCTTGTTGAACCGCGATTCAATCTCGGCCTTGTCGCCCACTTCAGGCGGCATCGCGTCGACAACGGCGTTGCGGGCGATCCCAGTCGCAACGCCGCCCGGATGAACGGAGGTCACGCGCACGCCTTTTCCCGCCAATTCCTGCGCGATCGTTTCGGAAAATCCGCGCACGGCGAATTTTGACGCGCAATAATGCGCCTGTCCGGCGAAGCCGATCATGCCGAAGATGCTGGAGATGTTGACGAGGCCGCCCCTTGTCTCGATTAGTTGCGGCAGAAAGGCCTTCGTCATCCGCACGACGCCCCAATAATTCACGTCCATGATTTTTTCGTAGGACGACAGAGGCGTGTCTTCAAAAACCCCGACACGGGTAAGCCCTGCGATATTGAATAGATAGTCGGCGTCGCCAAGGCTTTGCCGCACTGTCTCAGCGTAGGCGATGATCGCATCGCCGTCAGAGACATCAAGGCGATCGACGAGCAGGCGGTTCGTCGTCGCCCCGTCAATCATCCGGCGCGTTTCCTCAAGCCCGTCCGCGTCTATATCCGAGATCGCGACCGCCGCGCCGGCTTGTGCAAGCCTGACCGCCGTCGCGCGGCCAATCCCGGAGGCGGCGCCCGTGACGACGCAGACCTTGTCTTTGAATTGGGCGAATTGAGCGGTCATAGGCGTCTCCTGATCGCCTTCTGTCACCGCCCGAACGTCCGGGCAAACAGGAATATCAGTTGCGCAGCAAGTCTGCGATCATCGTCCAGTCCCGGCCCGGAGCGGTTGCGAGATAAGGACGGTCAACGCTTGTCTGCGGCCGGTACCGTACCCCGTCCTCAAGCCAGTGCGCCGCACCCCCCAGCTCTTCCGTCAACATCGCCCCAGCCGCATGGTCCCAGGCGTGGATGCGGCTGGAGAGCTTGAAATCCACGTCGCCCTGAATGAGCGCAAGATAGGCGTACGCCGCGCAATGTCCTGCGCGCGAGGCCGTTTTCTGTTTCAGATTATCGACAATATGAGCGCGCCACGATTCGTTGAGCCAGCCCGTCGAGCGCCAGCCGGTCGGCGGATTGTTTTCAGCCCGCTTCGGAACTACGCGCTCGCCGTCCCACGTGACGCCGCCGCCTTTGACGCCGATCGCGAACTGGCGCGTCGGCGCGGCGAATATCCACGCCGCTTCAACGACGCCCCGTTCGAGATAGGCGACGATTGAACCGAACTCGTCGACGTGATTGACGAAATTCCTGGTGCCGTCGAGCGGATCGACAATCCAGCAGCGATCCGCTGAGGCGATCGCGTCCATAATCGTCGGGTCTGCGGCCGCCGATTCTTCCCCCACGAACGCAGCGCCCGGCGTCAGGCCCAGCAGCGCGCGCCGCAATTCTTTCTCCATGGCTTCGTCGACAATGGTGACGAGATCGGAAGGCGATGACTTTGCGCGAACGGCGTCCCGGTCGAGCCGCCTGTATTGCGAAAGCATTTCTTTCTCGGCGATTTCAGCGATCAGATCGCGGACGCGGATGATGTCTACCGTCATGCGCTCAACCGCCTACGAGCGTCGGAACGCAGCTGCAGCGTCGCATCCGGATAGAGTTTTCGGAATTGTCCTGCGGACTTCTCGGTCAATCGCACCTCAACGTCCAGGACGCCGTCATGCGCATTCTCCGCCAGAATATCGCCATGCTCATGCAGCCATGCGCGCGCGGCGCCTTCAGCGCCTTCCAGAGTCGCTAAGAACGTTTCGCGATCAAGCGTCAGCAAGCCGTCCATCGCCGAACGCAATTCGTCGAGTCCCTCCCCCGTCACCGCTGAAACGGCGATGCGGAAAGGCTCTTCAATTGTTCCAGCCGACTTCTCGCGCGAAAGCCGCGCCAAGGCTTCAAGCGCAAGCTTGTCGTCCGCAGAGAGAAGATCAATCTTGTTCATCACCTCAATGACGGGACGCCCGTCATCCGCATCGACGCCGAGCTCTGCAAGAACGTCAATGACATCTTCGCGCTGGGCGTCCGAATCTTCGTGCGCGCTGTCGCGAACATGGAGGATGAGATTCGCCTCATTCACTTCTTCCAGCGTCGCGCGAAACGCGGCGACAAGCTGCGTCGGCAGGTCGGATATAAATCCGACGGTGTCGGAGAGAATGACGCGCTGGCCGGAAGGCAGGTCGATTGCGCGCATGGTCGGATCAAGCGTTGCGAATAATTGGTCGCGCGCAACAACGTCGGACTTCGACAGCCGGTTAAACAAGGTCGATTTGCCGGCGTTGGTGTAGCCGACCAGCGCGACGACCGGGTGCGGGGTCTTCCGGCGCTTTTCGCGCTGGAGCGTGCGCGTCCTGCGCACCTGATCGAGCTTCTCGCGCAGGCGATCGATTTTCACCTCAATGGCGCGCCGGTCGCTTTCAATCTGACGCTCGCCTGGACCGCCCAGAAAGCCGCGTCCGCCGCGTTGGCGCTCAAGGTGCGTCCATGAGCGTACAAGCCGGGATTTCTGATAGGTGAGATGGGCGAGATCGACCTGCAGCCGGCCTTCCGCCGTTCGCGCTCGCGCGCCGAAAATTTCAAGGATCAACGCCGTACGGTCCAGCACCTTGGCGTTCCAGGCCTTTTCAAGATTTCGATGCTGAACCGGACTTAAAGCCGCGTCGACGATCACAAGGCCCGGGCGCGGCTTCGCCTGATCAAGTTGCGCCGCAATTTTTTCGACCCGCCCCTGCCCCAGAAGAGTGGCCGGCCTCGGGTTAGCGATTGTCGCGACTTCCGAATATACGACAGCGAGGTCGATCGCCTCAGCGAGGCCGACCGCCTCTTCAAGGCGCGCGGCGGGGCTTCGCCGGCGGGTTTCGGCCGCGAAGGCGACGTGAATCACAAAAGCGGCGCCGAAATCCTGCGCGCCGCCGTCTTCCGCCTTATCAGTCAATGAGCTCTATTCGCTTTCTTCGCCATTCCAGAGATTGACCGGCTGAGCCGGCATCACGGTGGATATGGCATGCTTGTAGACAAGTTGCACCTGCCCCTCGCGTTTCAGGAGGACGCAGAAATTGTCGAACCAGGTGACGACGCCCTGAAGCTTGACGCCGTTGACGAGGAAAATCGTCACCGCCACTTTTTCCTTGCGAACGTGATTCAGGAAAACGTCCTGAAGGTTTTGTTTCTTGTCGTTCATTGGAAATCTTTATCCTTTGGCGGATTATAGCGCCCTAAGCGGCGATCTTGGCTTGGGATTGCTAAGGATGCAACCCGTTTTGCGACGCGCCGTTGTCATGCCGCGTTGTGGGCGTAATAGGCTTCTCTCAAACGCAGCGCAATCGGACCCGGCTTTCCGTTCCCGATCCTGGCGCCGTCGACGGCGATGACCGGCGTCACGAGATTCATCGCCGAGGTGATAAATGCTTCTTTAGCATTTTTCGCCTCGTCGACGGTGAAGGGACGTTCGACGACGCGAAGTTGCAGCTCTTCAGCGCATCTGATCACCGTCTGCCGCGTGATCCCGCCCAGAATCTCGTTGCCCAGCGGATGCGTGATGAGCGCGCCGTCCTCATCGACAATCCAGGCGTTCGATGAGCCGCCTTCCGTCACCTTCCCGTTTCGCACCAGCCACGCCTCTCCGGATCCTTGCCGCTTCGCTTTTTCCTTGGCGAGAATGTTCGGCAGCAGACCGACCGATTTGATGTCCACCCGTCCCCATCTGATATCCGGTTCTGTGATAACCGAAATTCCCTTCTGCGCGTTCAGATTCAGTTTGCGCAAATCAAGCGGTTTTACGGTCATGACAAGCGACGGCCGCGTTCCCTCAAGAGGGAATGGATGGTTCCGCGGCGCAACGCCCCTCGTCGCCTGCATGTAGATGTAACAATCGCCCAGTCTGTTTTTCGCGATAAGCCGGCCTATGACGAGCCGCAGGGCGCGTTCGCTCATCGGCTCCGCGATATTGAGCTCTTTCAATGAGCGCCCCCACCGGGCGAGATGGCCGTCAAGGTCCCAGAAGCGACCGTCGACGCGAAGCGCGACTTCATAAATGCCGTCCGCGAATTGATAGCCGCGATCCTCGATATGAACGAAAGCGTCTTTAAGAGGGCGATAGGCGCCGTTTACGTAAGCGATGCGCGGCATGATTGATCAAACTCTCCAGAATGCGCCTTTTATCATCATCAACGCGGCGACGCCTTCAAGGCGCCCGACGATCATCGCTGCGGCGAGGAGAAGGCGCGTCCAACCGTCCTCAAAGATATGGTAGCCCTCATGCCCTTCGGGCGTCAGAGCGATCACGGGGCCCGCATTGGCGATCGCGCCGACCGCGCCGGCGGCGGCGGCCTCGATAGAGTGCCCGCCGGCGGTCAGGGCTGTCGTCAACGCGGCGAGCGCCATCGTGAACACGAGAAAATGCATCCAGACGCCGAGTTCGTTTCGCGCCGTGCGCGGCCCGAATACGGCGCTCGGCATGATGAGCCGGCGAACCTCCATCTGCGAGCGCCGCATGATGACGATCCACCTGAGGATCTTCAATCCGCCGGCCGTCGATACGGCGCACCCGCCGATGATGACAGTGACGAGCGCGAGCATCAGATCGGGTTCAGAGCCGACAATAACGCCGTTGGTCGAAAAAAGGCTCGCCGCATTGAAGAGCGCCGGAAAGACGCCGTGATCGCCGGCGAACAGCACGAAGACGATGGAGAGAAGAAGGATAAGTACGAGATAGACGGATGATTCAAAATCCGCCGCCTTCGTCCTCTTGCGACGGAAAGCGCGAACCAACAGGATGAAGCTGGCGCCCGATAAGACCAAAAAAGGAAAATAGGCGATGGCGACCGCGTTCGGATAAGCGGAAAAGCCGTCCGGATTCGGCATGATGCCGCCTGACGCAAGGCAGGAAAGAGCGAGCGCCGCGGCGTCAAGCGCAGGCGCGCCGCTCGCCGTCAGCGCCGCAAAGGCTATGAAAGTGAGTCCGGCGTAGACCGGGGCGAAAGCGCGGATCGCGCTGGCGAAAGCGAAAATATAAGAACCGTCCTCGCCGCGTGAAAAAGTCGGCT
Organism: uncultured Alphaproteobacteria bacterium; assembly: GCA_937895955.1. Taxonomy (GTDB): domain Bacteria; phylum Pseudomonadota; class Alphaproteobacteria; order Caulobacterales; family Parvularculaceae; genus Amphiplicatus. The sequence goes on along the minus strand of CALAZI010000034.1, from coordinate 20,010 downwards.
CTGCGGCGTCCGCGCCGACGAATTGCGGCCGGATGAAGATCGCAGCAGCGGTTGCGAGCGAGGCAAGGCCGCCGATCCACTGCAAAACAGCGCGCCAGACAAGGGCGGTCGGCGTCTGTCTGAGATCGCCGCTCTGCAATGTGGCGCCCGTCGTCGTCATGGCCGAGACGGTCTCGAAATAGCCGTCGACGAGCGACCACCCGCCGAGCCAGAACGGCAACGCCCCGAACACAGGCGCCGCAGACCACCAAAGAACGACGAGGAAGATTGTTGCTCGAAAATCAACATTGCGCCGCGCCCCGGCGGAAAGGACGATAAAGCCGGAGCCGGCGAAAAGCGTGATCGCGCAGGCGAATGCATAATTGCCGGCGGCGACGTCGCCGACAGCCAGCGCCAGCGCAACCGGGACCGTCATCGCCGCGCCGAGCAGCAGAAGGCTGACGCCGAAATAACGGGCGACTGATGCTGACGCCATGTCCGCCTAGAAATAGTCTAGGCTGACGCGGAACATCTGCTCCACATCCTTGACGTAATCCCTGAGCGCCATCAGCACGATGCGATCGCCCGGCTTGATGACAGTCTGGCTGTTCGGCATGGTCACCTTGCCGTCGCGGTAAACGGCGCCGATCATCACTCCTTCGGGCAATTCCGCGTCCTTAAGCGGCCTGTTGACGAGCGGCGACGTCTCCAGGGCAATCGCGTCGATCAGCTCCGCCGCGCCGTCCGAGACCGAATAAAGGCCTTTGATCCTTCCTCGACGGATGTGCTGCAAAATCGTGGAGATCGTCGTGGCGCGCGGATCGACGAAGCGGTCGATGCCGACCGCTTCGGAAACAGCGCCGTAATCCTGATCATTGATGAGCGCCATCGAACGCCGCGCGCCTTCCCGCTTGGCGACGACGGAGGCGAGAATGTTGACCTGGTCGTTATTGGTGACCGCCACGACGGTTTCGGCTTCTTCAACGCCGGCTTCGCGCAACAAGGCGCGATCGAGCCCGTCGCCTTGCAGCACGACAGTGCGATCAAGCTGCGCGGCAACTGACTCAGCTCGCGCCCGATCGCGCTCGACAAGGCGGATCTTCATGTTGCCGAGTTTTTCAAGGCCCGATGCGACATAAAGCCCGATATTGCCGCCGCCGATAATAATGACGCGGCGCGCCTGCCGCTCGGCTTTGCCCATGATTTCGAGCGCACGGGCGACGTCGTTTCGATCCGCGATAAAGTAAATGTCGTCGCCGGCCTGAAGCTGATCCTCAGCATGGGCGCGCCAGACCTTGTCTTCGCGCTTGATGAGGACGATCGTGATTTTCAGGTCGGGAAAAAGCGATGCGACCTGCCGCAAAGGCGAGTTCAATATCGGGCAGTCTTCTTTCAACCTGACGCCGACCGCCCAGACATTGCCGTCGACAAACGACTTCGTTTCGAACGCGCCGGGCGTCGCCATGCGCTGCATGATCGCTTCGCTCACCTCGCGCTCCGGCGAGATGATGACATCGATCGGCATGTGATGACGTCCGAAAAGATCTGAATAACGCGGATCGAGATAGCCGGCTGCGCGAATGCGCGCGATTTTCGTCGGCACGTTGAACAGCGTATGCGCGATCTGGCAGGCGATCATGTTGACTTCGTCAGAATAGGTGACCGCGATGATCATATCGGCTTCGCGCGCGCCGGCTTCCGCAAGAACGTCGGGATAGGAGCCGTTGCCGACGACCCCGCGCACATCGAGCCGCTCGGCGATCGTCCGCACAAGCTCGCGCGACTGGTCGATAACCGTTACGTCGTTATTCTCAACAGCGAGGCGCCGCGCGATGCCGAAGCCGACCCGGCCTGCGCCGCAGATGATGATGCGCATGGCGCTTTATCCCAGTTCCAGTTCCGGCCCTAAGCGCTTTCCGCGCGCGCCGATCCGCCGACGCCGAGCGCCTTCAACTTGCGATGGAGCGCAGAACGCTCCATGCCGATAAAGGCGGCCGTGCGGGATATGTTTCCGCCGAACCGGTTGATCTGCGCAATAAGATATTCGCGCTCGAATCGCTCCCGCGCCTCTCGAAGCGGCAGAGCGATAATCTGCTCTAGCCCCTCGCCGGCCGGGATCGTCAATCCGGCGTCGATTATTTCGGCTGGCAAATGATCGCTAGTAATCTCGGAATTTGCGGGATCGCGGCCCATCATGATGAGCGTGCGCTCAATGACGTTATGCAGTTGGCGGACGTTGCCGGGCCAATGATAGGCCTGAAGCGCGGCGAGCGTCTCTGCGGAAAGCGTGCGCTTGGGAAAGCCTGAGGCCCTTGAAATCCTGTTCATGAAATAGGCGGCGAGCGCGGGAATGTCGTCGCGACGCTCGGCGAGCGACGGCGCGACGACCGGCACGACGTTAAGGCGATGATAAAGGTCCTCGCGGAAGCGTCCCTCTGAGGCGTCGGCCAGAAGATCGCGCGAAGTCGTCGAAACGATCCTCACATCGACGCTGACCGGCGCGTCGCCGCCGACGCGCTTGAAACGCTGGTCGACGAGGACGCGCAGGATCTTGCCTTGCGTTTCATACGGCATGTCACCGATCTCATCGAACATCAGCGTGCCGCCATGGGCGCGCTCCATCAGTCCGATCGATTTCGGGCGCCCCTCCTGGCCCTCAACGCCGAACAGTTCCTCCTCCATCCGGTCCGGCGCGATCGTTGCGGCGCTGACGACGATGAAAGGCTGGTTGGCGCGCCCCGACTTAGCATGCAGGAGGCGGGCGACGACTTCCTTGCCGGCGCCCGATGGGCCGCAGATCAGCACGCGCGACTTGGCGTCAGCGACGCGGTCGATGACGGCGCGCAGAGCATTGATCGCGGTCGAAGACCCGATGAGGCCCCAATCCGGCCCGCGTTCGCGCAGTTCGACGTTCTCGCGCCTGAGCCGCGCCGATTCAAGCGCGCGATTGACGACGAGGACGAGCCGGTCGGCGTTGAAGGGCTTTTCAATGAAGTCGTAGGCGCCTTTCTTGATGGCGGCGACCGCCGTCTCGATCGTGCCGTGCCCGGAAATGATGATCACCGGCAGTTCCGGGTGAACCTTCTTCAGCTCCTGAAGGATCTCAATGCCGTCGAGCGTTGAATTCTGAAGCCAGACGTCAAGAACGATGAGCGCCGGAATTCGCTCGCGGATCGCCGCAAAGACGCCGTCCGAATTCGCCGCGTCGCGCGGGCTGAACCCTTCATCCTCCAGAATGCCGCAAATAAGGTCGCGAATATCGGCCTCATCATCGACAACAAGAACATCAACGCTCATAACGCCCTACCCGATCAATTTTTCCGCGCCCTACTCAGCCGCCGCGATAGCGACAAAGCCCCCATCCGACGCCGCCGCCGGCAACGTCACGCTGACGACCGCCCCTGTCGGCCCCAGCAAATCGCAATCATCGAACATGAGCGCGCCGTCATGCTCTTCGATCACCTTCTTGACGATGGCGAGGCCGAGCCCCGTCCCTTTGGCGCGCGTCGTCATATAGGGTTCCGTCAGACGATGCCGTTCCGCCTTCGGCAAACCGACGCCGTTGTCGGCGACGGCGATTTTCACCGCGCCATTGTTCTTTTCGATCGAAACCAGGATGCGCCCCTTGGGCCCGTCCGGATCGGCGGCGAAGCGCGCGGCGACCGATTCCGCAGCGTTTTTCAAAATATTGCCAAGCGCCTGCGCAATCAGCCTTCCGTCGCATTTCACGGACACCGGCTCAGCCGGCAATTCGATGTCGATGACGATGTCGGGCGAAGCGACGCGCTGAGAGAAGACGGCGGTCCGGACGAGTTCCTTAATCTCCTCATTCGCCATCACCGGCTTCGGCATCCGCGCGAAAGAAGAAAACTCGTCGACCATGCGGCCGATATCGCCGACATGGCGGATGATCGTTTCGGTGCATTTGTCGAACACTTCCGGGGCGCTCTGAATTTCGCCGAGATATTTGCGGCGCAGCCGTTCCGCAGACAGCTGGATCGGCGTCAGCGGGTTCTTGATTTCATGCGCGATGCGCCGCGCGATATCGCCCCACGCCGCCGAACGCTGGGCGCTGATCAATTGGGTGATGTCGTCAAAGGTGGCGACAAAGCTGCGTTCGCCTTCGACATCGTCGCTGACGATCCGCACATTGAGCGTCCGGACAAGCCCCTCGCGCTCCAGCGTTATCTGCCCAGATGCGACGTCGTAAGGGGGCTGCGAAGCCGCGGCGAAAAGCGCCTGCGCTTCAGGCAATACTTGCGCAAAGGAAAGGCCGGCGATCCGTCCTTCGTCGAGATCGACGATCTCCGCCGCCGACCTGTTGGCGATCGTGATGCGCCCTTCCGAGTTGACGCCGACGACGCCCGCCGAAACCCCCGACAGCACCGCTTCGGTAAAGCGGCGGCGACGGTCGAATTGCCTGTTCGTCTCAACGAGATCGTCGCGCTGGGTCTGCAATTGCGCGGTCATGTGGTTCATCGCGCGCGCAAGAGCGCCTAGCTCGCCGTCGTCCTTGTGCACTTCAACCCTGGCGCCGAGATCGCCGCCGGAAACGCGCCCCGCCATGTTCACCAGCCGGCCGATCGGCTGGACGATGCGCGTCGCCGCCCACAGCGCCAGCCAGATCGCGCCGAACAGGATGATGACAGCGAGGACGACATACCCGGCGAGGAAGATGCGCTCCGTCCGCGCGCGGCTGACCCGCGCCTCCTCCCAGTCTGACCGCAACGCGCTGACGGCGATAAGGCGCCGCGTCGTCGCCTCCTCCATGGGCTGATAGGCGATCAGATAACCGCGCTGGTAATCCGGGATTTTGAGAATGACCCGGAACTTGTCGAATCTCTTGTCGTCATTCACCCCGAAACTGCCGGCGCCGGGTTCGAGCGCCTGCAATCCTTCCATCGTTTCGCGCGAGGGAAGTTTGTAAGAGCCAGGCCGCACTTCGGCGCGCACGAGCAGGCTGTTGTTTCCGTCGATCACGTATAGCGCGTCGAGGCCCCGGATTTCGGCCTGCGTGTAGAGGTATTCGCGAAAACTGATCGGCGTTCCTTCAAGACCGAGGCCGGCTTCTTCGCTTCGCCTGACGTCAAAGGCGATCTGCTTCAGCATCAATTCAAGCTCGCCCTTCTTGAATTCGATGAGGCCGTTGGCGAGATCGCGCGCGGTGTTCTGATAATTTTCAATCCGCTCGCCGAAAACATCGTTGAGGCTTGAGCGGAGGATCATAAAGGCGAATAGAAACGCGATAACCGCCGGCGCGGCGGCGACGGCGGAAAACAATCCGACAAGCTTCAAATGCGTCGCCGAACCCGCAAGCTGGTTTCGGCGATCCGACCAGACGTGCCAGAAGCGCGCGCCGACGAGCAGCGCAAACCCGGCGGCGATCACCACATTGCTGACGATCAGCCCGATCAGAACGCGGCGCGGAACATGCTCGACCGCCGGCGACAACAGGAACCAGGTCGTCAGGAACGCGACAACGCCGGCGCCGGCGAGCGCGGCCGCCGCTGTCGTGTTCGACATCGCCCATCGGGGCAACAGTCTGCGGGCGCCCCTTAAGGGGCCGCCTACGCCCGACGCGCGCGGATGTGCGTCTTCCGAGCTAATTGCGACCTCGTCCGCCAACCATCCCGCTAGGGGACCACCCAAACCCAATAACCCGCCCCCCGACGGGCCGGCTTTCCTGTCGCTTGAACGCAATCCGAAAGGCCGGCGCGGATACTGGTTCTATTGTTGCTAAAAATCAACACAAATGTTGCTGGAAAGCCGCAACATGGTTAAGCGGCGTCGGCGCGCGGCCCTGCTTCGCAGAGAATCGAATCAAGCAATCGCTCGACTGAATGCGGGCTTGCGGCCTTGCAGATCTCCGTACGGAGGATCTTTCGTTCAGCCGCGCCGGCGTTGAGCGGCGCATGATCGACAAAGCCGGCGAGATGCTTACGGGCTACGCGAACGCCGAGCGGCGCGCCGTAAAAGTCGATCATGTCGCGATAATGCGTCCGCATCATGTCAAGCCGGGCTTGAAGAGATGGTTCCTCGATCGTCGCCGCGCCATTCGCGATCGCCCTGGCGATCGATCCCGCCAGCCATGGCCGGCCGACGGCGGCGCGGCCGATCATGACGCCGTCAGCGCTTGACCGGTTAAGCGCCGTCCGCGCATCAGCCAGCGTTTCAATATCGCCATTAACGAGCACAGGGATCGAAACCGCCTCGCTGGTCGCGCGCACCGCCGCCCAGTCGGCGACGCCTTTGTAGAACTGGTTTCGCGTCCGGCCATGCACCGTGATCATCTGAATGCCGGCGGCTTCAGCAGCGCGCGCGATCTCAGGGGCGTTCAGCTCGTCGCGGTCCCAGCCGAGCCGCATCTTCAGCGTCACCGGCTTTGAGATCGCTTTGACCGTCGCCTCGATAAGGCGGATCGCCAAAGCAGGTTCGCGCATCAGCGCAGACCCGCACGCCTTGCCGGTCACCTGCCGCGACGGGCAGCCCATATTGATGTCGACAATGTCCGCACCCGCCGCTTCGGCGAGCCGCGCCCCCTCGGCCATCCATTGCTCTTCGCGCCCGGCGAGCTGGATGACAAACGGCGCAATTGAAGGATCGCCCTCGGCGCGGCGAACAACGTCAGGCCGCGCTCTGGCGAGTTCAGCGCTCGCCACCATTTCGGAGACGACAAGCCCCGCCCCTGCCCTTGCCGCCGCACGACGAAACGGCAGGTCGGAAACGCCCGACATCGGGGCGACCGCCACATTATTGGCGAGGATGATGGGACCGATCTTGATCACGGGGCTTTCGCTATCCGCTAATTCCCGCCATGAAAAGCCCGCCGACCGGAGCAGCCTGATACTTCATGACGGACGATCCCAAGACGATTGCGATCATCGTCGCCGCCGGACGCGGCGCGCGCGCCGGCGAAGGCGGGCCCAAGCAATACCGGATGCTGGCCGGCGAAGCGGTGCTTGCGCGAACGGCAAGGACCTTTCTGGACCATCCTGAGGTCGGCGCGGTTCGCGTTATCATCCATGCTGACGACAGGGACCTTTACAGCGGCGCCATGACGGGGCTTGCAGCGCACCGCAAGCTGCTGCCGCCGGCGACAGGCGGAAAGGAACGGCAGGACAGCGTGCGCCTCGGCCTTGAAAGCGTCGAAACCGAAAAACCTGAGCTGGTTCTCATCCATGACGCGGCGCGCCCTTTCATCGATGCGGCGACGATTTCCCGCGTCCTCGCCGGCGCGCGAAAATCCGGCGGCGCCATCGCGGCCCTGCCCGTCTTCGACGCGCTCAAAAAGGGAGACGGCGGCGCTGAGCCCGCGATTGATGAAACCGTGCCGCGCGATGGATTGTGGCGAGCGCAAACGCCGCAGGGATTTCGGTTCAACGCCATTCTCGCGGCGCACCGCGCCGCCGCCGGCCATGCGCTGACCGACGACGCGGCCGTCGCCGAGCGCGCCGGGATCAAGGTGAGTCTCGTCGCCGGCTCGCCGGACAATATGAAAATCACGCAGGCGGAAGATTTCGGCATGGCCGAAATCCTTCTCGGCAGGAAACACGCAATGAACGAATTTCGCACAGGCCACGGGTTCGACGTGCATGAATTTGAACCCGGCGACGCCGTCATTCTCTGCGGAATCGCCATACCGCATGACAAGAAACTGAAAGGCCATTCCGACGCTGACGCCGGGATGCACGCCCTCACCGACGCCATTCTCGGCGCCATCGGCGAAGGCGATATAGGCGATCATTTCCCGCCGTCCGACGCCAGATGGAAAGGCGCCCCGTCGCGCGTGTTTCTTGAAAAGGCGCGCGATCTTGTCAGCGAAAGGGGCGGCGCCGTCATCCATTGCGACGTCACGCTCATCTGCGAGGCGCCGAAGATCGGTCCGCATCGATCTGCAATGCGCGCGGCGCTCGCCGAAATCCTCAATATCGGCGCCGACCGCGTCTCCGTCAAAGCGACGACGACGGAACAGCTCGGCTTCACCGGGCGGCGCGAAGGGATCGCCGCGATGGCGACCGCAACGATCAGAACGCCGGCGCGGGATTGACGATGAGGGAGCTTGTCCGCACCAATAATCCGGCCTTGCTTTCCTATATCGAGGCGCTGCTGAAAGACGCCGGCCTTTCCTTCTTTATCGCAGACCGGAACATATCCGTCGTCGAAGGGTCGATCGGCGCTTTTCCGCGCCGCGTGCTGGTCGCTGAAGAGGACGAACCCGCCGCGCGGCGACTGCTCGCCGACGCCGATCTCGGCGCGGAGTTAAGGCCGCTTAGATGACGCAGCCGCATCGCATCTGGTCGCTTGCGCAGCGCATTGTCGACAAGGCCGGCGCAGAAGGCCTGTTGATCGCGACGGCTGAATCCTGCACCGGCGGCATGGTCGCTGCGGCGATCACCGACGTCCCCGGATCTTCGGCCGTGCTCGATCGCGGCTTCGTCACCTATTCTAACGACGCCAAGATGGAAATGCTCGGGGTCGCGGCGGCGGTCATCGCGCGCTTCGGCGCCGTCAGTCAGCAAACGGCGCGCGCGATGGCTGAAGGCGCGCTCAAGCGTTCGCGCGCCGACATCGCCATTGCGATCACCGGCATCGCCGGACCAAGCGGCGGCACTGACAGAAAACCGGTCGGTCTCGTATGGTTCGCCTTGGCGGCGAAAAGCGCGCCGACGCGCGCCGAGCGTCGCGTCTTCACCGACGGCGATCGCAGTTTCGTGCGCATGCGCGCCGCCGAAACCGCGCTGACGCTGACGCTTCGCGCCATGTAGGAAAAGCCGGGGCGACGGGCGCGAATCGTAAAACAGTTTCGCTTACCGCCCGCCCATCCCGTCGAGAGCGGCGTTCGGCGAACTTCCGTAAACGCTGTCCGCGCGCGCGACAAAGGCGTCCGACATCCTTGCAAAGGCTTTCTCAAAAACCGATCGCGCCGTCGCCTGCAGGAGAACGCTGCGAAACTCGAACTGGATCGAGAAATCAACGATCGATCCGCCGCCCGGCTGGTCCCCGAACGCCCAGGAATTCGTCAGCGAGCGAAACGGCCCGTCGATATAATCGACATCGATCTTGCGCGCCGCGTGATCGAGACGAACGAGACTGCGAAACCGTTCCCGGAAAACCTTGTAAGCGACCGCCATGTCGGCGATGACGAATTCAATGTCGCCGTCGCGCTTGCGTTCCGCGATGCGAAGCGCGACGCACCAGGGCAGGAATTCCGGATAACGATCAACGCCCGCGACAAGCGCAAACATCTGCGCGGCCGAATAGGGCACATGCGTCGACGTTCGCCGCGACGTCACGGCGCCCCGGCGCTTTTGGCGTTGCGGGCGTAACCGCCGAAGAGATCAAGCATTCTCTCCCGCCATTGGGCGACGGGCTCCGGCGTTTCGTAAAGCTCCGTCGGCGTAACCGAGCGCTGCCACATCAAGGGACCAAACACGACATAGTCGGAAAGATTGGGCGCCGCGCCGCCAAGATAGCGTGAATTGGCGAGCGGAGCCGCCAGCACAGCAAGAGCGGCTTGCGCTTTTTCCGGCAAGCCGGGCGTTAAAGCGAGATCTTCAAGCGTTTTGCCGAAGCGCTGTTCCCGCGTCGAACGAAAATAGGATTTGTCCTCTTCCGCCGCGACGCCAACGATGCGGGCGTAAAGCATTGGACCGAGCGCGGGGTAAAGCGCCGCGCCGAGCCAGGCGGCGTAGAACTCTGTCGCCGCCTTCTCCGCCTTGGATGAGACAAGCGGATTTTGCGGAAATTTGCGATCAAGCCACTGCGCGATGACCGCGCTCTCCTTCACCATCTCGTCATCCGTAACGAGGACTGGGACCTTGCCGTATCCGGGATCAGGATATTTCGACTTGTCGGCGAAGCGGACAGCCTCCGTTTCAAACGGAAGTCCCTTGTGCAGCAGCGCGAATTTCACCGTCCAGCAATAAGGGCTGGGCCGCACGTCTTCATCCGCCAGGGCGAGATCATAAAGCCGCAGCATAAGTCTCCGTTTCACGTGCAGACAAAGAGAGCCGCCATTCAAAGCCGCGCAAACTCAGTTTCCTTTCGCCGCTCGCGCCGCCTTCAGCCGCGCGAAGTCTTCGCCGGCGTGATGGGAAGACCGGGTCAATGGGCTTGAAGCGACCATCAAAAAGCCTTTGGCGCGCGCAATCGTCTCATACGACTTGAATTCTTCCGGCGTCACGAAACGGTCGACCGCCGCGTGCTTGCGCGTCGGCTGAAGATATTGGCCGATCGTGATGAAATCGACGCCGGCCGAACGCATATCGTCCATCACCTGCATCACTTCTTCGCGCGTTTCACCGAGGCCGACCATGATGCCCGATTTTGTGAACATCGCCGGATCGCGCTCTTTCACCTTCTCCAGAAGGCGCATGGAGTGGAAATAGCGCGCGCCAGGCCGGATCGAGAGATAGAGCCGCGGAACGGTTTCGAGATTGTGATTGAAAACGTCGGGTCTTGAATCGATGACGATCTCAGCAGCGCCGTCCTTTCGAAGGAAGTCAGGCGTCAGGATTTCGATAGTCGTATGCGGATTGAGCGAGCGGATCGCCCTAACGACTTTCGCGAAATGCTCGGCGCCGCCATCCACAAGGTCATCGCGATCGACAGAGGTGACGACGACATGCGCAAGCCCCATTTCGGCGACGGCCTTCGCGACGTTTTCCGGCTCATCGCGATCCAGCGGCCGCGGCAAACCCGTCTTCACATTGCAGAAGGCGCAGGCGCGCGTGCAGGTGTCGCCCATGATCATCATGGTTGCGTGCTTTTTCGACCAGCATTCGCCGATATTGGGGCACGCCGCTTCCTCGCACACGGTGTGGAGGTTTTTGGACCGGACGATCTCCCGCGTTTCCGCATAGCCGGTCGACCCCGGCGCCTTGACCCTTATCCAAGCCGGCTTGCGCAGCAGCGGCGCGTCGGGCCGCTTCTGCTTTTCCGGATGGCGGAGCTGGGGCGCGCCGCGCGTCAGATCGATGATCGTCGTCATGGCCGCCGATCTAGCAGCCGGAAGACCCGATTGGTAGGCCCGCAGGAAAGCGAATCAGGCGCGCCGGGATCAGCCGGGGCGCCTGATCAAGCCGACCGGTTGCGGTTTTCGCCCTAGAGCATCCGCTCGACCGTTTCGACGACCTCATCAAACGGGCGATGAATGATCGCGCCGTCAAGCGGTTCGCCAAGCGCAACGTTGATCGCTTCCCACGCATCAATTGAGCGAATGCGCTGGGGATCGGAATGAACCGTCGGCAATTTCGACGCTTCGGCGGTGAATTTCACGATCTCGCGGCTGACGGGAAGCCGTAGCCAGCGCCACACGCGCCGATCGAGCTCGCCGTTTATGTAAAGGTTCCAGCGCTCATCCTGTCGCGGACCCCGGTTGGAATTGTCGACGGAGAAGAAAAGCGTCCGGAAGTCGCCGGCGTCGGCGAATACAAGAACGCCGTTATCATGCTCGAAATATCGCGGCGAGCGGGAAAGATTGAGGAACGACAATTCGCTGAAGCCGCATTTCAGATCCGCAATGGCGCGCCGCTTCTCAATGGATTTGGCTTCAAACTGGTCGACGATTTTGGGCCATGCCTCACGGCCGACAAGATAAAGGCCGCCTATTCCAACGACCAGATAGCTGGCGCCTATCTGCAGCAGATAAATCAGGCCGCCCGCATGATAGACGAACGCCATGACGAGCGGCGCGGTGAAGGCGAATGTCGCCGCCAACGGACGCTTGAACCCGATCAGGTCTTCGCGCGCGAAATCCATGATATTGTCGACAAATTGCGCCGACCGTTTCAGGCGGACCTCGATCTGCGCCGGAATGGCTACGCGATCCGTATTCAACATGTTTGCGGCTCCGAAATCCCGTGCGACTGCAATTGACTGGAAGGGAATATGCCCAACGCAGATTGCCGCCCGGTTTTCAGCCGACGAGCAATTCACATCGAATTTGCGAAAAATCGACAGGTATTGACGGGCTCGGTGAGCGTTACAGGATTGAAACGCCGATATCGGCGCCGCGACGCCATTCCCGTCGCACGATGCCGACAAATCTCAACGCCGGAATTGTGAGGCCGAACTCTTCCGGGCACTCCTTGTCTTCGAGAAGCTGAAGTCTCAGCCCCGCAACGCCCTTGTTAACCACGCGGCATGTCGCTGTCTCTCCCGCTCCGATAAGCGCCGAGGCGACATGATTGGTTTGCGCGCGCGGCGACCGGCGATCATCCGGCATTTCGGCGCGCCACCGGTCGGCGTGAGCGGCGCCGATGACCGCGCCCAGTCGTGCGGCGACAATTTCGCGCCGCTTTCCTTTGATGGGTTTGCGAACGCCCGAAGGCGCGGATTTCCTGTTTTGCGTTAACCTAAAGATCGCCATCGCCGTGTCTTTATTAGAGAAACTCAACCGGCGATTTGCAATGTCAGCGCCACATTCAATTCAAGCCGATAGATTGATTAATCAGCATAGCTTTCCGGCCCCGCACTTAGCGTCCATACGCCGCTTCAGCCCATCCAATTCGTCCTGCGAGTCCCGCTTTTTCTGGGCCCATTCTTTCGGCGTCGCGCAGGTTTTTCTGACAAAGCGGTCGCCGGTCACTACGACGCGCTTGCAGATAAGTTTTTCCTCACCCGTTTCATCGTCGAGAAGCGTGACTTTGTTGTAGTCATCAAGCGCCTCATCGAGCGACATTTTCGGCGTGTCGGACGCCGATGCGTCAACCTCATCAGGCGGCGCCGCGCTATCGGTTGCGCAGGCCGCGCAAAACAAAGCCGCGGCGACGACAAAATGCCCCCGTAGGATCATACGTCCTCCAATCAGCCCGCCCCGGTTCGGAGCCCGCCGTTTTCAGACACCGCTGCGCCGGTCGCCCTCATTCGACGGGCTGAAAACACGCCCTTCCGAAATCGTTTTGCTGTTTGAAATAATCTGCTAGAGGACCGCCAATTCATCCTCGGGAGAATGACCATGCGCGTCGGCGTGCCAAAGGAAATCAAAAACAACGAATTTCGCGTCGGCATGACGCCGGGATCGGTCAGGGAATACGTCGCCCATGGCCACAAGGTGATGGTTGAGACGAACGCCGGCATCGGCATCAAGGCGAGCGACGACGATTATCGGGCGGCGGGCGCGACGATCGCCCCGGACGCCAAGACCGTGTTCGCCGGCAACGACATGATCGTTAAGGTGAAAGAGCCGCAGCCGTCGGAATACGCGCAACTGCGCGAAGGCCAGATCCTCTACACTTATCTTCACCTCGCCCCGGACCCTGAGCAAACCAAGGGTCTCCTCAAGGCCGGCGTCACCGGGGTCGCCTATGAAACCGTCACGGACGATCATGGCGGCCTGCCCCTCCTCGCGCCGATGAGCGAGGTCGCCGGCCGGCTTTCGATCCAGGCGGCCGCCTACGCGCTGACGGCGCCGCAGGGCGGGCGCGGCCTTCTGATGGGCGGCGTTCCGGGCGTTCTGCCAGCCAAGGTGATGATCATCGGCGGCGGCGTCGTCGGCACCCATGCGGCGAAAATGGCGATGGGGCTTGGCGCTGACGTCACCATCCTCGATCGCAGCCTGAGGCGGCTTTCCTATCTCGACGATATTTTCGAGGGCCGGGCGAAGACCCGCTATTCAACTTTCGAGGCGCTCGCCGAAGAGGCCGACCAGGCGGATGTCGTTGTCGGCGCGGTTCTCATACCGGGCGCGTCAGCGCCCAAACTGATCACCCGCGACATGCTGAAGGGCATGAAAAAGGGCGCGGTTCTCGTGGACGTTTCGATCGACCAGGGCGGCTGTTTCGAAACCTCCAAGCCGACGACCCATGCCGAACCCACCTATGCGGTCGAAGGGGTCGTCCATTACTGCGTCGCCAACATGCCGGGCGCAGTGCCGATGACCTCGTCTCACGCGCTCAATAACGCCACGCTCGCCTACGGCTTGCAGCTCGCGGATATGGGCCTCGAAGCGCTCAAGAAAAACAAACACTTACGTAACGGTCTCAATGTCCACCGGGGAAAGGTCACCCATAAGGCCGTCGCTGAGGCGCTCGGCCTGCCCTTCGTCGACCCGTTGGAGGCGGTCGGCTGAGGGGGAGCGCGGCGATCACGAACCGTTGAGCGCAGATCTATTCTCGCTTTTAAAGGCTGAAAAGCTTGCATTACGCCTGAAAACGGCGGCAAATGAAGTTTGGGAGAGTTTTATGCGCCAAAAAATTTCATTGCTGGCGGCGGCCGCGGTCCTTTTGATCGGCGGCGCAGCGCAAGCGGCGCCTGGTTTCGGCGCGTCCTCGCACCGCCTAGGCGGCGGCTCTGCGGCTTCGACCCAGTCCAAACCCGCCTCGCTTCTGGAAGCGACATTGCGGCTTTTCGGGTTTGAAACCGCCGCAACAGTGCAGCCGGTTGTAGGCGACCGTCTCGGCGATACGGCGGGTCGGACCAAAGAGTGCGATCAGGCTGACAAGGCTGAAGTCGCCAAAGCGGAAACAAAGACCGCGCAGGGCGGCGCCGAGGCGAAGGCGCGTCCGCGGCCGAACGAGCCAGTCTATCTCGCGTTCTAGGGCGAACCTAAAATCTAAAACCGCAGGCCCGCGCCGAGCGCGGGCTTTTTATTTATCCGCCTGGCTCGCATCCCGCTTCGCCTTGCGCAAATCGTCGACGTAGCGTCCGTTAGCGATCCGAACGCCGACCAGAAACAAGCCTGACAAAGCGAACAGCAAGCCGGTCGCCGCGAAGATGCGCACAATCGGATTGTTGAAATTCTCCCGCTCCTCGTAATCCATGATGTGGAGCATCCAGAAGAAATCATAAAACCGCCAGACCCGGTTGCGCCGCGCGACTACGTCGCCGGTTTCGGGGGAGACGTAAATTCGCGTTTCATTCGCATCGGCAAAAACGACCCGCCAGACGGGCTTTCTCCCGCGATACTCTTGCGGCGGCTGGGCGAGCAATTCGATCCGCTCGACATCGCCCTCGCCGACGAAATCAGCGACGGCGACGCGGCGCGCATCGCTTTCCGACAAGGGCGTGATGCGATCGCCGGTGTCGGCGTCAAACATCGCGGAACCGTCGGATGTCTTGACGATGTAAACCGCGCGCCCGAGCCAGTTCTTCAGCGTGACGGTTTCGGCGCGGCCCATTTCGGCGATAACGCCCGCCGGCGGAAAATAGTTTTGAACCGGCAATTCGACGGGCGCGTCATAGGCGGCCGCCGTCTCGCCGCGAACGAGTTCGATCGGCAGGAAGCTCATGACGACGCCGCTCGTCATCCAGATGGCGATCTGGGCGAAAAGAGCGAGCCCCAGCCACCGATGAACCGCCTGGACGAACCGCCGCGCTTGCATGACCTACTGCGTCGCCAACAATCCGGCGCCGTCCGGCGATTTCAGGATTTCTTCGAACGCCGACCATCCGTCGACGCCTTCTTTTTCGCGCGCCTCAACATAGGCGCGCACGAGATCCTGGCCGAGATTGTAATTGATGACATAGGCGCGATACGTATCGATGAAATCCGCGCGCTGTTTCGCGCGCTCGCGCGAGTTCAAGCCGTATTTTCGGAGCATTTCGATCGCCGCATCGCGGTCGATCCGCCCGTCGAGATAGTCGCGCGCAATCATGTTTTGCGCATGCGCCAGTTTCTTTTTGGATCCGTTGAGCATCGCGAGCCGTTCCGCTTCGGCGGGGTCCAGCCCGGCGAGCGGAAACAAAACATCGCGCTCGAAGGCGGTTTTTTCATCGCCGGGAAACGCCAGATCGACGCCGAAATTGGCCGATCCCTCGGCGACGATCGCGTTCGGGCTGAAGAGCGGGGTGATTGAGAATTCGACCCAGCCGTTCGCGCCCTTCAAATCGCGTTCGACAATGACGTTCCAGACATGATGCCCGGGATAGCCCTCATGACAGCCGAGCGCGACGGCCCGATCGATGGTCACGGGAAAATCCGTGTTAATTTCGATGACGCTTTCGAAATCGCCCTGATACCAGTTATAGCCGCTCCACGGCTTGCCGGTGACGGTTTTCATCGTGAAGGTTTCGCCGTCCGGCAGGTCGTAATGCGCGAGCGTGCGGCGCCGGCATTCCGCTATCGCAGCGTCCATCACCGGCTGCAATTTGTCGCCTGGAATAGCGAGGCTGTTCACATAGGCGTCGACGCGCGCGGCGATATCGCCCTCACCGGGAACCAGCGCGGCGATTTCGGCGAGCGCCGCGTCAAATTCAGCGACATCATAGTCGGGAGGAACGAAACCGTAGATCAGCCGCGCTTCTTCATTAAAGGAGTAGCGTTCGCCCTTCGACATCCTGATGCGCGCAAGCGCCGCGTCGACATTCCGCTTCAGCCCGGTCTCGCGCGGCGAAGCGCCGTTCCCTGCATGCGCTTGCAGCCCTTCAAGAATGCGCAGCGCTTCCTGTTCAAGATCGTCAAGCGTCGCGGCGTCTTTCTCAGCCTCCGCGGCCCATTCCGCCGGGCCGCTATAGGCGTCGACGTAATTCTTGTCGTATCGCCCGAGATTAAGGCCGAGCTTGACGAACCGTTCGGCCAGATCGTCGAGGCCGACAATGAGGATGTCGGCGTCCGCTTGAGGCTCATCGGCCGTCGCGGCGGTTTTCTCGCCGCTCCCGCCGCAGGCCGCGGCCAACGCCATGACTGCTGCGGCGAGAATTTTTCTCATTGCGGTTAGGCTCGCACGCCGGAGAAAGTCGATGTGCCGAATGCGCCGAGCTTGACGTTTCCGCTGAGCGTGTCGCCGTCGACCTTACCGTCGAATTCGAGCGTGATCGGCATCGGCGAGGTGACCTTCGCGGACCATTTCACGGCGCCGCCGTCAACCGAGCCGTTCTCAATCGCGACTGATCCCATATTGCCCGACATCGTGCCCGTCAGGGCGCCGCCGTCAGTCTTGAGTTCAAGCACGCCCGTTTGCTCGCCCATCGGCGTCTTGATCTTCATGTTCCACTTGCCGTCAACGGCCATGATTATTCCTCCATTTGAGCGCCGGAAGCGCCGGTCAAAGTCGGCCGCGACATTACAGGCTGCGCGGGGCGACGCAAGGCGGCGGCGCAGCGATCAGGGCGCATCCGCGGCGACGCGAAAGCCCATATAGCGCGCCCCGACGCCGATCGCGTTGCGAACGCGGTTGGCGACGCGCATGTCGACCGGCGCGCTGGAATAGGCGCCGCCGCGCACGACGCGCATCGCGCAGTCGCCGTCAGTGACGGCGGAGCCGTCTGTCGGCGCGTTGACGTAAGTATTCACATAACAATCCGCCACCCATTCGCGCGCATTGCCGAGCACGTCATAAAGACCAAACCCATTGGGATCGAACGTTCCGACCGGTTTCGGCTCCTTGGTCGCAACGCGCGAGGCGTCAAAGCGGTCGCCCCACCAATAAGCGCCGGTCGAGCCGCCGCGCGCGGCGTATTCCCATTCCGCTTCCGAAGGCAGGCGATAATTGCGCCCCGTTTCGCGCGAGAGCCAGCGCACATAGTCGGACGCCTCTCGCCACGAAACGCCGAGCGCCGGCGCCCTGTCGTCGCCTTCTCGCTTGGCCGTACAGGCGCCTTTGTCGACGCACGCTTTCCACTCGGCGTTCGTCACTTCATAAACGCCGATGGCGAAGGATTTTACAGTCACCTCGCGCTGAGGCCCTTCATAGCCGTTGCGTCCCGGCTCATCGTTAGGCGATCCCATGACGAATGCGCCGCCAGCGAGCGGCATCATCAAGGGACAGGAATCGCAATCCTGAAAAGCGCGATCCTTCGCTCCGGTCTCATCCTCCGGCGGCGTCGACGGATCGATGGGTTCCGAGCCGACGGCGGCGACGCCCGCCAGCGACAAGGCTGTCCCGCTTTCGACATTTTCTTCCGTCGCCGGATCAATGATTTGTCCTTCCAAAGCGGCGGCTTCTTCCGTCTCTGCGGTCTGCGCTTGCGAAAGAATGTCCGGCGCGGGCTCCTTGCTCGCAGTCGCCGCCGTCGCTTCGACAGCCGGCGTCGCGTCGGCGAGGCTGACGGCGTCCTTCTCAGCGCCGCCGCGCATCAGGAAATAAGCGCCGACGCCCGCGCCGCCGAGCAGCAGAATAACGACGCCGATCAAGAGCCCTGCGCCTGACTTTTTCGGCGCCGGTTTCGCCGCGGCCGCGCGTTGCGCCGGTCTGGGCGGCGGCGCGGCCTGGGGCCGGCGTTGCGGCTGTTGCGCGGCTGACGGCGCGGCGGCGGGACGCTGCGGCTGCGCGGGTCTTGCGCGCGATAAGGCGGCGATCCGGTTTTGCGCAAGCGACGCGAAATGCCCGTTCGGATAGCGCTTCAGATACGCCTCGAAATCCGAGCGATCCGTTCCGTCCTTGATCGAGTTCCAGAATGTCGTTTCCATCGACGCTTCAACGCCGACGCTGGCGGGAGCGGCCGCAGCGCTCTTGTCGCCGCGCCGTGAGATCGCGATCGAGACATCCTGCATGAAGGCGCGCCAGTGCGGATCATGGCGATCGCCCCGCCAGTGGCGCAGATCGGCGGTCTGGACGAGTTCGAATCGGATCGGGCGTTCGCATTCCTCGATCAGCACCGGAACGAGCGAGGAAGACCGCTCGCCGACTGTCGCTTCTGCGCGCACCCACTTGGAATTGACGGACCGTTTCGACCATAAAACAACGACGGCGCCGGCGCCGCGCAAATTCTGCTCCGTCACCTCGTCATAGGTCTCGCCGGCCCGCAGCGCCGCATCCCACCAGACTGAAAGCCCTTCGGCCTCCAGCGCGTTCGCGACCAGTCTCGCGGTTTCGCGGTCCTCGCGATTATAGGAAATAAAGACGTCCGGCACCCGCCTGCCCTCCAGCTTGCGCCTTCCTACCCCAATTGATTCCGGTTTGACAGCGTTCAAAGCTGACGCCGCGGCTTTGCGCAAAGGGCCCGATCATGCGAAAGGACCCCGCAGCGGGGCCGCGATCCGGGCCGCCGGCGGGGCGCAAATGGCTTACACGTTCAATCATGACTTGCTGCTCAACGAGACGGACGTCGCCGAAGCGCGCAAGGATTTTCCCAATATCGTCTTTGCACTGCACAACCCAGCGCTGAAAGATGTTTTCCGCCCGATCGACCAGCGCGCCGGCGCGGCCAAGCGCAAGAGCCGGCAATGGGGCGTCTTCGCCGTCGGCCTCGCGACTTTGGCGCTCATGCTCGCCGCCGGCGAAGTGCTCTATCATGATTATTCGAAATCGACCGTTCGCCTGATTGCGCTTCTCGGCGCGATCGCAGGCATCACGAGCGTCTTCATCGGCGTCTTCGGCGTCATGTTCCGCGCGCGCAAGATCCGTTGGCTCGCCGATCGCCTGACGACCGAACGGCTGAGGCAGTTTCATTTTCAGCATTATGTCGCCTACGCCAGCGACATTCTTGACGGCGCGGCGGAAGAATCGAAAGCGCGCGCCTATCTGCAGCAGCGCGCCGAGGACTTCAAGAAATTCAAGGCGGACCTTGTTGATCGCGCCGACGATGAACTCAACCATCTTGTCCATGCCGAAGACCCGGGCGAAGGCCTGATCTTCGGAAAAGGCAGGCCGGTCGTTCCCGCCGACGCCCCAAATCTCGACGAATATTTCAACGCCTATCGCGTTCTGCGCTTCGACCGACAGATCGGCTATTGCGACCTGATGCTGCGCGAAAGGGGCGCGTTCTGGACCTATGCGCCGGTTCGGCAGGCCAAGCTGATCGGCAATGTGGCGATGTTCTGCGTCTTCGCCATTCTCGTTCTGCACGGTCTCGTTTTCGTCGGCGCCATCGCCGACATACCGGCGATGAAGGGACCGGCGGTCCATGTCGCGGCGATCTGGGCGGCGATCATCGCGCTCGCCGCCCGCACGATCGAGGAAGGGTTCCAGCCCGAAACCGAAATTGAACGGCTTCGCCAATACCGGCTTTCGCTCCGCCGCATCTATGACCGGTTTGAAACGACGGACGATCCGCAGGAAAAGCTTCGCGCGATGACCGATCTCGAAAAGCTTTCCTTTGAAGAAATGATCCTTTTCCTGCGCGGCAATTACGAAGCGCAATATGTGATGT
>CALAZI010000033.1 GCA_937895955.1 uncultured Alphaproteobacteria bacterium | reverse complement strand
TGAGCGCGCCGGCGTTCATGTCGGCGATGGTGTCGTTTCCGAAAGCGCCGGAGAAAACGAACCGGTCATTATGGCCGCCGCCGGTCAGCGTGTCGTTGCCGGCGCCGCCCGTTATCGTATCATTGCCCGAATAGCCGAGCAGCTTGTCGTTGCCATCTCCTCCGCTGATGATGTCCGAACCGCCGCGGCCGCGAATGTCGTCGCCCGAGGCCGAACCCGTCAGCGTGTCATTGTAGTTTGAGCCGGAGAGAATCTCGATCGACGTATAGGTGTCGCCAGCCGCATCACCGGAAATCCCGCCGGTTCCAAGGTTGACGTTCACGCCGACAGGCGCCTTGGTGTAGTCCGCCTTGTCGACGCTCGACCCGCCATTGATGACGTCCGCACCGGCGCCGCCGACCAGAATGTCGGGATTGTTCCCGCCGATCAGCGTGTCGTCCCCCGCCCCGCCGTCCAGCGTGTCGTTGCCGCCGAGGCCCGTCAGCGAGTCATTGCCGACGCTGCCGCGCAAATCATTGGCGTCAGCGTCCGTGCCGGTTATCGTATCGTTCTTCGTCGAGCCGTAAACGTGTTCAAACCCTGAAATCACATCGCCCGCCGCGTCGCCGCCGGATACGGCGCCGGTCGACAGGTTGACCGAAACGCCGGCCGGCGACCCCTGATAGGAAAGAATGTCGACGCCAGGGCCGCCGTCAAGCGTATCGGCGCCGCCCCCGCCGCGAATGAAGTCGTCGCCGCCGCCGCCTTCGATCAGATCCAGGCCGCCATATCCGTGGAGTTCGTCATTGCCGCCGATCTCACCGCCGTCGGTGGAAAAGACATCGCCGAATATGTCGTCGCCGCCGTTCGATCCGTGGATGGTGTCGTCGCCGCCGATAACCGTGCTCCCGGCGATCGTCACGAAGACGTCGCCGACCAGCCGCGTCCTTTTCGTGAACCCCGTCGTATCGGTCGAGCGCAGATCAATCAGATCGTCGCCGCCGTTAAGCGTGCCGGAAACCTGAAAGGCGTCGCCGACAAAGGCTGCGATGCTTGGGACATTGGCGCCCAGCTTTAACGGCGTTAACGTGTCATTCCCGCCATTCCCCGTCGCGCCGACGCCGATGTCCCGGAAATCGCCGTAAACGGAAAGCGCGCCGACGGTGAGAAGGTCGTCGCCGCCGGTGGCGGTCCCGCCGGAAATGTCAAAATAGTCGCCGGTTATCAGGGACGCCGATCCGAGCGCCTGCGCGCCGCCGTTAAGCGTGTCGTCGCCGCCGACAAGCGATCCGCTCGAAATATTCGCCCCGTCGCCGGCAAACTCCACGTTCAGGGAGTAACTCGCCATGCTGAAATCAAACGTGTCGGCGCCGCTCAGCGCCGCGCGCCAGAATGCATCGCGCTGCTGATCCGCCGTCCCAGAATTGACGCCGAAGCTCGTCGCGGCGACGCTCAATCCGGTGATCGAAAATTCGGCGGAGCCGCCGTCATTGTCGAGATCAAGCTGGATGGTGTTAACCGTACCGCCGGTCGGGGCGCCGCCCGAATTCGTTATGCCGGAGCCGCCGAATTCCCAATCGTCGCCCCCCGTGGAGACATAGGAATACTGGAAACCGCCATTGACCCCGTCTATCGCCGAGAAGGCGATGACGGAATTGTCGAGGATCGAAAAATTCTGATCCAGATTTAGGAATGAAATGCTCGCCATTACTCAACACCCTTTTTGGCGCGAGGCCGGTTCGCCTCTGCAAACTTTGCGCCGCGGCGAAACGCTATGAAAAGGACTATTTCGTCCAAGAATCAACCGTCGGATCGGATCCGAGACGTTTTTTCTTCGCAATATTTCGTGAACTCGCCCGAAAGCGCCTAATACTGCGGAATCCACGCATGAGCTGAATACAAAGTCTGAACGCTCGCAACGACTCCGGAAGCCCTCAACAGAGACGATACCCGCTGTTTCAGCCCCGACTTGCGCCGGGTTGGGCCGCCGCCCGCGTTGACAAGAGCGCGGGCGCGCCGAATATCCCGGCGGGCCCCAGATGAAATTTTCCGTAATCACATCCGTTCTCGACGGCGCCGACTACCTGGCGGACGCCATCGCATCCGTTCAGCGCCAGACCTGGCCGGATGTCGAGCATGTCATCATCGACGCCGGCTCCGTCGACGGCTCGCTCGACATCGTAAAAAAAGCGATGCGCGGCGACCCGCGCATCAGGCTTTACGAACGGCCTGGCGAAACGCTTTACCAGTCGGTCATCTGGGGCCTGTCGCATTCGTCCGGCGATATGCTGAGCTGGCTGAACGCCGACGATCTTCTGCCGCCCTGGTCAATGGCGGCGGTCGCGCGTTTCGTGGCGGCGGATGAAGAGCGCCAATGGGTGAGCGGCCTGCCCGGCTGCTGGGACCGCAACGGCGTTTTGCGTTACGTTCGCCCGGAAGCCTGGCGACCGCAAGCGCTGATCAAGCATGGCTGGTTTCACAAGGACCTTCTTGGTTTCATCCAGCAGGAAAGCGTCTTTTTCAGCCGGAGGCTTTTCAATTCGCTGAGCGAGGCGGAAAAGAACGAGATCGCCGGCGCGAGGCTGGCGGGCGACTTCATGTTGTGGAAGCGCTTCGCGCGCCGCGCGCCGCTTTGCACGGCGCCGACCGTCTTGGGCGGATTCCGACGTCACGGCGCGAACATGTCCGAAAATCGCATGGAAGAGTACATGCGGGAGGTCGTCGCCGACGGCGCCGTATTCCTTCCGTCGGGCGTTCGCTTCATCGCCAGGAGCCTGCATCGCAGGCTTAGCGCTCTTGAGGCGATGCGCGCCGCTGAAAAAGAAGACGCATCGACATTCCTGAGCTGAGCCGCATTCCCGCTCAGCGGCGGCGGCTTCTATTTCCGGGCGAAAAGAATCTCATCATGCGTCCGTTCCGCCGGCCATCGCCGCTGAAAACCGAGATCCGACAGATAGGATTCGATTTCGTCATACAGGACGCCTTCATTGTAAACGCGCTCGCTACTCACCTCGACAAGCATTGTCCGGCAAGCGGCGACGGCGTTTGCGGCGCCCTTCAGCGCAAGCAGCTCGGCGCCCTGCAGATCAACCGTCCAATGATCGAAATTCGCGGCGTCGATCGCTTCGCGCCGTAAAAGACAATCGAGCGTCGTCATTTCAAGTCTGACCCTGTCAACCATTCTGAGGTTGAGTTCAGGCCACAGGGATTTTTCGCCTGAAGCGTAGGGCCCGAACTCAAACAGGGACGAGGAAACGCCCTCCCAATTATTCGATATGTTGAATTCGACTTCCGTCCCGTCGCGATCCCCGAGCAGCGCGCTTATCGCCCGCTGCCCGGGAAACCGTTTAATTCGTTCGGCGAGCCGCGCGTAAATTTCGGGCAGCGCTTCAACCCAGACAACGGGAAGATTGCGCGCCGCGTAAAACGGCGCTTCCTGTCCAAGATGGGCGCCGAGATGCAAAACGCCGCGCGCGGCTTTAAGGGCCTCATCCAAGCGTGCGGCCCTTTCCGCAGCCGATCGTTCGCCAAGTCCCTTCAGATTGAGCATGACATCTTGCCTGTCGACGGCCTGCGCCTTTTACGCCCTGTTTTTCACGCCAGCGCCGAACAGCTTTCACAACCGGCGATGATGCGTCGCGACGGCATCGCATCGCGCAATTTTCTCCGTGACGGGTGGTTATAGATGTCGCGAACGACATTGTTCTTCGCCGCATCGCCGACGCCGTACTCTCCTTCGGAATCAGTGCAGCAAAACGCATCCGAACCGTTGGCGAGTATGTGGAGCTCGAACCATTGCAGACAGCCGACGTCCGGAACCGCCCAATTGACATTCTTGATTTTACCGCGCCAGTCGAAGCGCGGCGAGACTTGCGCTTCGAACAGGGGGAATTCGCGGCGCGCCCATTCGAGAAATTCGGAATCCGCCGCGGTGCCGTCGCCGACCCGGCCGATGCGCACGGGAAAGTCGAATTCGCCGGATTTCTTGCGTGCGTGGATTTCCGTCACGTTTGCGAGCGTGCGATCAAACGGTATCTGCATCACGCGCTCATATTCGTCCTTCCGGTGATCGTTAAACGAGATCTTGAGCAGCGTCGTGCTTTTCAGCTTCAGGAACTTATCGAAATTTCCGCGGTTGAGCGGGCTCGCATTGGTGAAATGCATCTGGCGAATTTTCGGAAACGTCGTTTCCACCAATGCGGCGAAATCGAAGATGCGCTTGTCGAGAAAAGGCTCATTGACGCGCGAGAGCGTGAACAGCATCGGGCCGCGGGGATCGGCTTCCGCAAGATCCTTGATGATTTTCTCGAACAGGGCCGCGCTCATCTCCTCCCCTTTCCGCTCCAGACCCGGATAGGGGCAAAACTCACAAGCCGCGTTGCATTTGGCGAAAGTTTCGATTGTCGCCAGAAACGGATAGGCGCGCCAACGCTCATTTGCGTGATGATGACTGATCTGCTCGCGATAGGCGTTGAGCTTCTGCTTGTAATGGGCCCGCGCATCGTCGCCGCAATCAAGATCGTCAAAGGCCGCGCCGTCATCCGCCATGGCGGTTTTCTTTCCCAATATGCGGGCGATAAAACCGCCCTGTCATTCTCAGGCGACCGCGCTCACATCGGTCTTGCCCGTCACGCGATCATAGACCTCGAGAACATCGGAGCGGCTGAACTGGTGAAAATTCACCATCCCCGTATAGGGCACCTTGCTCAACACGCCGTTGAGGCGCGTGAAAGCGACGATGTTCCAGCCGATCTTCTTGACGATGGCGAAGCGCGGCGGGCGATGTTCGGCATGAGCGATCGGCGCCTCCGCGATGCGGAGGCCGGCGCGAACGGCGCGCAAGACGATTTCCGAATCGAACTGGCCGCGATCGCAAACGCAAATGTCGATAATCGGGCGCAGCCGCGCCAAATTGAAAAGTTTCGGCCCGTGCGTATCCGTGCCCATATAGGAAAAGAAGAGCTGGATGAGCGCGTTGAGGCCCCAGCTTAAAAACCGCCTGACGAAGGGCGGTTTGGAAATCGTCGGATCAGATCGCCGCGAGCCGACGAAATAGTCGTGCTTTTCCCTCATCGACCACGCCCAGGCGAGAAAAGGGATGTCCCATTGTTCGATATCGCATGTGTGGACATAGGGCGAGGAGGCGGCTTTCAGCCCGGCCCGCAACGCGCGCCCGTAATTCGGCTCTGATTCGTGCACGTAAAGCCCGGCGCCGAACTCTCCGATCAGCTCATGGATGATCGCCCGCGTGCGGTCTTGGCTGCCGTTATCGATAAAGATGAAACGCCAGGCGCCCTTGCCTATCACCTGATCGAGATAGCGGGCGAGCCTCTCGGCGTTTTCACGCAGGATCGCCTCCTCGTTGTAAACCGGGATGACGACGTCGAGCAGGATGCCGGCCTGCTTGTCGCTCGATCGGTCTGCAGGCGCGGACATGACGTACCTCGTAAAATCTCAGCGCCGGCGACGGGCGAACCCGGTCCTCGAACGGCGGTCGAGGGCCTTCTAACTGAGCCGCCTGGAGGGCTCAAGGCGATGGCGGCGTTTGGGCCGCGCGCCGCCCTTGCCGCCCCGAAATGACGATGTTATGGCCGGCCCGGCGTCCATCGAAGGCTCCAATCGCCGAGATGGTGTTGCGATCGCAACACATCAAACGTCGACATTCGACGTCCCGGGGAGGCAATTCAGCGGAAAAGGCCATGTCCAGCACAGTTCAAACGCCCGCCGACGGGACGGCAAAGCGGGAAAACGCCAGGCCAAACGCCGCAGTCAAAAACCGCGGATTCCTCGACTGGCTGATGGGTGAAAAAGGCCTGCGCCGCGAAGGCGTCTTCGTTCTCGGCGCGCTCGCATTGATGACTTTCTTCGCCTGTTATCTGCGCGTTTTTTCCTTCGGCCTTTACGAGGACGATCTCAATCAGACGCGCTTCTGGGCGTACCCAGCGGCGCAGATGGGCGATTACATCGTCAAGCTGTTCACCTCCGGCGCCGGCGGCCGCCCGATCGGATTGACCTTTCTGCGCGGCGGGTTCTGGGCCGGCAATCAGCTCGGCGGCATGCCCGTCCTCTATTTTATGGGCTTCCTCGTTTTCGTCTCCAATGCGTTGATGACATACAAGATCGCCCGGTATGTCGCGCCGGCTGCGATCGCGGCGCTCGCCGGTTTCATGTTCGTTCTGTTTCCCGCCGACGCATTGAAATTCACCGTCGTGCGCGGCCTCGCCGTACAGCCAAGCCTCACCTTCGGCCTTGGCGCGATGCTGTTTTACATCAACCGCCGATATATCGCCGCCTATGTTTTCGCAGCGCTCGCCGTCGGCGTTTATGAATTCGGCATTCTGCCGTTCCTGACGGCGCCGTTTTTCATCTTCGAATCCTGGCGCAAGAAGCTGCGCCGCGTTCTCGTGCACGGCGCCCTTTGCGCGGGCGTTCTTGGCGGCATCATCCTCGCGCGCCTTCAATTCGCCGCTGCGGGTCATCTCGATGAACTGACGCCTTTGTCTAAGCAGGCGCTGTTTGAGCGCTTCTTCACCGCGTGGACGAGCGGCCCCTGGACGAGCCTGAAAGGATTTTGGGGGAAACCGCAGGCTTTTTTCCGCGATTTCGAGACCTGGCACCTTATTGTTGTCATCGCGGTTGCGGCCATCGCATTTTTCGCACTGCGCAGGCTCTGGACGGAAGATGCGGAAACGCAAACGCTGAATAGCGTCGAAAAGAAGTCGCTTTCCGAGCGCCTGGACGAATTCTTCAGCAAGCCGAATCCTTACTGGCTGCTGATCGCCGGGGTCGTCGCATGGGTCGTCGCCTACAGCATGGCTCTTTCCGAATCGCGCTACCCTCCGACCAAGGATTTCGGCCGCACGACATCCGTTCACACAGCGGCGACGTTCGGCGCCTCCATCGCCTTCGCCGCATTCGTCTGGATATCGGCGACATGGACGAAGGCGCTAGGCGTGAATCCGAAAAAATTCCTGATCCCTATCGTTGCGGCTTATCTTTCGACGCTCGGCGGCTTTCACGCCGTCGTGCAACAGGCGTGCGTCGATTCATGGGCATTGCAGGAAAAATGGTGGCGCCAGATCAATGCGCAGGTCGACGACTGGCGAGATGGAACCGTCGTCATCGTCGATTATCGCAGAGCGCCGAACACACGCTACGTCTATTCAATGTCATGGGCGACGCAGGTCATCGCCGAGAACATGTTTTATTTTCCAAAGAACTGGAAACATCCGCCTACTACGGTATTCGCAAACCAGTTGACGCCGTACGCCGAAGTCATCGACGGCAAATTGATGATGAAACGCAGGCCTTGGTTCGAAAAGACAGAGGTTCGACCCGACCAGATCATCTTTTTCAAGGTCGGCGAGAATCATACGCTGACAAGATCGCAAGGAATCTTTCAATTCAAGGATTTTCGGATAAAGCTCAGCCCGCCCGGACCGGCGACGGAATTCGAAACGAAACCGCTTTACGACTTCATCATCGGCGATGCTGATGCGGAAAAGAATTAACTCACGCGCTTTGAGAATGTGAAGGTTCGCGAAAGCCCATGACTAAGAATGTCCTGATAACCGGGGGATGCGGCTTTATCGGCGTCAACCTCGCCGCCGCCATGCAGGCGCGCGGCGATTTCAATATCACCGTGCTAGACAATGAAAGCCTCGGCGTTCGCGAAAATCTCGACGCGGATTTCAACGGCCGCTTCATCAAGGGCGACGTGACGGACGAGAAAGCCCTCGCCGACGCGACAAAGGGCGCAGATGTCGTCGTCCATCTCGCCGCGCATACGCGCGTCATCGATTCGATCGAAATGCCCGAACGGAATTTCACCGACAATGTCATCGGCACGTTCCGCGTCCTCGAAGCCTGCCGCGCGGCGGGCGTCAAACGCTTCATCAACGCCTCGACAGGCGGGGCGATCCTTGGCGAAGCGCCCGCGCCGGTTCATGAGGGATTGGTGCCGGCGCCGCTGTCGCCCTACGGCGCGTCGAAACTCTGCGCGGAAGGTTATTGCTCGGCCTATTCGGCGAGTTACGGGATCGCCTGCGCCTCCTTGCGGTTTTCAAATATTTACGGGCCGCGCTCCTATCACAAGGACAGCGTCGTCGCGCGGTTCCTGAAACAGATCCTCGCCGGCGAAACGCTCATCATCTATGGCGACGGCTCGCAGATCCGCGATTATCTTTATGTCGGCGATCTCGTCGCCGGAATCATCAAGGCGATCGATTCCGATTGCGCCGGCGTTTTCCAGCTCGGCGCCGGCAAGCCGACGACGCTGAACGAGCTGCTTACGATCCTTGAGCGCGTCGTCAGCAAGGAGCGCATGCCGAAAATCGTCTACAAGGACGCGCGCGCCGGCGAAGTCCACACGACGTGGTGCAATGTCGAGAAAGCGCGCGGCGCTTTCGGCTACGATCCGAAAACGCCGCTGGAAGACGGCGTTCGCGCGACTTGGGAATGGTATTTGGATCGCTAGGCTGTCGCCGTCGCGAGACACCTGACGCCAAACGGCATCGGCAGATAGGGCCGCAGCGCAGTCTCCAGGGAGAAAATCATCGCCTGCGCCGCGCTCTTGCGACCGACCTTGATGCGCGATTTCAAGACGTCGCCTTCGGTCGCCTTCGATTGCGCGCGCATCATCTTGCGGCCCTGGACGAGACTCCAGAACGCCGGAAAGACAAAGAATCCGAGATGCGATTTGCCGTTGATTGAAAAGCCTGCGCGCGTCAGTTTCGACGTCAGATCGCCCATGTCGTAGCGGCGGAAATGGCCGACCGCCTTATCGAAATCATCATAAAGGCTCGGGCTTGAAGGGACTTCGATCACAAGCAATCCGCCCGGCTTCAGCATGCGGCGGATTTCGCGCAGGGCGCGTTCGTCATCCTCGATGTGCTCTAGCACGTTGAGAAAGACGATCGCATCGCAGAAACCGTCGGGGAATTTCGAATTGAGGAGATCGAGCTGGACAAGCGGAATATGCGGCAAGCGTTTCGCGAGCGTCTCTAACGGCTGCAGCGCGTAATCGGAACCGAGGAGCGCCGTCCCCGGAAACTCCCTCTCGATATCCTCAAGCATGAAGCCGTGGGCGCAGCCGATCTCCATCACCACCCTGCCGGGGCCGGCGGCGTCATGACGCGCGAGCGCGCTGAGCGCGTGCCGGCGAGAGGCGATTCCAAGCGGGCGATCGGGCGCCACTTCCATATTGATGAGCGCGCCGAGATCTTCGCTCCACCCGGACGCGCCGATGTCGTTTGCAAGAACCGGCGCCGTCTGATCGCCGATCTTGAATCCGCGGCCCATCCATTCGGGATTTGCGCTATGCGATGAAGCGCGCGGCCATTTAATGCGGGCGTAATCTTCAATTGCGTGCGGCATCAGATGAGACGCTTTCCCTTTATCGATTCGCAAACCGGCTTGCGCTGGACCTGCGGCGCGGCGCGCTTCATGACGGCTTTACGCCTTTCAGGCGTGTCGCTACCCTTTCGGTCCGCAACAAAGTCGGCGCTTCGGATATGAAAAACAGGGCCTTATTTCAAGCCGCAAACGGCTGGACGGTGGGGTTGCGCCGATCGGTGATCAGGCGGGGGATCAGCCTGCTTGCTTTGACCCTTCCCGCCGCGCTTCTCAATCTCGGCCTCGCCTATCTTGCCTCAAAATGGCTCGATGCCGGAGATTTCGGCATTTATTACGCAGCCATCACTGCGATCAACATCGCTTTCGCGCCGGCGATGATCGTCAATCTGTTTTTCACGCGCGCCGTTGCGGCGATCGGCGCCGAATATGGCGTTGCAAGCGCCAAGGCGGCGTCGAATCAGGTGTTCCGCTTCATTGCGTCCTGGGGCGGCGTGCTGACAATCGCGAGCGGGCTCATCGCGGCGGCGCTGTGGCTGGCCTCGGCGAGGTTCGCGCTGCCCGTCGCGCTCCTGTCGTTTCTCATCCTCTATATTTCCTACTGCTCTGAAGCAGGACGAATCGCCCTTCAGGGCGACGGGCGTTTCATCCATCTCGGCGTTTATTCGCTGGCCTGGATGGCGGCGCGGTTTATCGGCGGCGCGTTCGGGATTTTTCTGTTTCGATCCGTATGGGCGGGCCTCGCCGGCATTGCGATCGCGATCATCCTTCCTGTGCTCGTTTTATTTCAGCCGTGGAAAATGATCCGTCAGCGTTTTTTCTTTCCCTGGCGGGGCGAAGAAACGGAGAATGCGAAATTCCTGTCGATGATCAGGGTGTCGGCCTTCGCCAATCTGAGCGCCGGGTTTCTGTTGTTCATGCTTGCGGCGAACGCGGATATTCTCGTCGCCTACGCCATTCTCGACCCGACAAATCTTGCGATCTACTCGGCGTCTTCCGTGCTGCCGAAGGGTTTGCTGATCGCGACCTTGCCGCTCATCCAGCTTTTGTTTCCGCTGATTGTCGGCGAGCGCGCAAACGCGCGCCCGACAATCGCCCTCATCATCCGCGGCGCATTGTTGACGCTCGCCGTCGCCGGCGGCGGCGGGGCTTTCATCATGCTGCTCGCCGATCCGCTCTGCGCCGGCGGGCGCGGGATTTCATTCTGCTCCAACGATGTCATGGCCTATGGCCTCGCGGCGATCGTCGCCATGAGCCTGTTGCGGCTTGCGGTGTCGGCCGACTATGCGGCCAGAAATGACTTCATCCCGATCCTGCTCATCGCCCCGATCGTCATCGGCGGCGCGCTCGCGCTTGACCGCAACATCTCTGCGCCGATCGATCTCGCCCGGTTCTACGCGACTTTCAGCGGCGTGACGCTTCTCGGCTACGGGACGGCGTCTTTCGCCTTTCGCGCCTTCCGCCTCATGCGCATCAAGGCTCAGCAGGCCGCTGGCGCGACCGGCTCCTGAGCGCCCCCCGCCGATTGCCTTCGGCGTGAAAATGCTCAAAAAGGGCCCGTTTTCGAAATTCTCGGCGGAGGCGTGCAGCGGTGTCGAAAGTCGCTTTGATCACAGGGGTGACAGGCCAGGACGGCGCATATCTCGCGCGGCTGCTTCTCGCCAAAGGATATGTCGTCCACGGCGTCAAGCGCCGGTCGTCCTCCTTCAACACCGGCCGCGTCGACGGCATCTATGAAGACCCGCATGAAAGCTCGACCAATTTCTTCCTGCATTACGGCGATCTCACCGACTCAACGAATTTGATTCGCATTCTGCAAGAGACCCAGCCGACGGAAATCTACAACCTCGGCGCGCAAAGCCATGTGCAGGTCAGTTTCGAGACGCCGGAATACACGGCCAATTCGGACGCCCTCGGCGTGCTGCGTCTGCTTGAAGGCGTCCGCATTTTAAAAATGGAAGACAAGACCCGCTTTTATCAGGCGTCGACATCTGAGCTCTACGGCCTTGTTCAGGAAGTGCCGCAATCGGAGACGACGCCCTTTTATCCGCGCTCGCCCTATGGGGCGGCGAAGCTTTACGGATACTGGATCACCGTCAACTACCGCGAAGCCTACGGCATTCACGCATCGAACGGCATTCTCTTCAATCATGAAAGCCCGATGCGCGGCGAAACATTCGTGACGCGAAAGATCACGCGCGCCGTCGCCGCCATCAGGAAGGGCAGCCAGTCGACGCTTTATCTCGGCAATCTCGACGCGCAGCGCGATTGGGGCCATGCGCGCGATTATGTCGAAGGCATGTGGCTGATCATGCAGCAGGACCAGCCTGACGATTACGTCCTCGGCACCGGCGAGATGCACTCGGTTCGCGAATTCGTTGAATTGGCCTTTCGCGAGACTGGCGTCGATATCGCGTGGCAAGGCGAAGGCGTCAACGAGACCGGCGTCGATTCAAAAAGCGGCAGGACGCTTGTGCGCGTCGATCCGACTTATTTCCGGCCGACGGAAGTCGATCAGCTTCTCGCAAATCCTGCAAAGGCGCGCGAAAAACTCGGCTGGGTTCATAAAACGGGCTTCCATGAACTCGTCCGCGAGATGGTCGAGAGCGATCTTGCGGAGCTTGCAAAGTGACGTCGAAAGACGCCGCCCCTTCCGCTTATTCCCTGGCCGGCAAAAGGGTCTTCGTCGCCGGCCATCGCGGCATGGTCGGGTCGGCGATTGTCGAGCGGCTTCACTTGGAAAATTGCGCGGATATCCTGACGGCGACGCGCCGCGATCTCGACCTGACGCGCCAGGCCGACGTCGAACGCTGGATGACGGCCGCCCGTCCCGATACGGTCATTGTCGCGGCGGCGAAAGTCGGCGGCATTCATGCAAACAACGCAGCGCCGGCGACGTTTCTCTATGACAATCTGATGATCGAAGCGAATGTGATCCGCGCCGCTTTCGAAATCGGCGTTGAAAAGCTTCTCTTCCTCGGATCGTCCTGCATTTATCCAAAGTTTGCGCCGCAACCCATTCCCGAATCAGCGCTTCTCGAAGGCGCGCTCGAACCGACGAATGAGTGGTATGCGATCGCCAAGATCGCCGGCGTCAAGCTTTGCCAGGCCTATCGCAAGCAATACGGCGCTGACTTCATTTCGGCGATGCCGACAAACCTGTACGGCCCCAACGACAATTTCGATCTTGAAACCAGCCATGTATTGCCCGCGCTCATACGCAAAGCGATTGCGGCGAAGGAAGCCGGTGAGAACGGCCTTGAAATCTGGGGAACCGGGTCGCCACGACGCGAGTTTCTGCATGTGCGAGATTGCGCAGACGCGCTCGTTTTTCTGCTGAAGAACTATTCAGATTACGAGCATGTGAATGTCGGATCCGGTTCGGATGTCACAATCCGCGAACTCGCCGAAATCGTGATGACCGCCGTCGACCTGAAAGGCGCGCTCCGCTTCGATACGTCCAAACCCGACGGAACGCCGCGCAAGCTGATGTCCGGCGCCAAGCTGGCGTCGCTTGGCTGGTCGCCGAAAATCGCGCTTGAGAACGGCGTTCGCGAAACGGTCGCCTGGTTTCTCGCAAACCGCGATGCGGCCCGTCTTGACGCTCCGCTCACTGCGGATCGCTGACACGCGCTGAGAACCCTGTTCGTCGCATTGACCCGAATCGCCAGGAAATATCGTGCTGCGCCGGAAAATCGCCTGATTTTTACGAATGATCCGGCCTTTCGGCTGAATTTGACGATCAGGCTTCACTTCTGGTCAACTATTTGGGACCTTGCTGCAAAAGCCTGAATGGGGAGGAACGACTGCAATGTTCACCGTGTCTCTCGGCGCCGCCGGCAGCGTTTCAAGCGCTCGAATCAACCAGATCCTTCCTATCGTTCAGGCGGCGGCGAATTACTGGGATCGCTATATCGACACCAGTCTCGCCAATATCCAGATTCAGGTGAATTTTGTTGATCTCGGCGACACGACGCTCGCCCAGGCCGGGACTGATTACTATTTTTCACATACGCAGGGCGGTCTCGATTTCTGGGATCCGATGACCATCACCGAGATAACGACAGGAGTTGATCTCAACGGATCGAGCCCTGACATCGACATCGACATCAATTCCCTCTCTGTCAATTCGAATGAGTTTTATCTCGGACCGCTCGTCGACGGCGTGTCTCCGAGCGGAAACGGCTATGACCTCTGGACGGTTCTTGTCCATGAGATCGCTCACGGTCTCGGCTTGCTCAGCTTTCTGGATGAAGGCGGCATAGATCGCACTTCTTTCGACGCCTTTGTGACGCAAGTCGGCGGCAATTATTTCTTTGACGGTCCGGATCCTAATTTCGGCCCGCTTGAGCTCGACAGCGGGATCGCGCATCTCAGCTCATCGCCGACAAGCGTCTTGAGCCCGGCCATCAGTTTCGGCGTCTCCAGATTTTTAACGGCGCGCGATCTGTCGATCTTCAGCGATATCGGCGCAACGCTTTACCAGCCGACAAGCGGCCCCGATCTGTTGTGGAGCCTTCCTTCCACGGCGAATATCAACGGCGCTCACGACGTGCTGCGCGGACTTGGCGGCAACGACACCCTCAAAGGGCTTCCAGGCCCCGACGACCTGCGCGGCGACAGCGGCAATGACAGGCTTGAAGGCGGACGGGGCGACGACACGCTGGACGGCGGCGACGGTAATGACTTCCTGCTTGGCGGCCAGGGCGCCGATTCGCTCATCGGCGGCGCCGGGGTGAACACCCTCTCCTATCAAGGATCCAGCGCCGGCGTGTCGGTGAATCTCACGACAGGCGCCGTTTCTGGCGGCGATGCGGCGGGCGATGTGATCTCAGGCTTCACGCATGTCTTCGGCTCGAACCTGAGAGACACGCTTACGGGCGACGGCGGCGACAATGATCTTCGCGGCCGAACGGGCAACGACTCGCTTGACGGCCTGAACGGCAACGACACGCTTGACGGCGGGGCGGGGAACGACACGCTGCTTGGCGGGAACAATCCCGATATTCTGGTCGGCGGCGCGGGCGCGGATGTGATCGACGGCGGGTCGAGCGTCGACAAGGCCGATTATACGAAGGCGGCGACGGGTGTGAGCGCCAATCTTCAAACCGGGGGGGTATCGGGCGACGCGGCGGGCGACACCTATTCGTCGATCGAAATTCTCTCCGGTTCCAACCACAATGACACGCTGACCGGATCAAGGCTTAACGACGATTTGCGAGGCCGCGGCGGCAGCGACCTCCTTGACGGCGCCGGAGCGGACGACAAGCTTTACGGCTATTCGGGCAATGACACGCTGATCGGCGGCGCCGGGAACGACACGCTGACCGGCGGCGGCCATAATGACCATTTCGTCTTCTCCGGCGATTTCGGCCATGACGTCATTCAGGACATGAACGCCGGCGCCTTGATCCGCGACGTCATCGAGATCAACGGCTTCGGTCCGGCCTTCGACAGCTTCGCCGAAATCCTCGCCGCAGCGACCCAGGTCGGCGCGGATACGGTGATAACCATCAACGGCAATACGATCACCC
>CALAZI010000032.1 GCA_937895955.1 uncultured Alphaproteobacteria bacterium | reverse complement strand
GGAAGCGACGGAAGAACCAAAACAGGTCTTTCTCTCAACAAGCAGCCAGGCGCCGCCCAGGCCGTCGGACTTTTATTCGCCCTGGACCCTAAGGACCAGGTGGGCGCCGCATGATGGAAACCACGGTTTCCGCCAGAGGCAGCTCCCGTTCTGTGAGATACGGCCCCGGGGAATGTTCGTCCAGACGCGCCGGGCAGCCCGACTGAAATAGGCGCGCAAGAGCGCCGCGTAAAGAGGCGGCGATGGTTATCGGCCGGCGACGTCAAGCTGTTCGGTCAACACCGCCTTGAGGATATCGACGCCCTGAAAGAAATCGCCGAGGCGAAGGTTCTCATTCGGGCTGTGCTGGTTGTTGTCTATATTGACTGTCGGCACGATCGCGGCGGGGATGTTTAGCGTGTCGACGAGGGGAGCGATCGGGATTGATCCTCCTGCGCTGCGTATAAGGATCGGCTCTGCGCCGAAAAGGCGTCGCAGCGCGGCCCTTGCGATCATTCCGGGTTCTGAATCGAAGTCGGACCGGAAAGCGCCGTAACTGACGTCATGCGTCATCGTGACGATGCGTTCGCGGCTGAGCCGTTCTTCGTCGGTCGGGACATGATCGATGACATGGTAGCCTTGGCTTTCCATGTGTCGCCGAATAAGGCCGATCAGCTTTTCCGGATTGGTTTCCTTCACGGTGCGAATGTCGATTTCCGCAGTCGCCGTCGCGGGAATGATTGTCCGAGCCTCGTCGCCGACCCAGCCGGAAGAAAGTCCTCGAATGTTCAGCGATGGATATTGGATCGCCTCCTGAAGACTTTTCGCCACCTTGTCTCTGCGGGCGAGTTTCATGTCGGCGAGGATCTGATCCTCATCGTCTGGCGTGGCGGAGAGCGTGCGGCGTACATCCTTCGTCAGTTCAATGCCTTCATAATAACCCTTGATAAGGACGCGGCCGTCCGCATCCTTCATTGATGCAAGCAGCTGGGCGAGCGCCAGAGCCGGATTGGGCGCGAAATTCCCATAATGGCCGCTGTGTTGCGGAGCGATCGGCCCGTATGTCGTCAACGTCAACGTTGTGATTCCGCGCGCGCCGAAGGTGACGGTCGGCTTGTTTGAGGCATGGGGAGGGCCGTCAAAGATCAACAGAAAGTCCGCAGCCAGCATATCGCGATTAGCGACGACCGCGTCTTCAAGGTGCGGCGAGCCGAGTTCTTCTTCCGTGTCGACAATGACTTTGAGATTGAAGGCGGTGTACGCGCCGCTTTCCATTATCGCGTCGATTGCGCGCAGGAATTGCGTCATCGGACCTTTTGAATCGGACGCCGAGCGCGCGAAAATACGCCAATCGTCGTCATAAGCCTCTCCCGCCGCCGGCCAATCGATGATCCGCCAGCTTCCGTCGTCAAGACGCTCTTTCAACACAGCTTTCCAGGGGGAAGGCTGTTCCCATCTTAACGGATCGACGGGTTGTCCGTCCGCCTGCAGATAGATCAACGCCGTCCGCTGAGCGCCCGGACTTTTGCGTTCGGCGAACAATTGCGGCGCGCCTGGGGTCTCCAGTCTTGTCGTTTCAAAGCCTCGTCTTTCAAATTGAGGCTCCAGCCATTCGACCAGATTCAGGATCGCCTGCGGATCGTGCGCGTCATTTGGAAGGCTGAGAAAATCGCGGAACAGAGAAATCGCCGCCGCTTGATCATCATTCAGCGTGCGAGTATCGCCGACTTCGGCTGCTGCGGGCGCTATCGAGACGCCGGCTATGGCGAGTAACACAATCAGGCTTTTCATGCAGCGTCTCCAGAGCCCTATCATGAGAGGCCGTCAATTTCTCCGTCCGGGCGCACCGTGACGCGCTCAGCTGACGGCGTTTTCGGCAGGCCTGGCATTGTCATGATCTCGCCGCATATCGCAACGACAAATCCTGCGCCTGCTGAAAGTCGCGCTTCTCTGACGCGCAGCGTATGTCCTTCAGGGGCGCCGAGTTTTGTCGGATCGTCGGAAAAGCTGTATTGCGTCTTCGCCATGCAGACCGGCAATTTTCCAAATCCTAACTCTTCAAACCTCTTTAGCGATTTCGCCGCAGCGGGATCGTAAACGACGGTGCGAGCGCGATAAATGCGGGTCGCGACGGTTTCGATTTTCTCCGACAGCGATTTGTCGTCCGAATAAAGCGGCTTGAAATTCGCTTCGCCGCTCTCCGCCAATGAGACGACCTCGTGTGCGAGATCTTCCGCACCGGCGGAGCCTTCGGCCCAGTGACGACAAAGGATCGCTTTCGCGCCGGCGCTTTCCGCCGCCTCTATGGCGGCGGCGATTTCCGCCTCCGTATCGGCGGTGAAGGCGTTTATTCCCACGACGGCCGGCGTCCCGAACAAGCGAATGTTTTCAATATGCCGCTGCAGATTGACCGCCCCGCGGCGCACGGCCTTGACATTTTCGCGATCGAGGTCCTTTTTGGAAACGCCGCCGTTCATTTTAAGAGCGCGTATTGTGGCGACGATGACGACGGCATCCGGGCTGAGGCCGGCCTTCCGACATTTGATGTCGAAGAATTTCTCGGCGCCGAGATCGGCGCCGAAACCGGCTTCGGTGACGACGTAGTCGGCAAGCGAAAGGGCCGTACGTGTCGCGATGACCGAATTGCAGCCGTGAGCGATATTGGCGAACGGCCCGCCATGCATGATCGCCGGGCTGTTTTCCAAGGTCTGCACGAGGTTGGGATTAATCGCATCCTTAAGGAGCGCGGTCATTGCGCCTTCGGCGTTTAGCTCGCGCGCCGTAACAGGGGACTTGTCGCGGCGTTCGCCGATGATGATCGAACCGAGCCGCTTTTTCAGATCGTTAAGATCCGACGAAAGACAAAGGATCGCCATCACTTCGGAGGCGACGGTGATGTCGAATCCGGTCTGACGGACGACGCCGTTTCCATCGCCCAATCCGATAACGATATCGCGCAGGCTTCGATCATTCATATCGAGGACGCGCCGCCAGGCGATTTTTCGCGGATCGAGATCAAGCGTGTTTCCCCAATTCAGATGATTGTCGATCATCGCGGAAAGGAGATTATGCGCAGACGTTATGGCGTGAAAATCGCCGGTGAAATGGAGGTTGATGTCGTCCATCGGCACGACTTGGGCCATGCCGCCGCCGGTTGCGCCGCCCTTGACGCCGAAGCATGGGCCCAAAGAAGGCTCACGCAACACGATCGCGGCTTTTTTCCCGATCCTGTTGAGCGCATCGCCGAGGCCGACTGTCGTCGTCGTCTTTCCCTCGCCTGCGGGCGTCGGATTGATCGCCGTGACGAGGATAAGCTTTCCGGTGCGGCCGCCTTTGCGTTCGCCGACCTTTGTCAGGTCGATTTTGGCCTTGCCGCGCCCATAGGGGATGATCGCATCGGGCGGGAGGTCGATTTTGGCCCCGACTTGTTCAAGCGGCGCAAGTCGCGCCTTGCGGGCGATTTCAATATCGGAAGCCATGTCATCCCCTGATTTTTTCTTTGCGCGGAGCCTATATAGCG
Source organism: uncultured Alphaproteobacteria bacterium (assembly GCA_937895955.1). Taxonomy (GTDB): domain Bacteria; phylum Pseudomonadota; class Alphaproteobacteria; order Caulobacterales; family Parvularculaceae; genus Amphiplicatus. The sequence goes on along the minus strand of CALAZI010000032.1, from coordinate 24,608 downwards.
CCGCATCGCCCGATCAAGCGCGAAAAAGAAGGAAGCGGATTTGTGCGGCGCCGTAAAACCGGCGGCTTTCTTCTTTGAAATTCTCCGGGATCGTCGTGTCCTCGTCTTTAGCCATTTCAATCACGACAAGCGCGCCGTCGGCGAGCCAGCCTCCGGATTTCAGTGTGTCAAGCGCCGGCGGAATGAGCGCCTTGCCGTATGGCGGATCGAGAAATGCGAGCGTAAACGTCGAACCTACCCCGGCAGGTTTCGGACCAAGCGTCGTTGCGGAACGCCGGTGCAGGCGCGTTTTTCCGAAAAGATCCAATGCTTCGATGTTGTCGCGAATGGCGCCGCGGGCGTCGGCGTCTGTTTCGACGAACAGACAAAAAGCCGCGCCGCGCGATAACGCCTCAAATCCCAATGCGCCCGATCCTGCGAAAAGATCGATGACGCGCGCGCCTTCAATCGAGAAATCGTCTCTGTGCGCCAGGATATTGAACACTGACTCGCGCGCGCGATCCGCAGTGGGGCGAGTGTCTTTGCCCTTGGGAGCGACAAGCGCCCGGCCGGAATATTCGCCGCCGATGATGCGCATCAGCTTTCGTAATCGCGTCGATGGGCGTCCAGCAAACGCTCATGCATGTCTTTTTCGGCCTTGCGTTTTTCTTTCTCAACCTTTTTCTGACCGTACTTAATCCGGTTTCGCTCGGCGGATTTCTTTTTTTCCGCTGCCAGCTTTTTTTTTCTGGCGCGATTAAGGTTGGCGATGGTCGTCATTGCTGGAGCCCGAGCGATTTGCAGACTTTCTCGCCGAGTTGTTCTTTGATTTGTTTCGCCGGCACTTCCTCAAAGGATCCTTCAGCCAAGGCTCCCAATTGAAAGGGGCCGAAGGCCGTTCGAATGAGGCGGTTCACCTTCAGGCCTAAATGCTCCATAACTTTTCTGATTTCCCTGTTTTTGCCTTCGGAAATCGACGCTGTGATCCAGACATTTCCGCCCTTCACCTGATCTAGCTTGGCTTTGATCGGCTTATACTCGACGCCGTCGATCGAGACGCCTTCGCTGAGTTTGTCGAGCGCCGCCTGGGTTGTGCGGCCAAAGGCGCGAATGCGATAACGGCGCGTCCACGCATTCGCCGGAAGCTCAAGCTGGCGCGCCAGCGCGCCGTCATTGGTCAGCAGCAGCAGCCCCTCGGTCGTCAGGTCAAGCCGCCCGACCGAGATCACGCGGGGAAGTCGGTCGGCGACCGCATCAAACACCGTGGGGCGTCCCTGCGGGTCCTTGTGCGTCGTGACGAGCCCTGCGGGTTTATGGTAGCGCCATAATCGCAGCGGCTCCTTCGCCCGCACGCGCGCGCCGTCGACACGAACGTCCATTCCCTCGACCACCTTGAAAGCAGGCGTGGTCAGGACTTCACCGTTAACGGTCACGATGCCTTGTTCAATAAGCCGCTCCGCCTCGCGGCGGGAAGCGATGCCGGCGCGGGCGAGAAATTTCGCGATGCGTTCCCCGTTTTCTTTCGCGTCCGCCATGACAAATGCGTCCCTTGTCGTGCGCCGGCTTTATGCTCGCAGAAGCGCTTTGTCGAGAGCGGATGCGACGCTGGCGGTCCCGGAAATTTTTTCGGCGCAACGCCTGCCTGCTGGCGGAACCGCAATGCGCCGCCTAAAAGGCGATATGACTGACGACTACGATGCATCCATGATGCGGCGCGCGCTCGAAGAGGCGCGAAAGGCGGCCGCTTGCGGCGAAGCGCCTGTCGGCGCGGTGATAGTCGATGCCGACGGCGTTGTGCTCGCGACGGCGGGCAACGCGCCGATTTCCACGCACGATCCGACCGGTCATGCTGAAATTCGAGCGCTTCGCGCCGCGGCGACGTCGCTTGGCAATTACCGGCTTGTCGGGACGACCATGTTTGTAACGCTCGAGCCGTGCGCGATGTGCGCCGGCGCGATCGCTCACGCTCGCATAGCGCGGCTGGTGTTCGCCGCAGAGGACGTCAAAGGCGGAGCCGTCGTTAACGGCCCACGTTTTTTCGAGCAGCCGACATGCCATTGGCGACCCGCGATTGAACGCGGACCTTACGCCGATGAGGCCTCAATATTGCTGCGCGACTTTTTTAAGGCGAGGCGGTAAGGCGCGTCGGATGGACGCTCGAGCGCTTGCGGTCGCATGCAGTGCTACGATTGGCGTTTATGGCTGACGGTTTTCAGATTCTGGTCTTCGCGATTCGAGAATTTTTCGCACCAAAGCGAGGTCTTCAGGCTTGTCGACATCGATTGCCGCTTCTGCATTGCTGAGCGGCGTCAATTTAACGCTAACGCCTGTCTTGTTCGTAATAGTCTTTTCAAGTCCGCGCTTTGTCATGAACCCGGTTGCGTAAGAAAGGGCCGTAAAGAGACCGATCTCTTTGGCCATCGCGGCCGGGTTCTTGCGCTTCGATTCCAGTCTGCGCCAAAACGATGCGAGCCCGCTCGCCCGCTTGCCGGCGAACCAGAACAGATTGGCCCCCGAAAATTCGAAATCGCGCAATCGAATGAACGTTCTGCGCGAACCCGGAAACCGAGCCTGATAGCGGCGTTTTTCAACGCAGCCTGCCGCCGCGTCGCTGTTCTCAGCCGCATCAAGAAATTCACGGATCATGCTGGCGCTCAATAAGGCGTGATCGCAGGTCGTCAGGACGAATCCGCGTCCGGAGCCGATGGTTTCAATTTCCGCGAGCGCGGTCGCCGCGGGAGATTCAAGCGCATCCGAGAAGGTCCAGCCGTCAATATCAGCAAGCGCCTCGGTGATCTTGCTTCTTATATCCTCCGGCGCGGCAATCTTAACGGTTGAAATGCGCCCTGATGCGCGAAGGGCGATCAGTACGCGATGAATGAGCGTTTCGCCGCCTGCAGTCAAAAGCGCTTTGTGAGACGTATTCTCGATGGCGGCTAGAGGATCAATCTCGCCGCGGCGGCGTCCAGCGAGGATGAGCGCTTCATGCGTTGCGTGACCTGAGCTGTTGAGTGTCATTGTTCGAATGAGGTCTCGTCAGGAGTCAACATTCGGGTTTCGACTGTCCTCACAGTCCAATCGGCGGGATCGAGTTCCCGAACTTCGACTTGCATGCGCCAACCGTCAGATTTTCGCGTTATTGAAATGAAATTGTATCGGGCGGGTCGGTACGCGCCTTGAGCGCGAGGATGCGATGCGGATGCGCCGCCAAGAACGGCGCACTGACCGTGCTTGGTTCCGATGGTCGCCCAGATTGAGCGATGGGTGTGACCGTGCAGGACAAGCTCCGCGCCTTTTTCAAAGAGCGTTTCGCGCAGCATCGCCCTGTCACGCAACGCTTTGCGAGGCGTTGTCGCGCCATCGGTGATCGGATGATGCAGGATCAGAACCCGGCATTTGCCGGCGGCGCCCAATTGATCGAGCTCGGCGCCGATCCTGTCAATCTGATCCCGGCCGAGCCGACCTGTGGCGAGCCACGGGGCGGTCGGTGGCGATGAGTTCGCGAAGATGAGCCCCACGTCATTGACGGTTCGCACAAAGGGAAAATCGCGCGGGCCGACCGGAGCCCTCATCGCCGTCTCACCGAGGCGGCTGCCGCGCATATAAGATCCGGCCAGCCCTAGCCCGCGCTCCCAATCAACCTTGACATAGGCGTCATGGTTGCCGGGGGCCATGGCGGCGGCGGATTGATCGAAATTCGCCTTAAGCCATTGAGCGCCAGCGGAAAATTCCGCTTCGAGCGAGATATTGACGAGGTCGCCTGAAATCGCGGTGAAATCCGGCGCCATGTGCCTGCAGTCGGCGGCGACAGCCTCCAGCGCATCGATTCGATGCCGGAACTGTCGAACGCGCCGCCACGACATATAGCCTAAAATCCGCTTGTTCAGCAGTTCGCCGACGCTTGGTCGGACCGGCAACGGCAAATGAAGGTCTGTCAGGTGGGCTAGACGCATAGGGTGCGTTTGTCACGAATTCGCAGCTTTGGGCAAGAAACCGTGATTTATCAACGCGCCGATAGTGCGCTTTATGACTTTTTTATGTAACTTGCGTTTCGATTAGGCAGGGGCTGGGCTGTGCGATCCGCGCGAATGCGCGGAAGCCTTGCTTTTTGATTTTTGGATCAAGGTGGCGACGATGTCCGCGGTCGGACTCATCATCAATGAACGAAGCAGCCGCGCGCGTTCGGTGCTTGGCGACTTGCTGCATGTCGCGCGGCAGTTTCCCAATGTGCGGCCTGCGGTCTTGAACGGCGTTGACGGGCTCGATCGCGCGCTCGCCGAGATGAACAAGGCGCGCGTCGACACGGTGATGATGGCGGGCGGCGACGGCACCATTCAGGCGGCGTTCACCGATGCGATCAATATGCGTCGTTTTGAGCATACCCCGCGCTACGTCGCTGTTCCGTGCGGAATGACGAATGTGATCGCGGCGGACTGCGGACTTAAGGGTTCGCCGGTTGATGCGCTTGACCAGTTTTTATGGCGTCGAAAAAACGGAGACGTCAGACGAATTCGCCGATCGCTCATGGGCCTTCGCATCGGGGCGCGGAACGCGCCGGTTTACGGCTTTTTCCTAGGGGCCGGCGCCTTTACTTCCGCCGTGAGATATTCGCGCACGGAAGTGCAGTCCATTGGCGCTAAACGCTCTATGGCGATGGCCCTTACCATTGGCGGCGCGATCTTGAAATCCGCCTTCGGCGAAAAGCCGACCGAGCCCCCGCTGGTTGCTGAATTTCGCTCGCCCGACAATAATCTCGTTGGTCCGCAGCCCATGACAATGGCGCTCATGACAACGCTGCAGCGTCTTGTGCTAGGGGTTAATCCTTTCTGGGGTGAAGGCGCCGGCGCGCTTGCTGTGACGACAATCGGCTTTCCGGCGCAAAAGCTGCTGGGCGCGGCGCCGTCGGTGTTGCGCGGCAAATCGGAACCGTGGTTTGCCGATGCGGGCTACCGAAGCTGGCGGACGGAAGCGCTTGAAGCTGAATTTGAAGGCACAGTCGTGTTCGATGGCGAATTTTTTGATGTTCGCCGCAGTGAGCAAGTCGCCATTGAAACAACCCACGACGCCGAATTCCTCAATTGAACGCAGAGTCGCAGAACTCGGCGGATGCATATCTTGCATCTGTGCTGACCAAGCCTGCGCCGGCGCCGGCGGCGTTTCTTGCAAACATGCTTGCTGCGCGCTTTCCAGGCGCCGCCATATTTTTATATGGTTCTGGGATCAGCGTCAGCGCCGACGAGAATCCGACCGATATCCTCTTCGATTTTTATGTCATAGCGCCAAGCTATGCGGATGCGATCGATGATCCGCTTGAACGCCTTGCTGCGCGTCTGTTGCCGCCGAACGTCTATTATTTCGAGGCGGAGTCGCCGTTCGGGAAGTTGCGGTCAAAATACGCCCTGCTTTCCGTTGAGGCGTTTAAGCGTCTGGTCGGCCCGCGGACTTTCCATTCCTATTTCTGGGCGCGCTTCGCTCAACCTTCCAGACTCATTCTCGCTTCTGAAAACGTTGAGGCCGAAATGGTCGGCGCGGCTCGAACCGCGATAGAAACTTTTCTTCGCCGTTCGCAGGGTCTTTCAGACAATCCAGGCGACTGGAGAGAGGTCTGGTTGAAAGGCATGAATGCCTCATATCGCGCCGAACTGAGGGCGGAGGCGTCAGATCGCGCCGAAAAGCTGATTGACAGCTATGGCGAATGGCCTCGCCGCACCGCGGCTTTTGCGCTTCGCCCGGAGGTCAAGAGAAATGTCGGGTCTTTCTTCGCGTGGAAGGCCCGATCCGTTGCCGGCGGGTTTTTATCCGTTGCAAGGCTCCTGAAGGCTACGATGACATTTCAGGGCGGAATTGATTACATCGCCTGGAAAATAAAACGCCATGCCGGCGTCGACGTCAGCATCAAGCCTTGGGAGAGGCGCCATCCCTTTCTTGCGGCGCCGGTTGTCGCTGCGCGTTATTACCGATTGCGAAGGCTTGCGCGTCGCGCCTAAAATCGGATTAACGTCACCGAACCCGTGTTTTTTTTCTCGCCGAGAAAACGCCTGTCGCCGGAAACCGCCAATGTGCGGCCGTCGCTTCCAAGATCCCATAAATCGCTCCGCAGGAAGGCGACGCCGCCGCCAGTCGCGCCGGAAAGGCCGATGCGACCAGGCAATGAAAACTGCTCCCATGCCTCGCCTTCGGTGTAGGCGCTTATTTGAACGTTTTGGGCGTCAACGGGCGTCGGCGTCACATAACCGCGCCATGCGCTGTCCCAGCTTTCTTTCTCAGCAAGGAACGCCGGCGTCGCCACCAATTCGACATTCTCCAGGCGAAGCTCTTCGTATAGCTCCGGGTGCCAGGCGTCGGCGCAAATAAGGACGCCGAGGCGTCCGGCGGGCGTGTCGAAAACAGGCATCGAGGTTTTGCCGCCGGCGGCGAATCCGCGTTCACTTGGAATGAGATGGCGCTTGAATGCGAGCGGCGCGATCAGCGATCCTGCCGGATCGAATACGGCGCTGACATTGTATAAATCGCCGGCCGAGGTGAGCAGTTGGCCGTCTTCGATTTTCGGGTTCGTCAATATGGTGGAGCCCGCAACGATTGTAACCCCGTATTCCCGCGCAAGCCGCGAAAAGACGGCGACGTATGATTTTGCTGAAACCGCACTTCGCGCACGGAAAACCGCCGCCGAAATTTTCTCTTCTTCTCTCGACTGGGAATAAGCACGCACAAATGAAAGCGGCTCGTCAGCGACGAGCGCAAGCGTCGCCAGCGAAAGCGTCTTGGCGCGATAAGCGAGGGAAGGCGCGTGTGCGGCGATTAGCCATGCGCCGACATATTCAGGGAACACGACAACGGACCGATCGCCGCGCCAGCCTGAATGTTGCGCCGCTTCGAGATAGTCGCTAAGCGCGGCGTATAGCGTTTCAGCGGATTGATAGTCGCGTGGGGCAAGAAGAGGCTCGACAAGCAGCATTGTCGCTCCGGTCGCCGTGTCGCCGAATTCTGCGAATTCGATTGGCTGACGATCGTCGGCGGCAGGAAGCGGCCAGTTAACCCAAATGGCGACGAAGACGATTGCGACTAGGAAAACAAGAAACGCGCGCATGGATCCCGCCGACAGCATATTCGATCAAAAACCTGATTTTTTGGCGTTTAGGCCGAGGCGCCCACCCGCGCGTGTGCGCAATCTCATCCACCAGTCTTGATTGTCGAGATACCATTTGACGGTCCGGCGCATGCCTTCCTCGACGGTGACGGACGGGCGCCAGCCAAGTTCGCGGCCGATTTTCGTCGCATCAATCGCATAGCGCAAATCATGACCCGGCCGATCCTCAACAAATTCGATCAGGCTCTCATGCGGATGATTTTTCGGCGCAAATTCATCCATCAACCGGCAGATCAGGCGGACGAGATCGATGTTCCTTCTCTCATTATGGCCGCCGATATTATAGGTTTCTCCCAGGCGCCCGCGTTGGAGCACCGTCAGAAGCGCGTCGGCGTGATCTTCGACGAAGAGCCAGTCGCGTACATTTTCGCCCTTTCCGTATACCGGGATGGGGCGGCCTTCCAGCGCCGCAATCACGACTACCGGGATGAGTTTCTCCGGAAACTGGAACGGTCCGTAATTATTGGAGCAATTGCTGGTGACGACAGGCAGCCCGAACGTCTCGCTCCAGGCGCGAACAAGAAAATCGGAAGACGCTTTCGACGCGGAATAGGGCGAATTCGGACGGTAAGCGGTTTCCTCTGTGAACAGGCCTTCATCGCCCAACGATCCGTATACCTCGTCAGTCGAGACATGGTGGAATCGAAAATCGTTCCTTTTCTGGTCTGGAAGACTGTCAAAATAGCGCCGGCCTTCCTGCAGCAATATATAGGTTCCGACGATATTGGTTTCGATGAATGCGCCGGGACCGTCGATCGACCTGTCGACATGACTTTCCGCGGCGAGGTGCATCACTGCGTCTGGCCGATGCGCCTCGAGCGTGGCGCGTACGGCTGCGGCGTCGCAAATGTCGCCTTTTACGAATGCATAGCCCTTATGTGCGTCATAGCCTTTCAGGTTGTCGAGATTGGCGGCGTAAGTAAGCTTATCGAAATTAACGATATGGAATCCGCGGTCGAGCGCGCGCCGTATCACGGCCGAGCCGATAAAGCCTGCGCCCCCAGTGACCAGTATTTTCATCCTGAAACCCTCATCGGCGACTGCAACAGCGCCCACGCTCTATAAAGCACGGCGTTTTTCTGAAAGCCAACATCGTTTTTACGACCAGAATTAACCTTATCTGTTCGCGCTATGCACGAATTTTGAATCAGTTGTATTTGATTTCTGCAAATTATGGGGGAGATCATCCATCATGGCGATTCGTTTTGCAGTTTGCGCGGCGATTTCGGCGGTTGGGATCGGGGAGATTGCGCAGGCCGCAGATCGTTCCGTCACCGGACCAGCCGAACTCGAGGCCGCAGTCGCTTCTGCTGCGCCGGGCGATCGGCTGCTGCTGGCCGCCGGGGCGTACGGCGCTTTAGATCTGAGAGGGATTCGATTTGCTCCGGCCGCTCTTATCGCCGCCGCCGATCCGGGGAACCCTCCGGTTTTTTCGTCAATCTATCTAAATGATGTCGGCGGCGTCGCCTTCAAGGGGGTGCGCGTGGAATACGGCCCGACGCAAGCCCCGCTGACAAGTTACGCCGTCAACATCCTCGGAAGCGCGGACGTTGATCTGGACGGCTTGGAAATCCTGTCGGCCCAGAACGGCATCGCCGGCGATGACGCTTACGGCGTGAATATCCGCGACAGCGCGCGCATCAGCGTCAGAAACAATAATATTCACGACGTCTATCGCGGCGTCGCCGTTTTCGACAGCGACGATGTCGCCATCGCGCGAAATCGCATATCCAAAGTGGGTTCCGACGGCGTCGTCGGAAGAGGCGCGCTTCGCCTTTCCGTCCTGCACAATTATTTTTTCGATTTCGAGATTATCGATATGGAAGTCCAGCATCCAGACGCCATTCAATTGTGGTCGCGCGACGCACAGCGCCCGAATGAGGATATTCTCATTCGGGGAAATCTCATTCGGCGAGCCGCAGGCGACCCGAGTCAGGGGGTTTTCATCAAGACGCCCGAAATTGCGACGATTGACCTTAAAATCGAGGAAAACCTCATTGAGCAATCGATGGGGCAGGGAATCTTCGCTGAGAATATCAATGGCGCACGCATACAAAACAATACGGTTATTCCATATGACTTTCGCGTTGACAAACCTGGCGTGGAAATTCGCGGAAATGCGACGGATGCGGTTGTTACGAATAATATCGCAATGGCGTTCCGCATGGCGTCCGGGGTGATCGAAGCCGCGAATGTGACGGCGGACTATTTTAATCCATGGATCTCCGACTACATCGGCAACTATCTTAACGCGCCGGGACGCCGCGCTGCGCCGGATGATTTTTCGCCGATTGCGGGCGTTGGCGCATCGGCGTTTGTTAAAGACCTTTGGGTTGGCGATCCGTCAGCGCCGCCGGTCTCGCTCACGCCGCCATCTGTCATCGCCGACCTCGATTTGACAAACGACTTCGTTGACCGCGCGCCCCAGCCCGTCACGGTGTACGAAGTCGGCGCGGCTTCCGGCCTTGTCTATTACGCAACAGAACCGTCGCCGACTTTATCGGCGGGCCTGAATATTGCGCTTGAAGCGCGCGCGGCGCTGCCGTCTGCGGCGGCGGGATGGCGGCTGCTCGCCGCCGTGCCGAATTCCTATGATGTGCGCATTGACCGAAACCGCATCCGCTTTTCAGTGTGGACGGCAAGCGGTGTCGCGAGGCTTGACGGTTTCGCAAATGCGATTCTCGATTTTGCCGCCCATGACATTGCAACACGGTACGACGGCGTCGCCGGCGGCATGTCAATCGCCGTCGACGGGCAAACCATTGCAAGCAGGGCGGCGCCGGTCGGCCCGACTTCATATAATCCGACGCAGCGGCTTTATATCGCCGGCGCGCCATGGGGACTTTATTTCGGCGACGGCGTCGAGCAACTCAAAATATCGCGTGATTAGGCGCCTGCCTTTTTGGCGTATTCCCAGGCCATCGCGGCGAGAGGCGGCACCGACTCGCCCATTTTGACGCCTTCTGGCGATGAGGCGTTGCCCTGCAGCGCGCGCGCATAGACGCCCTGCGCGATCGAAGCGAGGCGGAACATGTTGTAGGCGAGGCAAAAATCGAAATCGGCAAGCGAATCCCGCCCGGTTTTTTCACAATAGCGCGCCGCCGCGTCATTCAGCGAGGGAATGCCGAGCGCCTTCAGATCAAGTCCCGCAAGCCCGCCGCGAATTGTCGGCGGAAAGTGCCAGACCATCAGGAAATAGGTGAAATCCGCCAGCGGATGGCCGAGCGTCGAAAGCTCCCAATCGAGAACGGCGCGCGCTTTCGACTTTTTTGCGTCGAAGATGACATTGTCGAAGCGATAATCGCCGTGGACGATTGACACGGCCTCATCGGCCGGGATCGCGCCGGGCAGCCATTCGATCAGGCTGTTCATGGCCGGGATTTCGGCTGTTTCAGCGGCCTTGTATTGCTTTGACCACCGATCAATTTGCCGCTGGAAGTAGTTTCCCGGTTTGCCGAAATCTGACAGGCCTGCTTTCCCATAATCGATGCGGTGCAAATCGGCGATGACGTCCACGAGTTCAAAAAAGAGCGCCCGGCGCTCCTTCGGGGCGGCTTCGGGCAAGCTTGCGTCCCAGAAGATTCGCCCCTCTACAAAGTCCATAATGAAAAACGCGGTGCCGATAATTTCCGGGTCTTCGCAAAGCGCAAATGTGCGCGGCGCGGGAAAGCCCATTGCGCCAAGCGCCGTCATAACGCGGTATTCGCGGTCCACCGCATGCGCGGACGGCAGGAGTTTTCCTGGCGGCTTGCGGCGCAAGACATATTTGCGCTTCGGCGTCGCAAGAAGATAAGTCGGATTGGACTGGCCGCCCTTGAACTTCTTTACGTCGAGCGGCCCCTTAAAGCCGTCAACATTTTTCTTCATATACCGTTCAAGCGCGGCCTCATCGAAACGCAGCTGATCGGGCGTCTCCGTAACGCCGCTGAAGTCAGGCGCTTTCGCTTGCGTCATGGCGTTCAACCCTCAGGCGGCTTTCGTAAAATGTTCGATTACAAGGTACGCGCCAATCGAGACGAAACCAAATCCTGCGATCAGCTTCAGCGGCAGAAACGACAAATAACGTTCGGCGGCGGCGCCGAGAAGAACCGCAATGGCAGTCGCTGCGATCAGCGCTGCTGAAGCGGCAAGGAAAATCATCGCCTGGGACGCCCTGTTGTCCGCCGCGAACAGCATCGTCGCAAGCTGGGTTTTATCCCCTAGCTCAGCCAGAAAGACAGACAGGAAAATAGTGAGGAACATCTTCATGGGGCGAGCGTCCGGAGGTTGCGGTGAAATTCGAAGAACGCCCTTATGACCTCATTCGGCGCCTCGGTTTGCGGGTAGTGACCGATGGTCTCAAGCAGAACGGCGTCAGGGTTTGGGATCTGGTTTGCATAATAATGGTGCAGATGCGCGCCGGAGACCGGGTCGGCGCCGCCGTCTATTAGTCGCAGCGGGATTGGCGCATCTTTTAGCGCGCCGACCCATCGCTCGCGATTGGCGCGGCGTTCGGGAATGTAGCGGAGAAGTTTGTGCAAGATCCGTCGTCCGCGGTTTTCATTTATCATCGCCCAATGGGCGTCGATTTCTTTATCGCTCGCTTTGGTCTCCGGCCCGAATATCCCGTCGAATGTTTTCCTGAACTGGGCGCGCGTCATGAGGGCGCCAAGCAAAAAGCCGAGCGGCGTTAGCCCGAGTTTTTGCACCGGCCGCGCCCTATGCTGTTCAGGGAAAAGGCCGCCATTCAGAAACACAATTGATTTCGCCGCAAAGCTCAGCTCGCCCTCGATTTGCCGCGCGAGAAGTTCCTGCGCGACGGTGTCGCCGTAATCATGAGCGAGTATATGGGCTTCGCCGACGCCGAGTCGTTCTAGAAACGCTTCCTGAATATCAGCTTGCGACATGATCGAGTAATCGATGTCAGTCGGTTTTTCCGACAGGCCGAAACCGAGCATGTCGAGGGCGGCGAGCCGAAAATGATCTCGAAGAGACGGCCAGATGAAATTCCAGTCCCAGGATGAGGTCGGATACCCATGGATCAAGAGCAGCCACGGCTTTGATTCATCGTTTTCATCTTCGGTCCAGCAGGCGATGCGCCGTCCGCCGATTTCGATCATCTTTGCGCGTTTGCGCCATTCCCCCAGCTCGATCATATGAACGCCTTGAGAGCGCGCCAGCCGATATCGCGCCGACAATAACCGTCCGGCCAATCGATCTTGTCGACGCCTTCATAGGCGTTCTCGACCGCGTCGCGGATCGACCGACCGCAAGCCGTGATGTTGAGAACGCGGCCGCCATTCGCGACAAGATCGCCGCCAGCCTCTTTCGTCCCGGCGTGGAAAACGACGACCTCGTCGCACTTTTCCGCATCCTCCACGCCGCGGATGATCGAGCCTTTCTTGTAGACGCCGGGATACCCATTCGCCGCCATCACCACCAGCGCGCAGGCGTCATCCGTCCATGAAAGCTCATGGCCGGCGAGGGCGCTGGTCGCGGCGGCGTAAAGCGCCGGAACGATATCGCTTTTCATGAGGCGCATCAGCACCTGGCATTCAGGATCGCCGAAACGAACATTGAACTCGATCAGCTGGGGTCCGCCATCATTGATCATCAGCCCGGCGAAAAGCACGCCCTTGTACGGCGCGCCGCGTCGCGCCATTTCAGCGATCACAGGTTTGATGATGCGATCCATCGTTTGTCGCTGAACGGCTTCGGTAAACACCGGGGCGGGGGAGTAGGCGCCCATGCCGCCGGTATTCGGGCCCTTGTCGCCGTCGAACGCGCGCTTGTGATCTTGCGCAGCGATCAGCGGAAGAACCGTCTCGCCGTCGCTGATCGCAAAGAAACTCGCTTCCTCGCCGTCGAGAAATTCTTCAATGACGATTGTTCGACCTGCGTCGCCAAGCGCTCCGCCCAAAATCTCATCGACCGCCTTTTCCGCGTCCTCAAGCGTTTCGGCGATGATGACGCCCTTGCCGGCGGCGAGACCGTCCGCCTTGATGACGTAGGGCGCTTTGCGCGCCTGCAGATAGGCCTTTGCGTCAGGCGCGTCTGAAAACTGCGCGAAAGCCGCCGTCGGCGCGCCGACCGCGTCGGCGACTTCTTTCATGAACGCTTTCGACGATTCCAGCCGCGCGGCGGCGGCTGTCGGTCCGAAGCACGCAATTCCCGCCGCTGATAGTCGATCGGCTATGCCGGCGGCCAGCGGCGCTTCGGGCCCGACAACGACCAAATCGACATTTCGTGATCGCGCCGCGCTGACAATTCCGTCGATATCGTCGGCGCTGACGTCGAGCGGTTCTCCGTAGCGATTGAGGCCGGGATTGCCCGGCGCTAGATAGAGCCGGGTCAGGAGCGGACTTTGAGCGATTTTCCAGCCAAGCGCATGTTCGCGTCCGCCGCCGCCAACGAGCAGGATTCTCACCTTATCCTTCTCCCTTCAACGAAAAGCGTTTAGGCGTCAGGCCGGACCGGATCAATGCCGACAAACACCGAGAGCGAAGCGACGCCGCCCGCGCCATCAGGCGCGAATGGCGATGCTTTGGCCGGCGCGGCGCTCCGTCGGCAGAGATTGCCGTATCCGCCGCGGCGACGTCTTGTACGCTATGCGCCGCCGCGGGCGTTGCGAAAGCCGCTTCGAAAGCTCGACAGAACGGTCACGCGAACCGTTGAGCGTATCGCCGCGAAGCAGGATCGGCGGCGGCGCGCTTCCATCCTCTGCGCCCTGATCCTCAACATCGCCATGTTGGCGGTTCTGGCGGTCTATGGGCGGGTCAGGATTTTTGTGCCGAACAAGCCGGCCGATTCGATCTCGATCGTTTTCGTCGATCTTCCGGCGAATCCGCCGGTCATCGACCTGCGCGATCCGGAGATCGCTCCGCCTGAGCCGGAACTCGTCCCTGAGCCGGAACTCATTCCTGAGCCGGAACCCGAACCTGTCCCTGAGCCGGCCCTGGAACCTCAGCCAACGCCCGAGCCTGAACCGGAGCCTGAGCCCGAACCCGAGCCTGAGCCGATTATCGATCTGACGCCTGAGCCGGTCTTTGCGCCGCCTGCTGACATTGAAGAGGCGCCGTTCATTCCGGATGAGCCTGCGCCCAATTTGCAGCCGAGCGTCGAAGAGCCTTCGCCCGGCGATATTGTTGTCGAAGGCGAACAGGCGCCGAGCGAGGAGGCGCCGCCGCTCATCACAGTCGAGCCGGAGGCGCGCCAGGCCGAGGCCGAACGGGATCCGGCTGACGATGACGAAGATGAGGAGACGCAATCGGCTGCAAGCGGAGAAATCGCAGCCGGGGCTCAAACTCCGGTTGAAGATCCGCAGGAAACTGAACCCGCTATGCCGGCGCCCGCCGGCGACGACATGTTCGATGAGGAGCCGGTCTTTACAGGTCGCCGCTTTGCGCTGCCGCCGGTCGATCTGCCGAAGGGCGACGCATCGGCTGCGCCCGGCACGTCAGGCGTCGTTGCGATCTATTGCCCTGAAGAATTCACCGACAAGGAGAAGATCGCCGAGTGCGCCGGTCGTCCTGAAATTCGGTCCGGTTGGCGACCGGGTTCATCGGGAGAGGATTTCTCCAAGGCTGCGGCGATCCTGAAAGAACGGCGCAAGCATGGCGATTTCTCGGACGACGCCGTCACCTTCGGGCCGGAAATCGCACGCCAGATCGAGCAACGCCGGCGCGTCGAAGATCTTGAGGATTTTCGGAAGGATCAAAATCTTGGAGACGTCAATATCGCCGATGATCCGGCGGCCGGCACGCGACCGCAATTGATTGACCCCATCTCACAGCCGTCATGGACGCGGCGTGACGATTCGCTGGTCGACAAAAAGGACGTTGAAAAACTTCGCCGCGACCTGGAAGAAGCTGAAAAAGCGCAAACAATTCCCGACGAATAAAAAAGAGCCGGCAAACGCCGGCTCTTTTTCAATGCGTTTTCTTTTCAGTCGAATTAAGCGTCGGGCGCCACTGAAACGAATTGGCGGCCTTTGGTCTTGGTCGCGAATTCAACGCGCCCGCCCGTGAGAGCGTAAAGCGTGTGGTCGCGGCCCATGCCGACATTCGCGCCTGCGTGATATTTCGTGCCGCGCTGGCGAACGATGATGTTGCCCGGAACGACGATTTCGCCGCCGAATTTTTTCACGCCGAGGCGTTTTGATTCTGAATCGCGTCCGTTCTTCGACGAACCGCCTGCCTTCTTATGCGCCATTTCTACTCCTCCTCGCCCTTGGCGAGTTTCTTCGCTTGCGCGACCCAGTCTTCGCGCTCAATGCGGCCCTTGAAATCGAGCTTCTCGTCCATCGCTTCGATGTCGGCTTTTTTCCACGCCGCGATCTGCGCAAATGTCGTGACGCCCGCGTCGTGCAGCTTTTTCTCAAGCACCGGGCCGACGCCGGAAAGCTTTTTCAGATCGTCCGCCTCTTTTTTCGAGGCCGCCTTTTTTGCGGCGGGCTTTTCTTTGGCTTCTTCTTTTTTCGGTTCGGCTTTCTTCGCCGGCTTTTTCGCGGCGGCCTTCTTCGAGGGCTTCGCGCCGTCGGTCAAAATCTCGGTGATGCGCAGCAGCGTGTAATGCTGGCGATGGCCTTTCTTGCGGCGGTAGTTCTGACGGCGCCGCTTTTTGAAAATAATGATCTTCGGGCCGCGCGCGTGCTCGACGATTTCAGCAGCGACCGAAGCGCCTGCGATCGCCGGCGCGCCAAGCGTCACGTCGGCGCCGTTGCCGATCATCAAAACGTCGTCAAGGGTCACGATGTCGCCGGCTTCGCCCGGAAGCAGTTCGACTTTCAGCGTGTCATTTTCGGAAACGCGGTATTGCTTACCGCCAGTCTTCACGACTGCGTACATTTCGACCTCGTGTCGGCGCATTAAGTGCGCCAGCGTCCTTTTTCGCCCCGGTTTCTGCCGCCCGGTTGTTATGGGAGGCGGCTAGCTAGCCGCTGGACGGGGTTTGGTCAAGCGCGGAAAAGCGGGGACAGTCCGCCGCCGCCATGGTTCCTTTCGCCCGACAGGCGCTTTCCCGTCATTTACTCGTTTGGCGGTTTTTCTACGGACAATGCGGATTATCTCCGCACCGGGTCAGGGCTTGAATCCAGCCTGCATGCGGCTTGCAGCGGATTTGTCCGTATTGTCCGTAAAACTTCGGCGGGCGAATTTTCGCCCGGGCGTTGTGCGCCTATCCGCATTCCGAACCGGCCAGCCGCGCCGACAGGTCCGCTCATTCACAATGTCAAAGAGCCGCGCGCCGGCAAGGACCGGGCGCCGTTGCGAAAATCCATATCGCAGAAACAAGAATGGCGGCCGCGCGAAAAGCGGGGCCGCCAAGGAAAAAGAGACTAGGGCTGAAGGCCCTCCGGCCGCAAGCGATCGGCGGCTGTATCCCGGCGCAGCGCACCCGTATTTGTCGCGCTGTCCGGCCGAATTGTGAGCGCACGCTCACATGGCGCCGGATTTCCAAATCCGGTGCGCCGGCGTATGGGCGGCGCGTATGAACTATCGCCACGCCTTTCACGCCGGCAATCATTGCGACGTGCTGAAGCACGCCGCGCTGGCTCTTGTGCTGGAGAGGCTGCAGTCGAAGGAAAAGCCGTTCGCGGTGCTGGACACCCATGCCGGGCGAGGCCTTTATGACCTGTCGAGCGAGGAAGCGATCCGGTCGGGCGAATTCGGGGCCGGGATAGTGCGGCTCATCGGCGATACGGGAGCGCCGTCTTCTCTTCAGCCCTATCTTCGCGCGGTCAGCGCCTGCAACCCCTTTGGCGGCGATCTTCGCTGGTATCCCGGATCGCCCCTTATCATTCAGGCGGCGCTGCGGGAGGGAGACAGCGCCAAATTCTGCGAGCTTCATCCGGCGGAACGCCAGGCGCTTGAGAGCGCCATCGGCAAGGACGCCCGCGTCAAGATATTCGAACGCGACGGATATGAGGCCGTTAGGGCGTTTCTTCCGCCCAAGGAGAGACGGGGCCTTGTTCTTGTCGATCCGCCTTTTGAACAACCCGGCGAATATGCGCGCCTTGCGGGCGTCGTCGCTGACGGGGTTGAACGCTGGGCGAGCGGGATTTTTCTGATCTGGCGTCCGATAAAAGACGAGGCCGGCCATGCCGGATTTCTCGCCGCCGTCGAAAGGCTCGGTTTGAAGAAAACGCTCGTCGCCGAATTGTCTGTCGCGCCGCGCCGGAAGGATACGCTGACGGGAAGCGGCTTGTTCGTGATCAATCCCCCATACGGCCTTGCAAAGGCGCTGACCGAGTTGTTGCCCTATCTTGCGAATAGGCTCGCTGCGACGCCGGGAGGCGGCTGGCGCATCGTCGAGCAGGAGGGCGGCGCGGTAACAGAAAAAGCCGGCGTCAGCTCTTAGCCGCCTATCCCGTCGGGCGGTCGTGAGCGTCATTCGTCCGGGGATGCGTCATTCCGCCGGGCTGGCGGAGAGAGAGGGATTCGAACCCTCGGTACGGTTGCCCGTACTCCGGTTTTCGAGACCGGCCCGTTCGACCACTCCGGCACCTCTCCGCAGTCGAAGAAGGGGGCTTCTAGCGAGCATGGCCGCCGCTCGCAAGGGGCGGAACGAGAGAACGCCGAATTCTCGAATACTGGCGGATGGCGCTGGAATTCGCAGCGCCGCCGTCAATCGCCGGGCGAGCCTGCAAGATCGAGCTTTCCGCGATCGATCAGCTTGCCCGCCTTGATAACGGCCGCGATTTCTTTCGCGTTGTCGATGTCGACAGAAGGATCGGCGTTTAACAATACAAGATCGGCGGCGTAGCCGGTGCGAACAACGCCAATTTCCTCTCCCTTGCCGAGAAAAAGCGCGGAATTGCGCGTGGCGATCGTGATGACGTCGATCGGCGCGATGCCGGCGGCGGCGAGAAGCTCCATTTCTCGATGAACGGCGGGACCGTTTGACTGATCCGTTCCCAAGGCGATGACGCCGCCCGCCGCATCGATCTTGCGTAAATTTTCCTGCGCGATCGGCGTCATGATTTTCATCCACCATGTCCAGCTGCGTTCCTGGTATTCTTTGCGGGTTTCCGTTTTCAGCCGGCTGATTTCCTGAGCAGAGAAAGAAGCGCGATAGAGCGGCTGATCGAGAAACTCCGGATGTTCGGCGAGGCGGCTGTAGTTTTCTCCAATCGTCAATGTCGACGACATCGGAATTTTCTTGGCGGCCATAAGGCGAACGAATTCATCTGAAACAGGTCCCTGGATGACCGGATGAGCGAGCGTGTCGACGCCTGCGAATATGGCTTCGCGCGCCCGCAGTTCGCTCGACGTATGAACGGTCGTCCGTATGCCGCGATCATTGTAAAATTCGACCAGGCGCTGAAGAAGATCGAGCGGCAGCATCGGAATCAACGGGCGCGCGCCCCAGCCCCGTTCTTCCAGCGTGAATTTGACGATGTCGGGGTTCTTTGCGGCGTGCGCTTCAACGGACGGAATCGCTTCCGGCCAATCGTCGACGAGCGTCGCATAGGAGCTTGCGCCATGACTGCCCGGATAGGTGACGATGCCGCCGGTGGCGAATATGCGCGGAGAGGCGAGCGAGCCGGCGCGTTCCTGCCGGCGCAGCGCGAAGATCATTTCCGGGTCGTTGCCGGCGTCGTAAATGGATGTGACGCCGGAATAGACATAGCTTGAGAGCGCCTGCTTGGCGGCGCGAATATCGGCTTTATCTCCCTTCTTCGACGGATCAGCCGCTCCTCGAAGGTGCGCATGGGTGTCGATGAGCCCCGGCATCAGAAATTTTCCGGCGCCGTCGATGCGTTGAACATCGCTTGGCGCTTCGATCTGCCGGTCAGCGATGCGGGAGATTCGATCGCCCTCAATCAGGACATGCGCATTCGCTTTCGGCGCCGCGCCGTCGCCGCTGATAACCGTGACGTTTTCAATCAATATCTGCGCCGATGCGGCAGGAACAAAAGCCGATAATGCCGCCGCCACGGGAAATAACGCCCATATGAGTCTCATGCTTGTTTCCAATCGTTTTTCGCCGGTTCAGACCGATTGAAGCGCCTATTTGCAAACACGGCGCTCAACCGTAAAATCCATGGCGGCGGACGTTTAAACCTACTCGCGCAGCATCGAGTCCGTCCATAGCCGAGGAGAGGGCGACAATGGCTGGCGATGAATGCATTCTTTCGATCGACCAGGGAACGACGTCATCACGAGCGCTGATTTTTGACGTGGAAGGCGGGATCGTCGCCCTCGCTCAAGCCGAATTTCCGCAAATTTATCCGCATCCGGGCTGGGTCGAGCATGATCCCGAAGCGATCTGGAACGCCACCGTTGCAACCGCGCGTCGCGCGCTGGCGACAGCGAAGGAAGCCGGCGCGCGCGTCATCGCGATCGGCATAACGAATCAGCGGGAGACGACCGTCGTCTGGGACAGGAAGACGTTGCAGCCGATCCACAACGCTATCGTCTGGCAGGATCGGCGCACCGCGGAGACCTGCGCGGCCTTGAGAGAACAGGGACATGAGGCGGAAATTCAATCGAAAACCGGCTTGCTGCTGGATCCTTATTTTTCAGCGACGAAACTCGCCTGGATTCTCGACCATGTCGACGGTGCGCGCCGTCGCGCTGAAAGAGGCGAGTTGGCGTTCGGCACGATTGACGCCTTCCTGCTGGCGCGATTGACCGGCGGCGCGCATCTGACGGATGCGACGAACGCGAGTCGCACCAGCCTTTTCAATATCAGAGACGGACGCTGGGATGATGCGCTTCTCGCCATGTTTCGAGCGCCGCGCCAAGTGTTGCCTGAAGTTGCGGATAATGTCAGCGAATTCGGCGTCACGCGCAGCGGCTTGTTCGAGGATGAATATCCGATTTTCGCGATGATCGGGGATCAGCAGGCGGCCGCAGTAGGCCAAGCCTGTCTTGAGCCCGGCGACATCAAAAGCACATATGGAACGGGGTGTTTCGTTCTCGCGCCGACAAGCGGATTTGTCGCTTCAAGAAATAGGCTGTTGACGACAATCAGCCGACAAATCGACGGTTCGGCGTCCTATGCGTTGGAAGGGTCGATCTTCATCGCCGGAGCCGCGGTTCAGTGGCTGCGAGATGAGCTCGGAATTATTGAATCATCGACGGACACGGAAAGGCTGGCGAAGTCGATTTCATCTAATAACGGCGTCTATCTTGTTCCGGCTTTCGCCGGGCTTGGCGCGCCGCACTGGGCCCCGGACGCTCGCGGAGCGGTTGTCGGCTTGACGAGAGGCGCCGGCAAAGCCGAGTTCGCCAGAGCCGCGCTTGAAAGCGTAGCCTATCAGACCGCCGACCTCATCGACGCCATGGCTGCTGACGGCGCGCCATGCCGGACGTTAAAAGTCGACGGCGGCATGACAGCGAATAATTGGCTCATGCAATTCTTGGCGGATGTCCAGAATGTTCCCGTCGACCGTCCCTCGATTATGGAAACGACGGCCTTTGGCGCGGCGTTTCTCGCGGGCGTGAAAGCCGGCTTGTTCGAAAAGATTGACGATATAAAGCGGCTGAGAGCGACAGAGCGCGTATTCGCGCCGAACATGCCGGACGCCGAACGCGCGAAGCTGCGAAAAGAATGGAAAATTGCGCTTGATCGGGCGCTATTGTGATGCGACGAGGTCCTCGCAGGAGGACATCGCGTGTCGAACGGAAATTCTTCGCCTCAGCTCTCTCTTCGCGATTGGTGTGCGGCGGAACTGGCGCGTCACCAAGAATCCGCGCTGCGCGACCCTCTGTCGAGCGGCGTGCGGGTTTTGACGATTGCGCTGTGGGACCGGCTCGCGCGGGGCGAGATTGATCGGGACGATCTTGCGGCGCTCGCCAAGGAGATCGGCGATGATGCGATCAAGGCGCGCGCGGCGCGACTAAAGGGCAAAATAGCTCCTGGGGACTGGCGGGGAGCCGTCGCTGAAGCGTTTGAGGCGCTCGAAGGTCAGCCGTTTCAAACTGTGTCCAGCCGTATGGCGGAAACGCCCGGCGGCGTCGTTTTCACCGCGCATCCGACTTTCGCGTTATCAAGAAAACTGCGTGAACTTGTTGGGAGGCTAGCGGATGGCGGCGACCCGCATGACATCGTCGCCGCTGCGCACCGGCCGGACCAGCCGATAACCTTGCTGGACGAACATGAAGACGTTCAGGCGGTTATCGCGCGAGCGCAGGAATCTTTGAAAAATCTCTATAGAGCCGCGTTCGACTGGCTGGAGGAAAGATTTCCCGAGACCTGGCATGAAGTCAGGCCGCGCCTGCTCAGCATCGCAACATGGGTCGGCTACGATCTTGACGGGCGGACTGACATACATTGGGGGCATACGCTTCGCTTGCGCCTGGAAGAAAAAGCGCTCCAGCTTTTTCGGTATGCAAGAGCGCTGCAATCGATCCCCGGCGCAGCGGACATCGCGGGCGCGCTGCTTGACGCCGGCGAGGAGGCTGCGCAGCAGGCCCAATTGTTTGCGGCTGACCTCGATGACCCCGCCGCAATCGTCGATGCGGCTAATCGGCTGACCGAGGAACGCCCAGGCCGCCTCGTGTCGCTTGATGCGATCAAACGACGAATTGATGCGCTGATGCCCGACGCGGCCGAGCAGGATAAAAAAGCTCTATGCGTTTTAAGATGCGAGATGGAGGCTTACGGCCTCGGCGTCGCGCGCATTCATCTGCGGGTTAACGCCGCGCAGATTCGATCCGCCTTGCGCGCCGATCTCGGATTGGCGTCGGGGCGCGAGTTTCTTGATCGCACCGCGCTTGATGAGGCTGCGGCGAAAAGCGCCGCCGTGCAGGAAAAAGCCGTGAATTTCGGCAGCGTCTATCTTGAGCAGATGACGGCCAGGCGCCAATTGATGCTATGCGCGCAAATCCTAAAGCATGTCGATTCTGAAACGCCGCTTCGCTTCCTGATCGCTGAAGTCGAGGCGCCGGCCACAATCATGGGCGCCATATATCTGGCGCGCCTTTACGGGATCGATCACAAGCTTGATATCTCGCCTTTGTTCGAGACCCCGGATTCAATCGAGCGCGGCGGGCGTTTCATCGAGCGTCTGCTGGAAGAAGATGAATTTTTGTCTTACATCCGCAAGCGCGGCCGTATCGCGATCCAGTGCGGTTTCTCCGACAGCGGCCGGTTTATGGGACAGATCGCGGCAAATCTCGCAATTGAGCGATTGCATATTCTCGTTGCTAGGGCGTTGTCGGCGAAAGGCGTTTCCGGAATCGAAGTCGTCATCTTCAACACGCATGGCGAGTCTATGGGCCGCGGCGGGCATTCGGGAGATTTTCAGGCGCGCCTCGACCATTTGATGACGCCGTGGGCGCGCGCGCGGTTTGCGCGCGAGAACCTTATGCTTAACGCCGAGTGCAGCTTTCAGGGCGGCGACGGCTTCTTGCATTTTCAAACCGCAGCGCTCGCCGAAGCGACGATGAGGGCGGTATTCGCCTGGTCGCAGCACGCGCATGACGCGCGCCTGGATGATCGCTTCTACAGCGACATTAACTTCTCATGGGATGTCTATCGAACCATAAAGGGGTGGCAGGAAACCCTTTTTTCGGATCAAAATTATCAGTCGGCGCTTTCGACCTTCGCGCCGAGCATTCTCCCCGTGACGGGATCAAGAAAGACGAGGCGGCAAAGCGGCGCTTCGAAGGGAGACGCCGCCAGATCGCTGCGTGCGATTCCCCACAACGCCGTGCTCCAGCAATTAGCGGCGCCGGCGAACGTGTTGGGTGGCGTCGGCGCGGCGGCTGCGCGCGAACCGGAACGATTCAACAAGCTGCTGCGCGCTTCCCCCAGAATGCGCCGCTTATTCGCGCTTGCGGTTTCGGCGCGAAAATTGACCAGCCTTTCGATCCTACGAAGCTATGCAAGCCTCTATGATCCCGGCTTTTGGACGGTTCGCGCCGCGAGAACTTCTGAAGACCGTCATCGCACCGCTCCTTTAAGAGTGGCGGAGCGCCTTTCCGAACGATCGCTTGATGTCAGCCTCGACAGATTGGCGAATTTTCTTTCGGTGGATCGCCAGCTGTTTGACGCGGCTTGCAGGCGTCTCGGCGAACCGGAATGCGCCGGCGACGTGTTCAGCGCGGATCTCTACACGCTTCACGCCATCCGCATGGCCCTGATCGCCGACGGGTTTTCGCTTGTCGCGCTGACGCCGCCGTTTTCGCCGCGCCATGAATTGACGCGCGAATCGCTGATCGACATCGCCCTTGATCTGCGATTTGCCGAAGTCGCTGCAATCATCGAGGAAATATTTCCTGAAACGGAGGAGCCGCCGCCTGAATTTTCAGGGCTGGCGGAGTCGGCCGACAGCGAGCTGCGGCCGGGCGGCTATCCGCAGATAGGCGATGAAATTGTTGCGCCTTTGCGCTTGCTCGATGCGCGCATAAAGGAAATTTCAGTCGGCATTTCGCATTTCTACGACGCATTCGGATGAGGCGGCTCTTCCGGGCGGGAAGATCAAAATTCCGCAGGCAACTCGCCCTCGAACTCAAGCTCGTAGGGTCCGGTCATGATGACGTGATCGTCATCGCGCCATTCGACAGCAAGCAGGCCGCCGTCCAGCTCAATTGTCGCCTTGCGATCCGTAAGTCGTCGACGACAGGCGGCGACCAGCGCCGCGCAGGCGGCGGTTCCGCATGCCTTTGTGATCCCTGCGCCGCGCTCCCACACCCGCAAACGTATGTAATGCCGACCGCGCACTTCCGCGACTGAAACATTGGCGCGTTCAGGGAACATCGGATGATTTTCGACCATCGGCCCAAATCGATCGATGGCCTGCGCCTCCGCGTCATCGACGAAAAAAATGCAATGCGGATTGCCCATATTGACGGCTGACGGTCCCCACAGGACCGGCTTATCGATCGGCCCAAGCTTAATATCGACAAACCGCGTGTCCTGCGTCTCTTCGGCGAGAGGAATTTGCTTCCAGTGAAATTTCGGAACGCCCATATCGACCGAGATGCGGTTTGCGCCGATACGCTCGGCGACGATCTCGCCGCCCAGCGTTTCAAACGCGATCCCGCTCTCGCCGGTCTCATCCATCAAGATCGCGCCGACGCATCGGGCGGCGTTGCCGCAGGCGCCGACTTCCGAGCCGTCGGCGTTCCAGACGCCCATAAACGGGCCGTCGCGATCCTCGATTGTGATGACCTGATCGCAGCCGATGCCGGTTTTCCGGTCTGCAATTGCGATCACGGAGTCGCTATCCAGTCGCGCCTTCGATCGCCGCAGATCGAGTATGACGAAGTCATTGCCAAGCCCGTTCATTTTTCGAAACGGCAGTCCTGAAAGGCTCATTCGATCCGCATCCTTGAACGCGAGCCGGCGCCCGGCTCAGCGTTGTTGCGCAAATCAAATTGGCGATCGGCGCCGTCCGGCGCAAGGCCGAAAGCCTCCAGAGCCGCGGCGCGGCGCAATTTCGCCTCTCCGCTCAACCCATGATCGGTCTTTTCCCAATAAGACGGACGGCGCAGCAGCTGCCAGAATGCAATCCACGCAGCGATCGACATCATGATCCAGTAGACAGGGGTCA
>CALAZI010000031.1 GCA_937895955.1 uncultured Alphaproteobacteria bacterium | reverse complement strand
GGGCCTCAAGCCCTCCCTTTTCAAGGGAGGGAGGAACGCGGCGCCACGCTCTTTCATCACCTCCCTTGCAAATGGGGTGAGACGCGAAGACGCCGAACGGCGCGAAGCGCCGGGAGGGTTCAATCCGGCGCGCAGCAACACGCTGCGCACGCGATGGCGGGGAGCGGCCGTAGGGCGGGTTTGCCGAAGGCGTAAGGCGCCATTTCTCTCTGCCGCGAAGATTGTCGGCGAGTATCGCTGTGCGCGGGGCCAGCCCTACGCTTGCTACTCAATGACAGAATCATCTGATTTGTTCCAGACGATCTCGATCTTTTGTAGTTCTTCAAGTAGGCCTTCACATACATGCTCAAAGTGAACTTTATAGGTTCCAAAATCCCGTATAGCCTTAGCGGATAACTCAACGCGCCCAGCAGCATCAGCGTGCCCTTTAGTTTTTGTACGAATTTGCTGCGCTTCTCGGAGAAAACCTAGTTTCTCATCGCTTTCTAATGCATGCGAATGTCTTAGTAGTTTTTCAAGCAAAGCGAATGGTCCCTCAGTAGCGTCGAACAAGATATTTAGCGATTTCAGTTTTTGGCTGATTGCTTTTTTAGAAAACCCTTCGATGACGAGCTTGGAAAGCTCTAGGAACGAATCCGACCATTCGTCGGTGCTATTTGTAATTGGTAACGTTACGCGATCCATTAAAGATGCGTCCTTAAGTGACCACCAATTCACATTTCGGCTATCCCATTCGTCTAATACGCGCTTGATATCTCCTAAGGGATCAGGGTGATTTGACCATTTTCCAGCAAAGTCACTATCGTAGGCTCTTTTTGAAATCGCGCCTTTCGGAGATTCATTATAGCTTTGCCAATGAAGTTGCTCTGAGTGCGGAAGCCTGCGCAAATCACAAATATATGCGTGCACTTGTCCGGCCTCATTGATGTCGTAGCCCTTAAGATACCATGCGCCCCGACAGGATATTTCGCGGCTTCTAATTGTATATTTATCCTTGTCAGCCTTATATTTCAAAAGCACGTCAGATCTAAAAAAGGCTGGCGACAGCTCAAAAGGCAGCTTGTTTCGCTTGGCATCGAAATAGTTTGTGGTTTTCGCGGGGTCTGTGGAAATCTTTCCAATCGTTTTGTTGCGCCAGTCTAAGGCGATAAATTCGACATAGTCATTTCTATTTCTCACATTAGGATTCTTGTAGACATCAAAGATAGATTGTTTTGGCTGACTACATCTAACGATTTGAACGCCTCTAGTATATGATGCGGAGCCTGCGTCTACTTTCTGTCTATAAAATAACGATTCATCGGTGATGTTAACATCTTCCTTGGTTTGTGACCATTGTGAAAAATCTCCAGGCTTAACTAACGTTACGTCGAAAAGGCGAACAAGCGAAGAGTCGCTCGCCGCCATGTACATTTCCAGCGCATCACGATCAAAACTAATAAGCGTGGTTTTATTTTGTGGATTTTTCTTTGAAGTGATTGATATGCATTCCTTGTAGTCACCATTTTCGTCGAGCATGCAAAATGATGATCTCTCGGGCAATTCATGCAATCCAGCTAAATGAAGGTATTCTTGACTAATTTCCCAACCATGCTCGCCCATTCGGCGGCCTTCAAAGTCTCTAGAGAATACAAGGGACTTCCCATTTTTCAGTATATCGGGTCCGCTTACGCCAGAATCGCGTTCTATCCAAACATCTTCACGACCGCCTCCGTAGACATAACTTGCGGCGTAAGACGGCATAGCGCTCCAAGCAAGCAAATCTGTCGTGTTATGCGTGGAAAGGAGTGAATTTGGTACGAGGACGGAGTGTAAGTACAAATAAGGCCCAGAAGCAAAAATTGCGATCTCTTGTGCTCTAGAATTCTCTTCCAAAAATTTAAGGTGCTGCCTAGCTTTCAACCATTCAGCAAATCGTTCCTGAGTGGGCGGCAATTCATCTATCAGTTCAATCGCCTTGATGATTTCTTTGTGCTCAAAACTCGTCACCCTACGCCACCTTCCGCTTCCCCTTCACGCCCTTCGCCTTTTCCAGAATCGGCTTCAGGAACTGCCCCGTATAGCTTGCTTTCACCTTGGCGACGTCTTCGGGTGTTCCGGCCGCGATGATCTCGCCGCCGCCGTCGCCGCCCTCGGGGCCGATGTCGATGATCCAGTCCGCCTGTTTGATGACGTCGAGATTGTGCTCGATGATGACGACGGTGTTGCCGCTGTCGGCCAGCTCCTGAATGACCTCCATCAGTTTCCGGACGTCCTCAAAGTGCAGGCCGGTCGTCGGCTCGTCCAATATATAAAGAGTGCGCCCGGTCGCGCGCTTTGAGAGTTCCTTGGCGAGTTTGACGCGCTGCGCCTCGCCGCCCGACAAGGTCGTCGCCTGCTGGCCGATATGGATGTAGGAGAGACCGACGCGGTTCAAGGTTTCGAGCTTGTCGCGGATCGCCGGCACGGCCTTGAAGAACTCCGCGCCTTCTTCGACCGTCATGTTGAGGACGTCGGCGATCGACTTGTCCTTGAACTTCACCTCCAGCGTTTCGCGATTATAGCGGCGCCCGTGGCAAGCGTCGCAAGTGACATAGACGTCGGGGAGGAAGTGCATCTCGATCTTGATGACGCCGTCGCCCTGACACGCCTCGCAGCGCCCGCCCTTTACGTTGAACGAGAACCGCCCCGGCGCGTAGCCGCGCGCTTTCGCTTCCGGAAGCCCCGCGAACCAGTCGCGGATCGGCGTGAAGGCGCCGGTATAGGTCGCGGGGTTTGAGCGCGGCGTCCTTCCGATCGGCGACTGGTCGATGTCGATGACCTTGTCGAACTCGTCGAGCCCCTCAATGCGCTTGTGGGCGCCCGGCGCGTCTTTCGCATTATAGAGCTTGCGCGAGGCGGCCTTATATAAGGTCTCGATGACGAGGGTCGATTTGCCGCCGCCCGAAACGCCGGTGACGCAGGTCAAGAGCCCGACCGGGATTTCAGCGTCGACATTCTTGAGATTGTTCTCACTCGCGCCGACGACGCGGATCGTCTTCTTCTTATTATATGGGCGGCGCTCGGCCGGAACCGGCACCTCGCGCTTGCCGGAGAGATAATCGCCGGTGATCGAGCGCTTTTCCCTCATGATCGCCGCGACGGAGCCCGATGCGATGATCTCGCCGCCATGGATGCCGGCGCCGGGGCCGATATCGACGACATGATCGGCGGTCCTGATCGCGTCCTCGTCATGCTCGACGACGAGCACGGAATTGCCGAGATCGCGCAGCCGCTTCAACGTTTCCAGGAGGCGCGCGTTGTCGCGCTGGTGAAGACCGATCGAGGGTTCGTCGAGAACGTAGAGAACGCCGGTGAGGCCGGAGCCGATCTGCGAGGCGAGGCGGATGCGCTGCGATTCCCCGCCCGACAGCGTGCCGGAGGCGCGGGAGAGCGTCAGATAGTCGAGGCCGACATTGTTGAGGAAGTGAAGCCGCTCGCGGATTTCCTTCAGGACCCGCGCGGCGATTTCCATCTCCTTCTTGTTCAGCACCTTTTCAAGCGCGGTGAACCAGCGGTCGGCCGCCTTGATCGAAAGCTCCGTCGCCTCGGAGATGTTCTTGTCGGCGATTTTCACGGCGAGCGCTTCGGGCTTCAAACGCATGCCGTTGCAGGCTTCGCAATTCGTCACCGCCTGGAAGCGGGAAAGTTCCTCCCTGACCCAGCTTGAATCCGTCTCGCGGAAGCGCCGCTCAAGGTTCGGAATGACGCCTTCGAAGGGTTTGACCGTCTCGAATTTGCGCGCGCCGTCCTGATAGATGAATTCAACGTCGTCCTCCCCGGTGCCGTAGAGGATTACGTCTTGCTGTTTCGCCGTGAGGTCCGCCCATTTCGCGGTCGGCTTGAACTTGTATTTCCGCCCCAGCGCTTCGAGCGTCTGCATATAATAAGGAGACTGGCCCTTCGCCCAGGGCGCGATCGCGCCCTTGTTGAGCGCGAGCGCGGGATCGGGGATCACGAGATCCTCGTCGAACACCATCTCCGTGCCGAGCCCGTCGCATTGCGGGCACGCGCCCGCCGGCGCATTGAAGGAGAAAAGCCGCGGCTCGATCTCGTCGATGGTGAAGCCGGAGACGGGGCAGGCGAATTTCGCCGAAAAGATGATGCGGCGGGCGGTGTCTTCGTCCTTCGAGGCTCGGCTGTCGCCTCGCACCTCAGGACGAGGGTCTTTCTCTTTCACCTCATCCTGAGGCGCCCGCGAAGCGGGCCTCGAAGGATCGGCGCTTTCGGCGATCGCGATGCCGTCAGCCAGGCCGAGCGCGGTCTCGAAGCTCTCCGCAAGGCGGCTTTCAACGCCCTTCTTAATGATGATGCGATCGACGACGACGTCGATATCGTGCTTCAGCTTCTTGTTGAGCGCGGGGACGTCGGCGATCTCGTAATAGGTCCCGTCGACCTTGACGCGCTGGAAGCCCTTCTTCAGCAGATCGGCGAATTCCTTCTTATATTCGCCCTTGCGCGCCCGGATCATCGGCGCGAGGAGGTAAAAGCGCGCGCCGTCCGCCTCCGCCATCAGCCGGTCGACCATCTCCGACACGGTCTGAGACGCGATCGGCAATCCGGTCGCCGGCGAATAGGGGACGCCGATGCGCGCCCACAGAAGGCGCATATAGTCGTAGATCTCGGTGACGGTGCCGACCGTCGAGCGCGGGTTGCGCGATGTCGTCTTCTGCTCGATCGAGATCGCGGGCGAGAGCCCCTCGATCTGGTCGACATCGGGCTTTTGCATCAGTTCAAGGAACTGGCGCGCATAGGCGGAGAGGCTTTCCACATAGCGACGCTGCCCCTCGGCGTAGATCGTGTCGAAGGCGAGCGACGATTTGCCGGAGCCTGACAGGCCCGTCATCACGACGAGCGCGTCGCGCGGGATCTCCAGCGTGACATTCTTCAGATTGTGTTCGCGAGCGCCGACGACGCGGATCGATTTTAGGGACATGCGGCCTGATACGAGGGTTTAAAACGAGCGGATGATGCGTCGCTGACTTAATCCAAAATGCGCATTGACAGCAAGAACAAGATGTGAACGTTTTGGGGCGACAGCGTCGATCGCGCATGATCGCGGCGGCGATGTCCTTTGGGGAAAAAGGGATGGAGCCGGCGCGCGGCGAATCCCCCGAGATCGTCCGCTCAGACCGCGCGCACTTACTTCTTGGGAGAATTTCAAATGGCAGGCAGCGTCAACAAGGTCATTCTTATCGGCAATCTCGGCCGCGATCCTGAAATCCGCAAAACCCAGGACGGTAAGTCGATCGCCAATTTTTCCATCGCCACATCAGAGACTTGGAAAGACCGAAACACCGGCGAACGGCGCGAAAAAACCGAATGGCACCGCATCGTCGTCTTCAATGAGGGCCTGGCGCGCATCGTGGAGCAATATCTCAAGAAGGGGTCGAAGGTTTACGTCGAGGGTCAGCTGCAAACGCGCAAATGGACCGACAAGGACGGCCAGGAGAAGTACACGACCGAAGTCGTGCTGCAGGGTTTCAACAGCGCGCTCACGATGCTCGACGGTCGGCGCGACGGCGGCGGCGATTTCGGCGGCGGCCGCGATCAGATTCCGTCTTCCGGCGGTCAGTCCTTCGAACTCGACGATGAAATTCCGTTCTGATGATCGCTTCAGCGCGCAATTTTGATTCGAAAAAACGAATCACGACGCGCGAAAAACCGAATTTCGAATCGAAAATGCGCTTCGAGATGTGATTCGTGATGCATTTTTGAAGCACTTCGCATCAAAAAAAGCGAAAAAAACGCGAAAACGACCCTGCACGGACGTTTCATGCGCGTTTGTTTGCATACTTTTTTAGTAAATTGAATTAACGTTCGAGCTTCCGTTAGCTACTCGGAGGATAGACCATGGCGGTCAAACGTAAAGCTAAGAGAAAGGCAGCCAAGAAGACGGCTGCGAAGCGGACGACCAAGCGCAAGGCGACGAAGCGCAAGGCCACGAAGCGGAAAGCGACGAAGCGTAAAGCCAAGCGCAAAGCCCCGGCGAAGCGCAAAGCCACGAAGCGGAAAGCCAAGCGCAAATCTACGAAGCGCAAGGCGAAAGCCGCTGCAGGCGCTGCTCCTGCGAAGAAGAAGCGTCGCAAGCGTCGGAAGAAGAAGGCGGCGTAAGCCTTCTCTAAAGGCGTTACGTTGCGTCCCTGAACGCCGAAATGCTGCAAGACTGATTATGCAGCGTTCTATTGAAGGGGCGATCGAAGCGGAAAACCGGAATAAGGCGACCGCAACGATCTCAGGAAGTTCGCCTTCCACCCATTTCGCTCTTCAAGGGCGCAAATCTATTGAACCCGGCGCTTTTGCGCCGGGTTTTTCTTTGTTGAAAACGGTCGTTTCGCTGCAAAAACAGCGGAGTCAGAGAAGAGTTCAGTCGCTTCACGCCCCTGCGCGACGGCGCAATTCTGCTTTTTCTCGCGGTTCAAGCGCGCGCCAATCAATATCCCTGAGCGCGGCTTCCATCACATAAAGCGCGTTCAGAGAAACGCCGCCGCCGGCGAAGCGAAGGCGGCGATAGGCTTCAACGGCGCCGATCGCGGCGAGCGTGTCCGCATCGAAGAAGCCGACCTCGCGCAGCATCCGCTCCGTTTTCGGTCCGAGATTTCGCAGTTGCGAAATGTTTTTGCGCCGGTCAGACATTCAATCGCCTTCGTTCGGAGTGATAGGATCGCCTCCTGACAAGCCGGAGAAAAGAGGTGGTCATGACAAATCTCTTTCGCGCAATCATCGCCGCGGCGTTAACTTTTGGCGTCGCCGCCTGCGCGACGCAGGGCGGCGGACTTGTATCCGACGGGCCGGGCTGGACGGCGCACGGCTATCTGACGCCGGGTCCGACGAGCGAGCCGGAAATCATCGGCACCTATGCGACTGAAAGGGAATGCCGGGACGCTGTCGACGGCTGGATGTCGCGACAGGTCGTCGGCAATCCCGTTTTCGGCGAATGCCTGCCGGTCGATCGGCGCTGACGCGCTTATCAGCGTTTGCGGCCGAGGACGTAGCCGGTCTGATAGGCGGCGAAGCCCGGAACGACCTTCTTCACGTCGAACCAGCGGCCGAGCAGGCGCGTCAGATATTCCTGATCGTACCAGACGCTTAACTGCCAGGGCGAACGGTTGATGAGGATCCGGGAGAAAGACGGGTTCCCGCGCGCTTCAAGCTCCTTGAGAAGCTTTTTCGGGTTCGAATAGCGGATGTCGTCGACATTCGGGAACCGCTCTTTCAGCCAGCCGATCGAGGCGGTGTCGTTGAAGGTGAAGATCGCGACGCCGTCATCCGACAGGACGCGGCGGACTTCCATCATCCAGGCGGTCGCATGCTCGCCGATATGGGTGAACAGCGAATTGCCGTAGATGAAGTCGAAATAGCGGTCTTCGAACGGCAGGTGCGGGTGGGTCGAATTGGTCATGAAATGGATCGACGATCCGATATTCGTTTCCGCCCAGCGTATCGAATCTGCGTCAATGTCGACGCCCCAGACCTCAACGCCGCGCTCTGCGTCATCATTGAACCATCTGAGAATGCGCCCGCTAGAGCAGCCGATCTCGACCAGGCGATCGCCGGCGTCGATCTTGCGAAATTCGTTGAAGAGCCGGCGGTAATTGCCGGCGTCGAACTTTCCGGTGCGTAAATATCCTTCGTCATCGCCGAGGGAATACCAGTGCCGAAGACTGTCAGGCGGCAGGCGATCGGCATCGAAGGCGGCCGCCGGCGTTTCGGAAAAGTTTGCAGCGCCCTCCCAGCGGCTTGGATAAAAGAGGCCTGAAATCGTGCGCGCATCGAGCGCGGCCTTGTCGAACGCCTCCTGGGCGTCGTCCGCTTTCGGCGCGGATTGAGGTTTCGTCTTGTCTTCCGTCATCATGCGCTCGCGCGATTGAAGCGGACCCTGCCTAACACCCGCCCCCAGAGGCCGCAATGAGCGGCGCAGATGGCGGGCCTTCGCGCAATCGGTCTATCCTTCGCCGAAACAAGCCGGAGACATGATGCGCGTTCTCATCCTCGGCGGATACGGTCTTATCGGCGCGGATGTCGTGCGCGCCTCTATGGCGACCGGATTCGACTGCATCGGGCTCAGCCGCAGCGCCGCAACGGGCGAAAGGCTCGTTCCCGGCGCAAGATGGATCGGCGCGGATATTTCGCGGCTCGTTTCGCCGGATGACTGGACGCCGCTGCTTGACGGCGTCGACGCCGTCGTCAACGCCGCCGGCGCGCTTCAGGACGGCGCCCGCGATCATCTGGAGGCGATCCATCATCGCGCGATTGTCGCCCTTGTCGCCGCCGCTGAAAAAGCCGGCGTGAAACGCTTCATCCAGATTTCAGCGCCGGGCGCCGACGTCGGCGCCTCGACCGCCTTCATGCGTACGAAGGCGATGGGCGACGCTGCGGTGCGGGCGTCGACGCTCGACTGGATCGTGTTCAAGCCGGGGCTCGTCATTGCGCGGAGCGCCTATGGCGGCACGGCGCTGCTCAGAATGCTGGCGGGCTTTCCGGCAATGACGCCGCTCGTTTACGCCTCGGCGCGGGTGCAGACCGTTGCGCTCGATGATGTCGCGGCGGCGGTCGTCAGCGCGCTGAAGGGAGAAGTTCCGGCGCGGCGCGACTATGATCTCGTCGAGGATGAACCGCATACGCTGCGCGACATAGTCCGCGACCTCCGCGCGCAGATCGGTTTCGCGCCGGCGACGTTCGAGCCTGATCTTCCCGCATGGGTCGCCGCGCCTGTCAGCGCGCTCGCCGATATCGCAGGCTGGTTCGGCTGGCGGTCGCCGCTTCGATCGACGGCGATGAAAGTCATGGGCGAGAACGTCCTCGCCGATCCCGCGCCCTGGCGCGCCGCGACGGGAAGGGCGCTCAAATCCTTGGACGAAACGCTGGCCGGCCTGCCGGGGTCGGCGCAGGAACGCCTTTTCGCCTGCGCGCAGCTCGCTCTGCCGTTGATGCTTGTCGCGCTCGCCGGATTCTGGCTCGCATCCGGCCTCATCGGGCTTTGGCGCATGGACCAGGCGGCGATGCTGTTGCCGGATCTCGGCCGGCAAACGGCGGAGCGCATGGTCGTCGCCGGCGGCGTTGTCGATATCGTGATCGGGATTGGTCTTCTGTTGCGCCGCACATCGCGCGCCGCCGCCGCGCTTTCGGTCGTCGTCTGCGCGGCCTATCTCTTCATGGGAAGCGTTATTGCGCCGCATCTTTGGGCTGATCCGCTCGGGCCTTACGTCAAGATCATTCCGGCGATGGTTCTCGGTTTTGCGCTGGCGATGCTGCTGGAGGATCGGTGATGTCGCTCTATTTCTTTCTCAAATGGCTGCATGTCATCGGCGCGGCCGTATTGCTGGGTGCGGGCGCCGGCATCGCCTTTTTCATGCTGCGCGCGCATCTGACGCGCGATCCGAAAATCATCGCCGCCGTCGCCTCCATCGTCGTTCTCGCCGACTATGTCTTCACGCTGACGGCGATCATCGCGCAGCCGGTCACCGGCGTCGCGCTCAGCCTTGTCGCCGGCTATCCGCTGACGAGCTTCTGGATCATCGCCTCTATCGCGCTCTACTTCTTCACCGGCGCCTTCTGGGTTCCGGTCGTCTTCATGCAGAAGAAAATGCGCGACCTCGCCCGGGAGGCGGCTGATGCTGATCTGGCGTTGCCATCGGAATATTTCAGGCTTTACCGGCGCTGGTTCGCTTTTGGTTTTCCGGCGTTTTTCGCGGTGCTTGCGATCTTTTGGCTGATGATAGCGCGTCCGACAATCGGTTAGGCCGCAAGGCGGCCTAATGTGATTTCCGCTTGCGCTTGACGGCGACCTGGAGCGAACCATGCCGGATCTCCGGACCTGTAGCGTTGAACCATTACGGCCCCGCCTATAGCGGGCTGGAGGATAGGGCGGTAAGCTGCAGCAATTTAAAGATTCAGATTCCGCCGGCGTGCGCGAATGGGGGCTTTGATGATTGCATCCACGAATTTGCCAAATACGGCGTCGACGCAACTCCGATTGCCCAGACATGCGATCGTATTGGGGATTTCGGCCCTTGCAGGCTGCCTCTTTATTCTGGTGCTTGATCTACTGTTTGGAGGATCGGCGCGGGGCGGCGCCTTCTGGATCGGCAAGGGCGACGCAGTTTTTCCCTATCCTTTCACCATTCAGAACGTCGAGCATGTTCTGTTTTTCATCGCGCTGGGCGAATTGGCGAAGCGCTGGCGGGTCTCCCGCTGGGAGGCGTCTTTCCTGAAGAGAAATTTCCTTCCTGAGGATGATCAGACCATTATTGAAATGTCCGGTCTCGGGGCGTTGCGCCGCAACGTCACCGGGCAATTCGACTCTGACAACGGTTTTCTCCCCTATCTGATTGATCTTTCAATCTTGCAGGCGCAGGCGAGCCGCTCGGTCGACCAGACCGTCAGCGTTCTCAACGCGACGCTTGAGCTGATCGCTCACAAGGTGGATCTGCGCTACCAGCTGCTTCGATATCTCGCATGGGCTATCCCGACTGTCGGCTTCATCGGCACAGTCGCCGGCATCGCTTCTGCGCTGGGCCTTATTGATCCTGAGAACATGGAAATTCGCCTCGTCACGGGAAGTCTCGCGGTCGCTTTCGATACGACAATTATCGCATTGGTATGGAGCGCGATCATCGTGCTGTTGCTAAATCTCATACAGAAAGAGGAGGAGCTCGCGGTCAACCGCGCCGGCTCCTATTGCCTCAAAAACCTCATCAACCGCCTGTATCTGGGGGCGTGAGCGATGCGGCCGCGTAACCGCGAGATCAATATTTTCAGCCTGTCGCTCATGGATGTGATCAGCGGCGCGATGGGCGCGTTCCTGATTATCATGATCATTCTTGCCCGCTATTACGTCTTCGATCCCGAAGTGTCTCAGAATGTCGACGAGTTGAAGCTGCGCCTCGACGCCGCCGTTAAAGGGCTCAACAGCATCCGCGGCGGCACGGAAGAGATTTTCGACGAGCTGATCAAATCGGACCGCGGCGCCAGAACCGAGGGGCTTGAGAGCGGTGAAGCGATAGAGCAGATCGAGGCGTTAAGCCGCGGAATTAGGGAGGATGTCGACCGAGTCAACTTCCAGCTCGGTGAGGTCCAGGGGCAGTTGAAAGAAGTTGAAAAAGATCTGCAGGAAAAGAGCGCGCAGCTGACGCGGGCGGAAGACCGCATGAAGGAGCTGGAAAAGCGCAACCCTTTGGCGGCTACGATTTTTTGGGGCTGCGCCGCCAACGTCAATCTCTTCATCGAGTCCGACCGGACGTTCGTCGGATCCGACCTTCCTGATGTGTTTTTCGACCCGCGAGTCGTGCGCTATCAGAACTTCCTTGGCGATGCCGGCTCCGATTTTAGTTCCGGTCCCGGGGCGGACACGTCGATGATCGGCGAAGCTGTCTCCGGAACGAATTACAAAATCTTTGTCTATCTCGCCCCGCCGGCGCCGGCTGACGCCGAGTGCTGGGTGACCGGGAGCATCATCGGTTATAGAAGCTTTTTCGCCAACTTGCCGAAGACGACGCTCACCGCTGCGGCGCCGTACGATTACCTTGGCGCCGTCTCGGTCGGCGATGACTACAAGTTTTCCTTCGCCGCGCCTGGCGAGGCTGACCGGGGCAAGGAGCTAAATGCTGTGCGCGAGCGGATGGCGGCGACGCCGATTCCGAAAACGGAGAAGGATCAATGACCGAAGCAAACGATAGCGCGCCGCTGCGCCGAATGGTTCGCTGCCCGGACGGACACATATTCGACGCCGCTACGCAGAATGCGTGTCCCGTGTGCGGCGCAAGCGCGCCCGTCGCGAATGAAGCGGCAAAGCCTTTAAGGAAGAATCACAACGGCGGAGACTTCTCGTCGCAGCCGTCCAGGCGCATGTTTTTCATCTTCGGCGGCGCGGCCGCGCTCGCGCTGGCGCTCATCATAGCGATCATGCTACGCGGCGAACCTGCGCCGCGCGAGAGCAACGGATCGCCAGACAAGGTCGTCGTTAACAGCGGTCATCAGGAAACCCCGCACGACGCCGAACCAGCAAAAAATACCGATCGGCAAAAAGCAGCGAACGACATTGCGGGATACTGGGAGATCAATGTGCCGACGCCGCAGGGCGGATCCGTTCGCTGGACCGTCGATTTCGGCTCCGACGGCCGTTACGTATTCACAGACACTTCAAACGGGGCGAGCCATTCCGGAACGTATCAGGCCGCAAACGGGGAGTGGTCGCTCAACGGAACATGGACGCGCAATCCGTTCCTCGCTCCGGGGACCGTTTACGCAGACGGCGGAACCTATCGTTTGCCGGCGCCGAACTCGCTCGAACTTCAGGGACGGGCCGGGACAGGATTCTGGAGCCGCGCGCCTTAGCGCGCCGTCCCGCGTCGTTAGGTGATGAGAGGGCGCGGGCCGCATCCAACAGGAGGCTTGCTTGGGATGATGCGAATCTTAACAGTGAGCGCTTTGCTCGGCATCGCCGCTTGTTCCCACGGCGATCTTGGTTCCGCGGAAGTGGGCGCAGGCGCGTCAGATGCGTCGGTAACGGTGATTGTAGTCGCGCGCGGCAACGAACCGGGCTGGCGCGTCACGATAGGCGCAGAGGAAACCGAATTCCTGCTCGATTATGGCGAGCGGCGGTTTACGGCGCCGACGCCGAGGGCGGAAATGACGGACGCCGGAGCCGTTTATCGCTATGCGGGCGCGACGCTGACGATTTCGGACGCGATCTGCGCCGACGATGCGACCGGCATGCCGTATCCGAAAGTGGCGGTTCTGGAAGAGGGCGGACTGAAGATGAGCGGTTGCGCCGGCGAGCCGGCGAGTCTGCTGACCGGAGACGAATGGGTCGTTGAAGATATCGGCGGCGGCGGCGTCATCGATTTCGCGCGCACGTCGATGATGTTCACGGAAGACGGGAAAGTTTCGGGCTCCGGCGCCTGCAATCGCTATGGCGGAACCTATGCGTTGAACGGCGAGGGGCTTTCCTTCGGTCCGATCGCCGCGACGAAAAAAGGCTGCCCGCCGGCGGTGATGGATCAGGAAAACAGGTTCTTCGCGGCGCTTGAAAGCGTCGACCGATTTGAAATCGACGAAACCGGCGCGCTTGTCCTGTACGGCGCCGATGCGCCGCTTCTTCTAGCGCGCCGCTGATCAGCCGTTCACCGCCGCGCAGGCGACGCGCGCGCCGGCGCCGCCGATCGGCTGCGTGACGTGATCGTCCGGGCTTTCATGGATGATGACGGCGAACCCGTCATCGTCGATCAGCGGGAAGGGGCCGTTGAGCGCCGCGCCTTCCTCGCTCGGTTTCAGATTGACGCCGGCGCGGAAAAATTCGCCGCGCGCCTGACCTGAGTCATCGGCGTGCAGATTGGGAATGTCGGCGCGGTGCGATCCGGCGGGATTGAGCAGCCCGTGATCGGTTCCATCCGGGTTGATGTGGCCGCCTGACGCCTTGAAGCCGTCGGCGCCGTCGGAGCAATCGCCGACCATATGCAGGTGAATGCCGTGCCAGCCGGGCGCAAGGCCGGCGACATTGACGCGGATGAGGACGCCGCCGAGGCCGTCACGGAATTCGATGTCGCCGATCTTTTCGCCGGAAACCGAGACGAAGTCGGCGCGCGCATCGCTCCAGGTCGAGGCGTCGGGCGTGAACGCGGCAGGCGCAGCCGCCTTGGGCGGGGCGACGGGGTCGCCGCCGCTCGCCACATCCTTTTTTCCACAGGCGCTGAGCGCAGAAACGAGGGCGGCGGCGACGAGCAGGGAACGGTGAGCGCGAGGCATCGGAATTCCTTTCAACAGCAGTCGAATTTCCTTGTAATATGAACGCCTTGGGCGGGCCAGACGGGGCGTTCCAGAGCTTGCGGTCCGCCCCTTCGAAATGCTAGTCAGGGCGGACATTTAGGACACTGATTCCCGAAGGATTTTCGTGACAGCCGAAGACGAAGACAACGCGCCGGAAAACGGTGGCGAACGCCCGGATTCTGACAATGCGGGCGGCGGCCTGCAGCAAATCTCCATCGAAGAGGAGATGCGCCGGTCCTATCTCGACTATGCGATGAGCGTCATCGTCAGCCGCGCCATTCCCGACGCGCGCGACGGCTTGAAGCCCGTGCATCGCCGCATTCTCTGGTCGATGCATGAAAACGGCTACGCCTGGAACAAACCCTATCGAAAATCGGCGCGCGTCGTCGGCGACGTTATCGGTAAATATCACCCGCATGGCGATCAGGCCGTCTATGACGCGCTCGCGCGCATGGCGCAGGATTTCTCGATGCGTCTGCCGCTGCTCGACGGGCAGGGCAATTTCGGCTCGATCGACGGCGATCCTCCAGCGGCGATGCGTTACACCGAAGTCAGGATGGACAAGCCGGCGCATGCGCTGCTTGAGGACATCGAAAAGGACACGGTCGGCTATCAGTCGAACTATGACGGTTCTGAAAAAGAGCCAGTCGTCCTGCCGGCGCGTTATCCGAACCTTCTTGTCAACGGCGCCGGCGGCATCGCTGTCGGCATGGCGACGAACATTCCGCCGCACAATTTGACCGAGATCGTCGACGCGACGGTCGCGATGATCGACAATCCGGAAATATCGGATTCCGATCTGATTGAAATTGTGCC
The DNA here is from genome assembly GCA_937895955.1 of uncultured Alphaproteobacteria bacterium. Lineage (GTDB taxonomy): Bacteria > Pseudomonadota > Alphaproteobacteria > Caulobacterales > Parvularculaceae > Amphiplicatus. The sequence goes on along the minus strand of CALAZI010000031.1, from coordinate 13,511 downwards.
CGGACCGGATTTTCCGACCGGCGGCGTCATTCTCGGCCATGCGGGGTCGAAGGCGGCGCTCCTTCTCGGGCGCGGTTCGGTCATCATGCGCGGGCGGGCGACGATCGACGAAATCCGCAAGGATCGTCTGGCGATCATCGTCTCGGAAATCCCGTACCAGGTGAACAAGTCGGTGATGATCGAACGCATCGCCGATCTTGTCCGCGAGAAGAAACTCGAGGGCATCGCCGACATTCGCGACGAATCGAACCGCGAGGGCATCCGCGTCGTCATCGAGCTGAAGCGCGACGCCGCGCCCGACGTCGTCCTCAACCAGCTCTACCGCCATTCGCAATTGCAGACGTCGTTCGGCGTCAACATGCTCGCCCTCAACGGCGGCCGGCCGCAGCAGATGACGCTGCGGGACATCCTCGTCTCCTTTATCGACTTCCGCGAGGAAGTCGTGACGCGCCGCACGAAATTCGAGCTCAACAAGGCGCGCGACCGGGCGCATATTTTGGTCGGCCTCGCCATCGCCGTCGCCAATATCGACGAGATTGTCGCCTTGATCCGCCGCGCGCCCGATCCGCAAACGGCGAAAGACGAATTGATGTCGCGCGATTGGCCGGCGAAGGATTTGGCGCCGCTCGTCCTCCTCGTCGCCGATCCGCGCCATCTGATGACCGAAGGCGGCACGCTGAAACTGTCGGAGGAGCAGGCGAAGGCGATCCTCGACCTGCGCCTGCAGCGCCTGACGGCGCTCGGCCGCGACGAAATCGGCGACGAACTGAAGGGGCTCGCCGAAAAGATCGCCGACTATCTCGACATCCTGCGCAATCGCGAGCGCGTCCTCACCATCATCAAGGATGAGCTTGCGGCCGTCAGGGCCGAATTCGGCACGCCGCGCCGCACTGAGATTATCGACGCGGAAGGCGAGGTCGAGGACGAAGACCTCATCGCCCGCGAGGAGATGGTCGTCACCGTCACCCATGGCGGCTATGTGAAGCGTACGCCCCTGTCGACCTATCGCGCTCAAAAACGCGGCGGCAAGGGGCGCGCCGGCATGAAGTTCAAGGACGAGGATTTCGTTTCGCAGCTTTTCGTCGGCTCGACGCACACGCCGCTTCTGTTCTTCTCCTCGACCGGCATGGCCTACAAGCTGAAGCTCTGGCGCCTGCCGGAAGGCCCGCCGACGGCGCGCGGCAAGGCATTTGTCAATCTCTTGCCGCTGTCGCAGGGCGAGCGCGTGACGACGATCCTGCCGCTGCCGGAAGACGAGGACGCCTGGGACAGGCTTCAGATCATGTTTGCGACCCGCTCGGGCAATGTGCGCCGCAACAAGCTGTCCGACTTCCAGCGCGTCAATCGCAACGGCAAGATCGCGATGAAGCTCGAAGACGAATGGCGGAGCGGCGAGGACGGGATCGTCGGCGTCCAGATCTGCCGGCCGGATGACAATGTGCTGCTGACGACGGCGGAAGGCATGTGCATCCGCTTCCCGGTCGATGACGTGCGCGTCTTCGCCGGCCGCACCTCGACCGGCGTTCGCGGCATCCGCCTCGGCGACAAGGACGAAGTCATCTCGATGGCGATCCTCAACGGCGTCGATGCGACGACGGAGGAAGCGCGCGCCTATCTCAAACACGCGGCGGCGATGCGCCGCGCAGCGGGCGAGGAAGGCGAGGAAGAGGCGGATGACGATGCGACGCCGGCGACGGCGCTGAGCCCCGAACGCATCGCGCAGCTCGGCGCGGCGGAACAATTCATCCTCACCGTCACCGACAACGGCTACGGCAAGCGGTCATCTTCCTATGAATACAGAACGTCGGGCCGCGGCGGCAAAGGCATCATTGCGATCGTCGTCAACGACCGCAACGGGCGCGTCTCCGCCTCGTTCCCGGTCGAGGCGGCCGACCAGATCATGCTTGTCACCGACGGCGGACAATTGATCCGCACGCCGGTCGACGGCATCCGCATCGCCGGCCGCAACACGCAGGGCGTCACCATTTTCCGAACCGCTGAAGGCGAGAACGTTGTCTCCGTCGAGCGCATCGGCGATATCGGCGAGGGCGAGGACGAGGAAGAAGCATGACGAAGCGCATCGGCCTTTATCCCGGCACGTTCGATCCGATCACCCTCGGGCATATCGACATCATCGAGCGCGCCGTGAAAATGGTTGATGAGCTTGTCATCGGCGTCGCGATCAACCGCGACAAGGGCCCGCTCTTCTCGCTTGAGGAGCGGGTGAAGATGGTCGGCGCGGAAATGGCGCCGATTTCGAAGAAATCCGGCGTGCCGATCCGCGTGACGCCGTTTGAATCGCTGCTGATGAAATTCGCCGAGGCGCAGAATGCGAATTTCATCATAAGGGGCCTCAGGGCCGTCTCGGATTTCGAATATGAATTCCAGATGGTCGGCATGAACCAGAAACTGAACGACGATATCGAGACGGTCTTCCTGATGGCGGATGTCCGCTACCAGTTCATCGCCTCGCGGCTGGTGAAGGAAATCGCCCGGCTCGGCGGCGCGATCGACGCATTCGTTCCGCCGGCGGTCGCCTCGGCGCTGACGACGAAGTTCAAGAAAGGGTGAGGGCCCCTCCGGACGACAAACCGGGCGCCCGGTCTTGCGGTCGGCGCCCATTGACCGTCACAATTCGGGTCCAGGATGCGGACCGCTTATGAGGAGTTTGACTATGCGTATGGGTTTTGCGGCGGCCAGCATGGCGGCGGCTCTTGTCGTCTCGCCGGCCTTCGCCGCCAAAGAGGCGCAGACGCCGCCGATCCAGACCGTCATCGACGCGCCGGCGGACGCCTGGCGCACGATCGATCCTGAAAACCTTCTGATCGTCGATCTGCCGGCCGGACCGATCGCGATTGAAATGCGTCCCGATATCGCGCCGAAACATATAGAGCATATTAAAACGCTCGTCCGCCGAGGATTTTACAACGGTCTCCGCTTTCATCGCGTCATTGAGAATTTCGTCGCGCAGGGCGGCGATCCCAAGGGCGACGGCACAGGCGGCTCCGATTTGCCGAATGTTCCGGCCGAATTCATCCATGACACGAATGAGGTTGAGAATTTCACCGTCATCGGGCGCGATCGCCAGGCGGCGCGCGTCGGCATGATCGACGGCGTTCTGGCCGCGGCCGAGCCTGAATCCTTGCGGAGCTTTCGCAACGACAAGCATGTCTATCTCTGGGGCGCGCATTGCCCGGGCGTCATGTCGATGGCGCGCTCAACCGATCCGAACAGCGCCAACAGCCAGTTCTTTCTCGTCATCGGCGACGCGCGCCAGAGCCTTGACGGGCGTTACACGGTCTGGGGCTGGATCGTCGACGGCGTCTTGAGCGCCCGGCGCATCGAGCGCGGCGAACCGCCGAAACGCCCGACGCCGATCGTCCGTATGCGGATTGCAGCCGACATGCCGGCGTCGGAACGGCCGAACATCAAGGTCATGAAGACGGATCACCCATCCTTTTTGAAATTCATCAAGGAAATGGGCTATGTCGACGATACGGGATTCGTGAAGGATCTCTGCGACATCAAAGCCCCGCGCAAGATAGACGGAAAGATTGAACTATGACCGAGACAATGATCCTGATGCTCGATACCGGCCCGGTGACGATTGAATTATTTCCGGAAAAGGCGCCGACGCATGTCGCCCGGATCAAGGAACTCGCCGATTCCGGCTTTTATGACGGGCTGAAGCTTCATCGCGTCATCGAAGGCTTCATGGCGCAGATGGGCTGCCCGAAGGGCAACGGCACCGGCGGATCGGGCAAGAAGCTTCCCGCCGAATTCAATGATGTTTCTCACCAGCGCGGCGTGTGCTCGATGGCGCGCGCGTCCGATCCGAATTCCGGCGACAGCCAGTTTTTCATCTGCTTTGACGACGCTTCCTTCCTTGACCGCAAATACACGGTCTGGGGAAAGGTCGTCGACGGCATGGAGAATGTCGACAAGGTCGAGCGCGGCGAGCCGCCGCGCAACCCGTCGAAGATCGTGACGTTCCGCACGGCGGCGTAGGCTTCGACCGTTTCGGTTAGTTCGCCATAATTTCGGCAAGAATTGCGACGATCCTGAAAGGCTGCTTTCAGGAATAGTCCGATGGCGACGGTCAAAAAAGGACTTCTCACCTCGTCAGGCTTGTGGGCGCGGCATTTGCGGCGCCGCCTCAAAAAGCGATTCTGGCGCGGCGAAAGGCAGGCCGGGCGCCGACTCCTAAAAAAAGAGGCTGAAAAAGCGCCGCGCGAGTAACGGGCCGCTGGCGGACATTCGGCGGACGGAATAAATTCAGCTTGTCAAAAACAGGGGTGTTTATGGCGACAACGGCGCAGGTTGATATCAGGGAAGAGGGAAGTTCTACGGTCTTTACGGTGACGCCGGGCGGCGCGCGGCGCCCGACCTCCATGATCACGGTTGGCGTCACTTTCATTGCCGCCGGTCTTCTATTTCGCGAGTCCCTCGGCACCGCGCTGTTCTGGGTGTCCATTATTATGGGAGCGTTCGTCTTGCTCACCGTTGGGGGAGATATTCGCCCTAAGTCGCACCGACGGAAATCGGTTATCCGCGTGTCGGATGCGGGCTTTGACGTTAACGGCACGACTTTTCCGCGCAGCGCCGTCAAACGGCTGATCGTGCGCAATCCCCTGAAATCAAACCAGCCTGCGCGGATAGTCGTTTTCAGCGGGCCGGACGCGGCCTCGGTCAACGCTCAAATGGCTGCGCACGAAGGATATGAGCGGGAATGGGCCGATCTTGTGGACGGGACTTACGAGATCGTGCTCGACGCAAATCACACGGACACTGTGATCGCCGGAAATCTGAGCGCGCAGTCGGTGGACCGATTGCTGCGCAGCTTATGCGACGTTTCCGGAATGGCCTATACGAAAGGCTAGGCTCTAGAACGGCGCCGCGCGGGCGATCAGCGCGTCCGTATCGATCACCGCCTCCGTCGCGCCGAAGCCGTAGCTGCGCGTTTCCGGATCGAGGCGGGCGTTGCAGAAGGCGTCGAAGACGTAATCAGGCGCGACGCCGTAGAGCGCGGCGCCCTGAAGGGCGAGGCCCATGTCTTCGGCGAAGGCGCGCGCCGTTCCTTCATTGAGCGCGCCAGGCTCCAGCCATTCGGTGAGGCGGCGCGCATGGCGGTCGTAATGGCCGTTCGATCCTTGCGCTTTCATAATGTCGGCGACGACGGCCTCCAAACTGTCCTGTTCCCGGCTGATCGCGCGCAGGACATCGAGCGCAATGACATTGCCGGATCCTTCCCAAATCGCATTCAGCGGCGAGGCGCGGAAATAACGCGCCATCACGCCTTCTTCGATAAAACCGGCGCCGCCGTGACATTCGAGCGCTTCATAGACGAAGCCGGGCTGGCGTTTGCAGGTCCAGTATTTGGCGATCGGCGTCGCGAGGCGCATGAAGGCGGCTTCTTCCTCATCATCGCCCGCGTGGTCGAAACTGCGCGCGACGCGGAAGGCGAGCGCCGTCGCCGCTTCCGACTCGATTGCAAGGTCGGCGAGAACGCGCGCCATCGCCGGCTGGTCGATCAGCTTTTTCTGGAACGCGCTGCGGTGTTCGGCGTGCCAGAGCGCCTGCGCAAGGCTCGCGCGCATGCCGCCCGCCGAGCCGACAATGCAGTCAAGCCGCGTATGCTGAACCATGTCGATAATGGTTCTGACGCCGCGCCCGATCTCGCCGATCATTTCCGCATAGGCGCCGTGATATTCGATTTCGGATGAGGCGTTGGCGCGGTCGCCGAGCTTGTCCTTCAAGCGCATGACATGGATCGCGTTGCGCTCGCCGTTCGGTTTCCAGCGCGGGACGAGAAAACACGTCATGCCTTCCTCGGCGTAGGCGAGGGTAAGGAAGGCGTCGCACATCGGCGCCGAACAGAACCATTTATGGCCGTAAAGAAGATAATGATCGCCCTGGCGCTCGGCGCGCGTCGTGTTGGCCCTGACGTCGGAGCCGCCCTGTTTTTCCGTCATCGCCATGCCGATGGTGACGCCCGTCTTCTCCGCGGCGGGGATGAAACGCGGATCGTATTTCGCTGCGGTCGCGCGAGGGACCCAGTCGCGCGCAACAGCCTCGTCATGCATCAGCGCGGGTACGGCCGCGTAAGTCATCGACATCGGGCAGCAGACGCCGCCTTCCGCCTGTCCCATCAGGAACAGCAGCGCCGAATGAAGGACGTGTCCTGCTTGATCCGCCGTCCAGGCGCCCGACGAAACGCCGGCGGATAGGCCGAGATCCATCAGCGAGTGATAGGCGGGATGAAACTCAACCTCATCAAGGCGATGACCATAACGATCAAAGCTCTTGAGCTGCGGGGTGAATTTGTTGGCGAGCTGAGCCCATTCAAGAACTTCAGCCGAGCCGCAGCGGCTGCCGAACCCGGAAAGCCGCTCCTCATGAATCTCGCCGCCGGCGGCCTCAACCGCGCCGATCAGCGCGGCGTCATTGTCAAAGAGATTGATGTTCTCGAAGGGCGGCGGCTGGTTCGTGACCTCGTGGGTCTGAAGGCTGGCGCGGGGTTTGAAATGGGCCATGCGCATCACTTTCGTTGAGACGGTGAGGTACATCACACCGGCCGGCGCCGCCGGGCCTAGCATGGCCGTCTGCGGCACGGGGAGAGATACCATGTCAAAACGCAGTTTGCAGCAAGCGCTTACACGCGACTTGTCGAAGCGGCCTGAATTATCGCAGCGCTTCCGCAATCTCGGACTGAATTCGAACAGCCTGGCGCAATTGATCGAGAGCGGCACCGATGAATCAGGCCGCCCGAAAGCCAATCTCCGCAGCATCATCGTCGCGGCCGGCGCGACGTCTTCGGATGCGGCGGCGGCGGAAAGCATTATCGTCGCGCTCGGCCGACCGACGCTTCTGGTTCAGAACGGCTCATTTGAATTGCCGAGCGACGTCGAACTCGCGCAGCGCCTGAACGCGGCGCGGCCGCTCATCAATTCGCGGCTGGCGTCCGTCGGAAGGGTCGAGGTCGATGACGGCGCGCGTCGCTACCCGCTCGGCACCGCCTGGCTTGTCGCGAAAAACATCGTCGTCACCAACCGGCATGTCGCCCAATATTTTATTGAAGACGGCGCCGGCGGCGCGCCGCAATTCATGCGCAATCTTCAAAATCGGCCCTACAGGGCGAATATCGATTTTCTTGAAGAGCACGGGTTGGTTGAAGAAAACGAAATCCGCGTCCGCCGGATCGTTCATTTTCCGCCAAAGCGCATCGACGTGCCGGACATTGCGCTGCTTGAAATCGACCCCGTCGATCTGGCGCCCATTCCGCTCGCCGGCGCGCCGGCAAAGATCGACGACTGGATCGCCGTTGTCGGCTATCCGCTGCCGGACGATAGAATACCGCCCGAAGCGCGCGCGATCGAGGAGAATTATTTCGGCAACATTTACGGCGTCAAACGCCTGTCGCCGGGCATGATCGACAGGAAGCCGAACGGCGAAACGATTCCCTGGATATTCGCCCATGACGCAACGACGCTCGGCGGCAATTCCGGCTCGGCGGTGCTTGATCTGCAGTCAGGGGCCGCGGTCGGCCTGCATTTCAGCGGTCATTATATGGTCGCCAACTACGCCGTCAGCGCGGACAAAGTCGCGGAAATCATGCGCGAGGCCGCGGTCGCGCCGACGGTCTATGCGCTCGCGCCGGCGCCCGCCGAGCCGGTTGAGGAATTCGATCTCGGCGATGCGGAAGCGCCGCAAAATCTCGCCGACCGCGTCGGATACCGGGAGCGCTTTATCGCGCGCGGCGCAGGGTTCGAAGTCCCCATGCCTGAAGTGACCGAAAAGGCGCCCGGCGAAATCGCAGCGCTGAAGGATGGATCGTCCGTCCTCCATTACCGGAATTTCTCCGTCGTGATGAACGCCGAACGCCGTCTTTGCTATTTCAGCGCTGTTAACATCGATGGGCGCAAGACGTTTTCGATCCGCGGCGCGCGGCCGGGATGGAAGATCGACAATCGACTAGACGCAGATCTGCAAATCATTCGCGAATGTTACGGCCGCGAGACTGACGGGAAATTCAGCCGCGGACACATGACGCGCCGCGAAGACCCGAATTGGGGCGAGACGCGGGAAGAGGCGGTCATTTCAAACGCGGACACGTTTTTCGTGACGAACGCCTGCCCGCAATTCCAGCCCTTCAACGCCGGAATTTGGCTAAGCCTCGAAGACTATGCGCTTGAGAATGCGGATAAGGACGACATGAAGATCAGCGTGTTCACCGGGCCGATCTTCGAGGAAAGCGATCCGGACTATTTCGGCGTCCAGGTGCCGGTTGAATTCTGGAAGGTGATCGCCTTCAAGCACGATGAGACCAAAGAATTGACCGCGACCGGATACAAGATGTCTCAGGAAGACGTCCTGCCGCGCGAGGATGAATTCATCTTCGGCCGATTCAAAAGCAGCCAGGTGACGATCCGGTCGATTGAACGGCGGACGGGCCTGTCGTTCGGCGTCCTCGCCGACGTCGATCCGCTGCTCGGCGAGGGAGAAGAAGGCATCATCGAGCGCCCGCTTCGGGATGTTCGCGATATCGTTTTCCGCCGCGCCGTAGGGTGAGGCCGCAGGGCGCGCTCCGGCGGCGAAAGGGAGCGACACCCCTGAAAAAGCTCGTTTTTTCCCGAACGCCGGGAAAGTGAGCGCGCCTTCTGTTTAAGGCCTTCGACGATCGGTAAACTCGACGGGCTCCTCGGAGAAGCCCTATGGCCGACGCCAATCTTGTCGATTTCGTCAAAGCCGCGCTCGAACGCGGCGAGTCCCGCGCCCGCATCCGCGAGGCGCTGAAGAAAGCGGGCTGGCCTGACGATCAGGTCGACAATGCGCTCGCCTCCTTCGCGGAGATCGATTTCGCCATCCCCGTTCCGCGCCCGAAAGCCTACGGGTCTGCGCGCGAGGCGTTTCTCTACATCGTCTATTTCTCGCTGCTCGGCATGGTCGCGACGCAGATTGGCTCGCTCGCCTTCGCCTGGATCGACCGTCAGTTCGCCGATGACCTTGCGCAGAACTCCTATTACGGGGGATGGGCGACGACGGGCATGCGTTGGTCCGTCGCCTCTCTGCTTGTCGGCTATCCGATCTTTCTTTTTCTCGGCTGGCGGCTCGCCGCCAAGAAGCGCAAGGACGCCGAGCGTCGCCGCAGCCGCGTGCACGCCTGGCTCACTTATGTGACGCTCATCTTCGCCGCCGGCGCGCTGATCGGCGATCTTGTCGCCGTCGTCTTCCAGTTCCTGAACGGCGAATTGCAGTCGCGCTTTCTCGCCAAAGCCGCCGTCGTCGGCGTCATCTCGGCGGCGATCCTCTGGAATTATTCGCGCGACGTTGAGCGCCATGCCTCAGGCGTTGATTTCGCCGGAAGGACGCTAGCGCTTATTGCGACGCTGATCACGGGCGCGCTTGTCGCCTGGGCGTTTACGATTGTGAGGAGCCCTTATTCCGCAAGATTGCAGATGGCGGACGAGCAAAGACTGCAAGGGCTTATCGAGACGACGCGCCTTATTGACTGTCATTATTCTTATGCGGGCGCCTTGCCGGAGAGCCTTGAGACGATGAGCGCCTATCTGACCGACCGCGCTGTGCGTCTGCCGATGGCTGACGGCTGCGCGAATGTCACGCCGACCGATCCCGCAACCGGCGCCTTTTACGATTATCGCGCTGTCGACGCCGACACCTACGAAATCTGCGCCGATTTCGCCGTCGGCTGGCCTGACGCGCAAGGCGACAATCGCGAATGGCGTCCGGGCGGCTATTATTATTCGCCGACGGCCGGCGAGCGCCGCACGCTTGCCAAACCTGCCGCGGCGGGACGCCAATGCTATGAGATCGACGCCGTCGCGTTTGAGTTCGCAGCGCCGCCGACGGTTGACGAACCGACCGTCGAGGAAGACGAAACCGGAGCGCCGCCGGCGCCGGAATGATGCGTCGTGGCCGCGATCTTCGAGCTCGACGCGATTCGGGAACTGCCGCTTTACGCGCAGGCGTTTCTCGCCTCGCGTATGGCGCGCCGCGCGCTCTTTCTCTTGCCGAAGACATTTCCTGAAAACGACCGCGCCGCGCTGATCGGCATCTGCGACGCGCTCGACGCCTTTTGCAGGGACGGCGGGGCGTCGATGAAGAAGATGCGGCCGATCTACGACCGGGTCGGCGGCCTGCGCGGCGGCGCGGCGGGCGAGGCGGCCGAAGCGCTCTATTGGGCCGTCGACGCGACGGCGTCCGCGGAAGCGGCGAATGATTTTCCCGTCGATCAAACCTGCATTCGCGACGTTCAGAACGCCTTCGCCGCCGCCTCGCGCGCTGACGGCTTATCTCCGCTGCAGGTGCGAACGCTCCTCGCCGGCGATTTCGATCAACTGCGTTTTGCTTGCGGCGAGGCGGGGATCGGGTTCTATGATGCTCTCGGCGGCCATGTGATGGGGCGGATGGCGCCGGTCCAGCCGCCCGACGATCGATAAGAGACGGCGCCGAGAGAGGGCGGATATGAGACTTTTTTTCTGCGCTGCGGGCGCGCTGGTTTTTGCGTCTTGCGCCGCCGGCCCGGCGCCGCAATCGGCCGATATCATCTATCTGAACGGCGACGTGTGGACCGGCGTCAAAGGCGCCGCGCGCGCCGAAGCGGTCGCGATCGCGGGCGAGAAAATCATTTATGTCGGCGATCGCGAAGGCGCGCACCGCTTTCACGGCGAGACGACGGAAATCGTCGATCTTGAAGGCAAGTTCGTCGCGCCAGGCTTCATCGACAATCACACGCATTTCTTCGACGGGTCGTTTTCGCTGGCGAGCGTTCAGTTGAACGACGCCTCAAGCAAGGCTGAATTCGTTCAGCGCATCGCCGATTACGCGGCGACGCGGCCGAAGGGCGAGTGGATCACCGGCGGCAATTGGGACGAGGAGAAATGGGGCGGCGTTCTTCCCGACCGGAAGTGGATCGATGCGGCTACGCCCGACAACCCCGTCTATGTCATGCGCTATGACGGCCATCAGGCGCTGGCGAATTCCCTCGCGCTGAAGCTTGCTGGGATGGACGACAAGACGCCGACGCCGGAAGGCGGCGAGATCGGCCGCGACAAGACGGGCCGCATCACCGGCACCGTCAAGGACAAGGCGATGGAAATCGTCGAAGCGGTCATTCCGCCGCCGTCCCATGAACAGCGAACGGAAGCGTTTCTGCGCGGCCAGGCGGAAGCCTTTGAACACGGCGTCACGCAAGTGCATGACATGCCGCTTCCCGCCGGCGGCCTCGCCAATCTCAAGGCGTACAAGAAACTCCGCGACGACGGTGCGATGAAGCTGCGCGTCTATGTTTTCGCGCCAATCGCCAGTTGGGAAGAAACGGCGGCGTTTGTAAAAGAAAACGGGCGCGGCGACGACACGCTGCGCTGGGGCGCGGTCAAGGGCTATGTCGACGGGTCGCTCGGTTCGCGCACGGCGTGGCGCTATGACAGCTATGTCGACGCCGATACGACGGGGCTCACCATGCAGCCGCCGGAACAGCTTGTTGACTGGGCGCGCGCGGCGGACGCCGCCGGCCTTCACGTCACCATCCACGCCATCGGCGAGCGCGCCAATGATTTCGTTCTGCAGACCTTTTCGGATATCGGCGGAAAGAATCTGCACGCCAAACGCTTCCGCGTCGAACACGCGCAGCATTTGACGCGCGCGGCGATCGCGAAATTCGGCGAAGGCGACATCATCGCGTCGGTGCAACCCTATCACGCCGCCGATGACGGACGTTGGGCGATCAAGCGCATCGGGCCCGAAGCGATCAAGACGACTTACGCATTCCGGTCGCTCCTCGACACCGGCGCGATCATGACCTTCGGCTCCGACTGGCCGGTCGCGCCTCTCAATCCGCTGTGGGGCATCGACGCCGCCATGTTCCGCCGCACGACGGATGGGCTCAATCCGAACGGCTGGGTGCCGGAAGAAAGGATCACCGGCGAGGAAGCGCTCACCGCCTACACCGCCGCCAACGCTTACGCCGGATTCATGGAAGACAAGGTCGGCACGCTCGAACCCGGCAAATACGCCGACATCGTCGTGCTGTCCGCCGATCCGACAAAGGCGGACGCGAACACAATCGGCGACATTATCGTGCTGCGGACAATCCTCGGCGGCGATACGGTTTATGCGGTGGGGGAGTAGGAAACGCGCCAGTCGCGCATTACTCCATGAGGAAAATGCGCAGCCGATCGCGAATTTCGTCATGGCGGCCGAGCAGGAGATGCCCGCCGGTTTCGAATTCCACATAGTCGGAATTCGGCAGGTGCCGCGCGATTGAAGCGCTGATGGCGACCGGGTTCATTCTGTCGTCCTTGGCGTGAAATATGAGAGCGGGCGCCGCGACGCATTCCAAATCATACTTGGCTTTCGGATCGACTGCGGCGATCTCGTTGGTCAATCCTTTCAAGCGTTTGGAAGCCGGGAGGAATCCGTCAATCAGCGATTCCACGAAAACGCGCTCGGATTCCGACATCTCTCTGCGCAACTCGGCCCGAGCATCGAATGCGTCGCGAAGCGCGTTTCGGGCGATTTTCGTCAGCGTCCAGTAAACGACATCATTGCCTAGGAGCGCGCCATAGGCCCATGTGGGAAGCGGCCGCTTCTCAATAACCGGGCTGAACGGCGTGAACGGCGCCGCGGACAATAGGACGATGCGGCCGGTTCGTTCCGGAAACATTTCTGCGAATTTGAGCGCAGGCGGCGCGCCGCCTGACATGGCGAGAATATTGACCCGATCAATATTGAGAGAATCCAGCAAATCGCTCAACGTTTCAGCCTGAGCCTCAATCGTCGGCGATTCCGGCAGAGCGCTGCGCAGATAGCCGAAGCGCGATACGGAAATAAACTGGAACTGTTCGCCGCCGACGGCTTCGGCCAGCAATTTTCCCTGATCGAATCCGCCGCCGGCGCCGTGCAGCGCCAGAACGGGCGGGCCCGCCCCCCAGACCGCATATTCGACGCCGCCGTGGCGCGTCATCGCGAACGCGCTTTGCGAATTCAGAGCGTCAATGCGCAGCGCGGTCTGGCGAAGGGCGAACGCCGTCACGGCGACGATCAGGGCCGAGACTGCGCCAACTGCGAAAAAAATCGCTGTCTTCATTTGGAAACCTGCCGGAACGGGCTGCATAACCCCGATGGACAATACGGCGGATGTGACGCGCTCGACAATGCGCCAGTCGGTTATTCGAGGCTCAGTCCCGCCAACCCCGCCAGTTCTGCAATCGCCGGCGTCACGTCGCCGAAGGGGACCTTGATCGTCGTCATGCCCATCGCTTGCGCAGGTTTCAGATTGACGCCGAGATCGTCGAGGAAAATGCAATCCGAGGCGGGTAGGGCGAGCGCCTCCAGCATCATTTCATAGATGCGCGGCTCCGGTTTTCTAACGCCGACCTTTGACGATTGGATGATATGATCGAAATCCTTGAAGATCGCCTGCAACTGCGCGCTGCGCTCCGCGCGGCGCGGCGAGCCGTCGGATTCGATCGAGGGAAAATTGTTTGTGATGC
>CALAZI010000030.1 GCA_937895955.1 uncultured Alphaproteobacteria bacterium | reverse complement strand
CAATAGGCCCGTTGCCGCGAAACGCCCTGAACAAGGTGTTGCGGCATGAGGTGCGAGAGCGAGCGCTCGCCGGCGGAGAAAGGCAAGGCTGACATGGCGAACCCAGCAATATTCGTTTTAGGCGGCGCGCAGACGGATTTTTCCGCCAATTACGGCCGGGACGGGAAGGAGATGTTTGATCTCTTCCGCGACGCGGTTGAGGGCGCGATTGACGCGACCGTGGTTGCGCCCGGCGAAATCGAAACGGCGCATGTCGGCAATTTCGTCGGCGAGTTGTTCGCGGGGCAGGGTCAGCTCGGCGGATTTGTCGGCCATGTTCATCCTGATCTCGCCGGCGTCCCGGCATCGCGTCACGAGGCGGCTTGCGCCTCGGGCGGCATCGCGCTTCTCGCCGCGGGCGCGGAGATTGAGGCGCGGCGCTATGATGTCGCTCTCGTCGTCGGCATTGAGCTGATGCGGAATGTGCCGGGCCAGCAGGCGGCTGAATTTCTCGGCTCCGCCGCCTGGGCGGGAAAAGAGGCGCAGGGCGCGACTTATCTCTGGCCCTATATGTTTTCAAACGTTGCCGACGAATATGGCGAACGTTTCGGTCTTGATCGCGCGCATCTGAGGCGCATATCGGAGATCAATTTCGAAAACGCCAAACGCAATCCGAATGCGCAGACGCGCAAATGGAATATGACGCCGGCTCATTTCGCCGATGATGACGAGGCGAACCCGAAAATCGAGGGATCATTGCGCAAGGCGGATTGCGGGCAGGTGACAGACGGCGCTGCGGCGGTGGTGCTGGCCTCGGAGAAATTTGCGCTGCGGTGGGCCGCGCGCAACGGAAAGTCCCTTAATGATATTCCGCGCATCAAAGGGTGGGGGCACACGACGGCGCCGCCATGATTGTTGAAGTGGTTTAAGCGGCGAACGCGCGGATTCAGCAAGCCGATAGAATAGGCGCCGGCTGATTGAGCCCATAGGCGGGCCCTTGAATTGTGCGCACGGCCGGATTCGACTGAATGCGGCGCAAAGAGACTCTATTTATGCCAGTCGCGCTCAAGCCGCGGGGCCGTGATGAAAAAGATCACGGCCGCCAGAAGGTAAAATCCTGTTCCGGAAAGAATAGCGTATCTTAGAGACTCGTCGCCGAATTCGGCTGTCATGGCGTCAGACAGGGCGCCGATCGCCAGATTGCCGAGGCCGATTCCGATAAGATTGTTCACGAAGAGAAACACGGCTGAAGCGGTGGCGCGCATTGTCGGCGCGACGAGGTGCTGGAACGCCGATATCACGGGTCCGAGCCAGATGAGGCTGAGCGCGGTCGGAATCATAAACAGAAAAAAAGCCGCCAATAACGATTTCGACAAAATCCCTGTTACAAAGAAGGGTATCGTGGCGACGAACGCGGCTGCGGGAACAAGCGCGTAAGCTGCTTTGCGGGAGGGTCCGTAGCGGTCGGCGAGAACGCCTCCGAGCCAGATGCCGGCGACGCCGCCAATGAACAAAATCGCGCCGTAAAAATAAGATGCGTAGAGAAGCGGGCCGGAGCCTTGCGGGACCGTCCAGCCCGGAAGCCACGCGAAGAACGCCGGCAAGTCCGCGCCGAAACTGCGCACGATGAATGACGGCAGCCAGAAAATGATTCCATAACCCATCATCGATGACGCCGCGGCGCCGAATGAAAGACCCCAAAAGCTTGGCTTCGAAGCAAGCGTCCGGACGACGTCGATGACGCGCGCATGATTTTGGCTGCTCAAGCCGTCATAGCCGCCGCGTATCGGATCTTTGAGCGTGACCCGGAGAACAGGCGCAAAAACAAGACCGGCGGCGCCGACGATGATGAAGGCCGCTCGCCAATCAAGATAGCTGGTCAGAACACCGCCGAGCAGTATTCCCGCCGCGGAGCCGATTGGAATGCCGAATGAGTAAATCGAGAGTGCGCGTGCGCGCTTTTCCGGCGGAAAATAGTCGGCGATAAGGGAATAAGCGGGAGCGACGCCGCCCGCTTCGCCGACGCCGACGCCAAGCCGCGCAAGAAAAAGATGCGTGAAATTTTGCGCCAAACCGCACATAGCGGTCATCAAGCTCCAAAGCCCGAGCGCGATCGAGATGATCCACACCCGGCTTTTCCTGTCAGCCAATAACGCAATCGGCACGCCGAGAAAGGTGTAGAAGAGAGCGAACGCCAACCCTCCCATCAGGCTCAATTGCGTATCGCTGAGAGCCAATTCTTCTTTGATCGGAACGGCGAGAATGCCGACAATCTGCCGGTCGATGAAATTGAAAGTGTAGACGACGACCAGGATGAACAGCACCCAGGCGCGATACGCCGGCGTCGTTTCAACGGTTTTGAGCGCGCCGAACTTCAACCCTTCGCCTCTATCGACGTAAGAAACGCCTTTACGTCGGCGATTGTTTGATTCGCCGCTTCTTCCTGGGCGACGTGGCCGACATTTTCGTAGGAGATAAGCTCAGAATTCGGAATAACCGCCGTCATTCGTTCGCCATGTCCGACCGGTATGACGGCGTCTTGTTTTCCCCACAGGATCAACGTCGGCGCGCTGATAGAGCTTAGCAGCGGCTCCGGATCCGGCAGCGAAAACTCTTCAATCGACTGAACATATGCGTCGCCGTTACCGGGCTGGCGCATCATGTCCCGAACAAGCGCGATCTTTTCGGGCGTCACATATGACTTGTCGAAATAGATATTGCCAAGCGTCGCGGCGACGCCGACGTCCGGCGCGGTTCTCAGAAAGAGCGCCATCGGCGCCGGCGGCGACAAGGGCGTATCGCCGACGCCATTCGTCGGATAGGCGCCGGGCGAAACCAGAACAAGCGCTGAAACGCGGGAAGGGTTCGCCGCCGCGAAACGCCAGGCGGCGAGGCCGCCGAGCGAATTGCCGCCGACGACAGCGCGTTCAACGTCGAGCGCGTTCATGACGTCGACGAGAAAATCCGCACGCTCTTGCGGCGAATAGCGCTTTTTTGGGTCGGGACCGGACAGGCCGTGGCCGAGCAGATCAAACCGGATGACGCGATAGTCTGCCTTTAGCGCTTCCGCCCAGGCGTCCCATGTCTCCAGGCTGTAGATGAAGCCATGCAACAGGATGAGCGGAGGCGCATCCGCCGGGCCTTCAATCCTGACGCGCACATTGGCGCCTGCAATCGTCATCATCCGGTCGGACGGCGTCATGTATTCCGACGCCGCCGTCCCCGGATCTCTGGATTGAAAATATAAGCGGCCAGCGCCGAAAACGACTGCTGCTGCAAATAGGACGGCGAACAGCTTTTTAAGCACGGGCGCTTGCCTTTTGACGGATCAGAGGGACCGGCCCGAACGCCCGAAAAATGAGCGTCCGAGCCGGCAGGGAGAGACCGATTGTATCAGAATGCAAGCTTGATGGCGCCGAATATCTGACGCGGGTTGCCGTAGAAAGCCGTCAACACGCCTGTCGCGCCAAGCGGCGAGTTTCCGAATTCCGGCAGGGACGTCACGAAATCATAGCCCGCGACGACGTAACGTTTGTCGGTCAGATTGGTTCCGTGCACGCCCAAGGTGAGGCCGCCGCCATCGGTCGTCCATGACATTCCGGCGTTGAGGATCGCATAGGCGGGCTGATCGATCGGCGAGCGGAAATTGAATTGATGACTGTCGCTCTTGAACGAGAATGAAGTGTAGAGATTAAGCCCGCCGTCGCGTCCGAAGAGACCGAACGGACGGTCGTAATTCAGCTGACCGAATGCGGTGACTTCCGGCGTATTTTGGAATACGGCGACATCCGTCAGATCAGGCGGCGGCGTGCCGCGGCCAAGATACTCATCGAATTCGGCGTTGATGTAGCCAAGCGAGAACTGGAAGCTAACCGCGTCTCCGGCCGTCATCATGTCTTGCGCAAACGTGACGTTGCCTTCCCATTCAATGCCCCAAAGCGTCGCCGAGGCGGCGTTGGTCGTAACGCCGGCGAACGTGTCCGCAACGCCGTCGCCGTTCGTGTCGACGCCGAACGAGCCGGGGATTTGGACGTCTTTGTAATCGCTGTAGAACACGGCGAAGTTCGACGTGGCGATTCCGCCGCCGAGCGTGCTTTTCAGGCCGAATTCATATGTATTGATGGTTTCGGGCTGAAACAGGCAGAACGAGCGCTGATCGTCCGGATCAAGCGCGCCGGGGACGGCGTCGCCGTCGATATTCGGCGCCGTGATTGCGACGCAGCGCGGATCGAACGATCCGCCCTTGAATCCTTTCGCGTAGGACACATAGGTCGTGTGGTCGTCATTGATCTTGTAGCTGATTGACGCTCGGGGGCTGAAATCGTCGAAATCAGCCGACGCGGTCAGATCGGTTTGCACGGCGAAAGGCGGACGCAGCGGGCCGCCGAAAGTCGGCGACAGGCCGCCGAGGAAAACTTGCCGGCGCAAGTAAATGGACCGCTCGTCTTGCGTATATCGGCCCCCGACCGAAACAGCGAGGCGATTGGTCACGTCGAAACTGAAATCGCCGAATATGGACCAGGTGCGCGTGTCGACATCGGCGGATGTGAAGACGTCGAGACCGCCGCCGGAGAGAAGGACGTCGAACGCCGTCAGGGCGTTCGCCGACAAATAATAAAAACCAAGCAGGCCGCTGAGACGCTCGCCCTGATAGATCGCCTGGACTTCTTCGCTGAACTGGTGATTTTCGTAAATGCCCGGCACGTCGAGATCGACGAGGGGAAGCGAGTCGAAATCGATCGGCGTTGCGGTTTCATCGTCGCGGTAAGAAACGATGTTCTTGAACGTGATCGTTTCGCTCGCCTTCAACTCAATGACATTTGAGACGCCGCGCGCGCGAATATCCTGTTCCGGCGCATTCAGGCCGCCGCGCGTATCGTAAACATTGTCGAGCACGGGATACGACACGGGCGGCATGACTGAGGCGTCCGTAAACGGAAGCAGGCGATGACCCTGGCGGGGGTCGGAATTGTCTTCCGTCCAGTCGCCCGCAAGCCGGATCGACAGCGTTTCGCTCGGTTCCCATTCGATCGAGGCGCGCGCCGCAAAAACATCCTTGTTGTAATTTTCAACCCCGGGAATCGTCAGGTTGTCGCCGAAGCCGTTGCGGGTGAGGTAGGCGACGCCGCCGCCCAGCCTCACATCGCCGACGCCTGAATCGATCAGCAGCGGCAAGCTGAAGGTTCCGACCGCATCGAATTGCCCATAGCTGCCGCCGGTCAGACGGATTGAGGCCGACGGGTCGTCGGTCAGTCGCTTGGTGACGTATTTGACTGCGCCGCCGATCGTGTTGCGGCCGTACAGCGTGCCTTGCGGGCCGCGCAGAACTTCGATCCGCTCCACATCGTAAATATCAAGAAGCGCCGCCTGCGGACGGTTGAGGTACACATCGTCGACATAGATGCCGACCCCTGCCTCGAATCCTGAAACTGGATCCTGCTGGCCGACGCCGCGAATGAAAGCGGTCAGGGTCGAATTCGTCGCGCGCGACGTCTCAAGCGTCACGTTCGGCGTGATGTCGCCGATGTCAGTCAGATCGACCGCACCCATGTTCTCCAGCCTGTCGCCGTTGAAGGCGGAGACGGCGACCGGAACGTCCTGGAGAGATTCATCGCGCCGGCGCGCCGACACGATGATCTCATCCGTAGTTGCGGCAGTCTCCCCAGACTGGGCGGAAGCGGGCGCTGAGGCCGCTGAAAGCGCGATGATGGAAACGAAGCTGAGTGCGGTTGCGCGTCTGGCGCAGGTTTTTGCGGTCGCGTTCTTCATGAGAATCCTCCCAAAGCGGCCTTATGAAAGCGGCCTTGCTGGAAAAATTAGGCGCAGAGCGATCGCCTTCCCATGACCGGAGCGATCGCAGTGAGTGGTCTTTTTCGCTCAATCGGCCTTTGGCGTCGGCCTGTCTGCGAAGGCCTTCGGCGTGACGCCGTTCCAAGCCTTGAAGGCGCGATTAAAAGCGCGGAAATCGGAAAACCCAAGTTCTTCAGCGACTTGCGCGACGGAATTGCGATGCTGCAGTAACCGTTTGGCGGCTATGTTCAGCACATCGCGCCGCAAATCGCGAAAACTGGATCCCTCGCATTCCAGCCGCCGGCGCAGGGTCGCGACCGAAATGCCGGCCAGGGCGGCAATGCGTGTCTGATCGATAATCCCGCGGGTGAGCGCCTGGCGCACAAAATCCGACATCGCGCCGGCCTGGCCGGTCGCGCGGGGCGAGGCGGCGGCCGAGACGATCTCTTGATAAACGGCGGCTGCGTTTAAGGTTTCCGCGGGCGGCGGCTCTATCGCCGCTGTCGCCACATCATAATCATAGGCCAGCGAATAGGCGTTTGCGCCGAACCTCACCGGCGCACGCCAAAAATCGAGATGAATGGATTGCGGAGAGCGTTCTGCGCGCGTCACAGCGAGCCGTCGCAATCCCGCCTGCGCATGCGGACGCGATACGAGGGCTATCATGCAGTGGAGAAAAATTTGAACGCATTCGAGCGAAAAATGGAGGAATTCCGGTGAAACCGACTGCGTGTACGGAAAGCCGCGATCATCAATCGTGAAAGCGATGACGTCGCCCTTTCTTCGGACGAAATTATATTCTCCGCCATGGAGAAGATTGAATGATTGCGCCAGCGTTTTCATGGCGTCGTGCAGGGAGCGTGCGGCGGATAAGCGCGCCATTACAAAATCGGTAGTGCCGGGCAAAAGCTGGCGAGAGGACAAGTGCAAGGTCTCATCCGACAACGCGGCCGAAACTTGATTCTGCAACCTGAAATAGTCCGCCAGAGCAATTTTGCCGTCATTCTCGAAAACGCCGGGGCTAATCCCGAGCGCCTTCAGCAGCTCAGCGATGTCAACGCCTCCGGCGGCGGCCATGTCAAGCAGCGGCCGCACCTGAGCGGCGCGCGCATAAACAGGGGTGTTGTTGTGCCGTTCTTGTTCAGGCATCCGAAATCAGCGCCGCAGCCGGCTGATCGCCGAAAAATCGATTAAGACCATGCGGCGTTGAAAGAATCGAGCCCTTATTTCATGGGCGGCCGGGCGCATCGCTCGTTTTCGCCGCCGCCGAAATTTCCAGGGTTGAGAAACCCTAGGTCCTATCATCATCGCTAATAGGTCGCATAAGTCCCTATCAATTGCCTCGCCGTCAAAACGCGGCGTAAATGTCCGCTTTGACGCCTAACGGGAACGGACACGAATGAAGATCGCAGAGGCAAGGGTCATCGTCACCTGTCCCGGCCGGAACTTCGTCACGCTCAAGATCACCACGGATGAGGGCGTTTACGGCGTCGGCGACGCCACATTGAACGGTCGCGAGCTCGCCGTCGCTTCTTATCTTCAGGACTATATTGCGCCTTGTCTGATTGGCCGCGATCCGCATCAGATTGAAGACATCTGGCAATATTTCTATCGCGGCGCCTATTGGCGTCGCGGGCCCGTCACAATGACTGCGATCGCCGCCGTCGATACGGCGCTTTGGGACATCAAGGCTAAGATCGCCGGACTTCCGCTCTACCAATTGCTCGGCGGAAAGAGTCGCGACGGCGTCATGGCGTACGGCCATGCGAACGGCCGCGATATCGAGGAAACCTCGGACGAAGTCGCTAAATATGTGGAGCTCGGCTATAAGGCGATACGCGCCCAGTCAGGCGTTCCCGGGCTGTCGTCAACATACGGCGTTTCCAAGGACAAGATGTATTATGAGCCGGCGGACGCAAATCTGCCGAGCGAAAATGTCTGGTCGACGACGAAATATCTCGATCACGCGCCGCGATTATTCGAAAAGCTGCGGGAGCGTTTCGGGTTTGATCCGCATTTCCTGCATGACGTTCATCATCGACTGACGCCTATAGAGGCCGCCCGGCTCGGAAAATCTTTCGAGTCTTATCGGCTTTTCTGGATGGAAGATGCGACCCCTGCGGAAAACCAAGAGAATTTCCGTCTTATTCGGCGCCACACGACTACGCCGCTCGCCGTAGGAGAGGTGTTCAACACGATATTCGATTGCCAGACGCTGATAACCGAGCAGCTGATCGACTATATTCGCACGACCGTCGTGCATGCGGGCGGCATCACGCATTTGCGACGCATCTTTGATTTCGCCAGCCTTTACAACGTGCGAAGCGGCTGTCACGGCGCGACCGATCTGTCGCCGATCTGCATGGGCGCTTCGCTTCATCTCGGCGTCGCCATTCCGAATTTCGGCGTTCAGGAATACATGCGGCACACGAAGGAAACCGACGAGGTCTTTCCGCACGCCTATGAATTCAGAAACGGGTTTCTGCATCCGGGAGAAACGCCGGGGCATGGCGTCGACATCGACGAAAAACTCGCGGCGAAATTCCCTTATTCGAGAGCTTTCCTGCCGGTGAACCGCCTGCAGGACGGCTCCATGTGGAACTGGTGACGTCGCCGGAGCAAGGACTGGCCATGACATTTGACGCCGCTTCGCCGCTTATCGGACCTGATGACGTTTTCGCGCTCTCGGCGGTGATGACGGGTCTTGCATGGCTTGGCGTCTGGCTGGACGGCACCTGGCTCGGCAAGCGCACGTCGGGCGTCGTCTGGGTGATCATCATCGGCACGGCGCTTGCCAACTTCCACCTCATTCCGCTGAAATCGCCGGTCTACGACTTCATCGGCGCCTATTTCGTTCCCTTGTCGATACCGCTTCTGCTGTTCAAGGCCGACCTCGCGCGGGTGATCCGCGACGGCGGCCCGGTCATGCTGGCGTTCGCGATCGCCAGCATCGGCGTCTTGCTCGGAGCCTTTCTCGGCTATTTCATTCTTGATCTTGGCGAGATCGGACCGAAAGTGGCGGGCGTGTATTCAGCCGGATGGATCGGCGGCTCCGTCAATTTTGTTGCAGTCGCAAAAGCGGTCGAATTGACGCCGGAGCAATTCGCCATAGCGATCAGCGCTTCGGCGGGAGTGAGCATCGCCGGTCTGATGATTCTGCTTGCGTTGCCGTCATTGCCGTTCATTCGACGGTTGGTTCCTTCGCGGGTGATTGACGAAACCGAGAAGGGGCTTGTCGACGGCGCCGCAGACGCCGCGGGGACGGTGTTTCGATTGCCGCATGTCGCGGGCGCCATCGCCGCCAGCTTTTTGATATGCGCGGCGTCAGCCGCAATCGCCGCGGCCCTGAAAATCGATCGCTATTCGATCATGATCGTCACGCTGCTCGCGATCCTGGCGGCTAATCTTTTTCCGCGCAGGCTCAAAAAGCTTGAAGGCGATTTCGAGCTCGGCGTCTATGCGATGTATCTGTTTTTCGCCTCAATCGGCGCCAGTTCGGATGCTGTCGCATTCATCGAATCGGCGCCGATCCTGTTGGTTTACGGGCTTGTCATTCTCGCCAGCTTTATCGTTTTTGTCATCGTCGGCGCTAAAGCGCTGAAGATCGACCTCGCATACGCCGTGATCGGCGCCGCGTCGGCGTTTGTCGGCGCCGCGCCCGCGGCGGCGGTCGCGTCCGCGCACGGCTGGAAAAACCTAGTTACGCCCGGCGTCATGTGCGGCATACTTGGTTATGTCGTTGCGACGTTCATCGGCGTCGGCGTCGCCGGTTTGCTCGGCGGGCTCTAATCAGCCGGCCGTCGCGTTTCCTCCGGATTTAGCCACCATTCCATTCCGGCGGCCTTCCGCGCGAAGGCGGCGCGCGCTTCGCCTGTCAACTCTGATAGCGACCTGACGACGCTGCGCGCCTGATCGCCGACCGGATGACGCAAAGCGCCGTCGCGCGACTCGATTATTGAAACGATCTCTTCGGCAATGTCCGAAGGATCGGCGCCGGTCGCGGCGGATGAGCGGTTGCGAATGGCGTTGTTGAACGCGCCGTAAGGACTGTCCGCCTTGCGGGAAGGGTGACGCGCGCTTCCCATCAATTCCGTGGCGACGCCGCCGGGCTCGATGAGCGCAACGCGAATGCCGAATCGCGCCACCTCCGCGGAAAGCGATTCAAAGGCCCCCTCAAGAGCGTGCTTGCTCGCCGCATAGGCGCTGTCGCCCGGCAGGCCGATCAGCCCGGAAAGCGATGACACCGCCATGATTAGGCCGCTGCGCGCCTCGCGCATTGTCGGCAGCGCGGCTTTTGCGATTCGCACCGCGCCGAAAAAATTCACCTCCATCACCCGTTCAAACTCATCTATCGAAATTTCTTCAAATGGCCCGGCGCAGGCGACGCCCGCATTCGCGACGACGACATCGACGCCGCCAAAAAGGCGCGTCATTTGATGAATCGTTCCGCTGCAGGACGCCTGGTCGCTCACATCGAGCGTCATTTCGAACAAATTGGGGCTCTTCAGGCTTTGTTGCGGCGCAGCAAAGCGGCGTCCGCCCGCCAGGACGCGGTGCCCGCGTGCGGCTGCGGCGCCGGCGATCGCAGCGCCCAATCCCGCGCTGCCGCCCGTCACGAGAATTCGAAGGCTCGGATTTTCGGCTGTCATTGTCCGGCGGTCCTTTTTCATCCCGAATGCGTAATCGAGCCGTCAAAACCAGTCTCATTAGAACGGATTATGGTTCGGATGAAAAACAATGATTTGAGCGTCTTGGCGCACCGTCGATAGCTTTTTCTCACATGGCGCAGAGCGGGCTGCTCCGGCGCCGATGCGCTTTTTGGGCGACCAAACATTTACCTGGGAGGGAACTGCAACATGAAAAGAAACTACGGGTTTTCGTTATCGCGTCATGCGTTGCTCGGGGCCGTTTCGATTGGCGCTCTTGCGCTCGTCGCGCCGCAAACGTCGTTCGCGCAGGAGGAGGGGGCTTCAACCGGCGGGTTCGACGAAATCATCGTTTCGGCCCAGCGACGCGAGCAGAGCGCGCAAGACGTGCCGATCAGCATCCGATCCTTTAGCGGCGATGCGATTGATCAGCAGTCGATTTCCGAAGCGGCTGACTATCTCGCCCTCACGCCCAACGTCACTTTCACCCAGGACGGAGAAACCGGTTCGCGCGGCGTAAACATCTCCATTCGCGGCGTCGGCGACGTCGACCTTGGCGAAGTGACGGTTGCAAACTCCATCGGCTACTACATAGACGAATTGAGCGTCGGCTCGGTCGCTAACGGCGTCATCAATCCGCAGCTTCAGGACATGGAGCGCATTGAAGTCCTCCGTGGACCTCAAGGCACCTATTTCGGCCGCAACTCATCGGGCGGCGCGCTCAACCTGACGACGAGGAAGCCGTCGACGGACGGATACTACGCTTCGCTGGAAGGGCTCTACGGCAGCTTCGACACCTGGGGATTGAACGGCGTCGTCAATGTCCCCATGGGAGAAAATTTAGCCGCGCGCTTGGTCGCCAGCTATGAGGAAAGCGACGGCATCATCAAGAACGCCAATCCGAACGGCACGCCGGGAAGCGATTCGGAATTTCTCAATCTTCGCGGCGCGCTCCGCTTCACGCCGAGCGACACCGTCACCGTCGACTTTTCCGCCAATTACACGGATGAAAACGAAGGTCTCGATCCGACGGTCGCAACCGGCGTACTCGACCTCGACACGCAAAGCATCTTCGGTTCGACCTTTGTGCCGATCAACACTGTGGGCCTCTTTCCGGCGAATCAGCGCTGGACGGACAAAGACGCCCAGGAAGAGAACCTCAAGGAATTCCTGGTCCTGAACGGCCGGGTGCAGTTTGATTTTGACGGATTCATGATCCGCTCGATCACGGGCTATGTCGACAGCTCAAGCGACCGGTTCGCCGATCTCGACGGCATTTTCTCGGACACGCTCGTTCGCGAAAACCACTATGACGGCGAAAGCTTCAGCCAGGAACTGCGCATTCAGTCGACCGGCGAACGCAAGCTTGATTGGACGCTTGGCGCCATCTACGCGAATGACCAGATCGATCAGTTCAATTCGATCCGTTCCGGCGCCGTGGGTTCGATCCTTCACCCCAACACCGGCATGATGACCGGCCTTCTTCCGCCGATTCCCGCCGGCTTCAGGATCAATGAAAACAACCGCGCTTTCGAGACGAAGAGTTTCGCCATCTTCTTCGACGGCACGTATCGCCTGAACGAGCGCGTCGATCTCACTGCGGGCGGCCGCTATACGCACGATAAGGTGTCGAACGTCTTTTTCGACACCGTCGCATTTGAAGGAGTGGTCCCCGATGCGTCAGGATCCGACACCTTCAACGATTTTTCGCCGCGCGTCGCGCTGACCTATCATTGGGACGATAATGTCTCGACCTATGCGACAGTGTCGAAGGGCTTCAAGTCCGGCGGGCTTGATTTCATTCAGAGCGGCGCGACGGCCGGCGTTCAGCCCTTCTCGCCGGAAAAACTATGGAATTATGAAGTCGGCGTGAAGATCGCCGCCTATGACAATCGTCTGCTGATCAACGCCGCCGCTTTCTATATCGATTGGAAGGACCTGCAGATCCAGACGAACTTCCTTGCAATTCCCGGGGACATCAGCTCGGCGGTGGAGTTGACCCAAAACGCCCAGGGCGCGCGCAACATCGGATTTGAAGTCGATGCGCAGGCGATGCTCGCCGACGGCTTTGTCGTTTCGGGCGGCTACGGCTATCTCGACAGCGAGTTTGACGATTTCCCGGTCGCGATTCTAGCGGGCGGCAATCAGGTGGACCTCACGGGCCAGACTTTGCCGAGGACGCCGAAAACGACCTGGAACATCGCTGCGCAATATGACCAGGCGATCGCCGGAAATCTCAACGGCTTCTTCCGCGCCGAGGCGTTCGGACGGTCGTCATCAAGATCGGATCTGGAAGCGGTGGCGCAATCGCTTTTGGGCTTACCGCAATTTCCGTACAGGGCGCCGTCATTCGGCGTCGTCAATATCCGGATGGGCGTCAGCACGGAAAACATCTCCCTGTCCGGCTACATCGAGAATCTCTTCCAGGAGGATTATTACACCTCTACGAGCGAAAACTTCGGCCTCGCCGGCATGCGCGTGCGCCCCAATCCGAGAAGGTTCGGGATTCGCCTGAAGGTCTCGACCGGCAGCTTGTAGAAAGGCTCTTGACGTTGCCGGCTCTGCCTCTCCCTGGAGCGCCGGCATCACTCTGGAACGCCTGCCGCGAGGCAGGCGTTCCGATTCTCTCGTGAAGTTTCGATTAAGCCTATGAAGATGAAGTCGAATAATTGCGCCCATAAAAATTATTATGTTGAAGGGCGGCGGCATATTGCAGACTTTGTCGATTGAAATGAACTCGTTGTCGTCAAGGAGTCGGGATTTGACAATTGTAGGACTGAAAAGCGCTGCAACGGCTTCACAATGCTTTTCGAGCGCGCTTTCGCTGAGGAAGGGCGCATGAGCGGTCTTGCAATGAAGGGCGCCGATGCGCTGCTCTGCGCCATCCGGGCGAATGGGGTCGACACGATTTTCGGCTTGCCGGGAGGTCAGCTGAACGATTTCTTCGATGCGATGCACCGCGCCGGAAACGGCGTTTCCTATGTCGGCTCGCGACATGAGCAAGGCGCCGCCTATATGGCGTTCGGCTACGCCAAATCGACCGGAAAGGTCGGCGTTTACACTGTCGTCCCGGGGCCTGGCGTGCTCAACACCACGGCGGCGATATGTTCCGCCTACGCCAACAGCGCGCCGGTTCTCTGCGTCACTGGGCAGATACCTTCTCATGCGATCGGTCGCGGCGTCGGCGAGCTGCATGAATTGCCGGATCAGCTCGCGACGCTTCGTTCCCTGACGAAATGGGCGGCGCGCATCGATCACCCATCGCAAGTCAATAGCGTCGTCAATGACGCATTCAGGGAAATGACGATCGGCAGGCCGCGGCCCGTCGCGATCGAAATGCCGCCGGACATCATGGCGATGCGCGCGTCTGACGCGACGCCGTCGGCTTTTTCAAGCGATGCGGCCTCAATCTTCGATCAGGACCTTGTTGCGGCCGCCGCTAAGGCCGTCGCCGCGTCGAAAGCGCCGTTGATCGTCGTCGGCGGCGGCGCGCAACATGCGAGCGAAGAAGTCAGGCGGCTTGCAGAATTGATTCAGGCGCCGGTCGTGTCATTCCGCAATGGGCGCGGCGTGGTCAGCGATGAGCATCCGCTCGGCTGCAATTTCATCGCCGGCTATGATCTCTGGAAGACCGCTGATCTTGTCATCGGAATAGGGTCGCGGCTTCAGCCTTATTTGCAGGAGTGGGGCGTCGATGACGAGATGACGCTGATCCGCATTGACTGGGACCCGACCGAGATCAACCGGATCGTTAAGGCTGATATCGGCATTTGCGGCGATGCGAAAAACGTCGCTTCCGCCTTGGCGGATGAATGCGCGCGAGTGATCGGCAAGCGCGCCGCGCGGACGGACGAGATCGCCGCCGTCAAGGCGCGCGCCGCCGCCGCTCTCGCGGAAATTCCGGAACAGAAGGCCTATCTGGACGCCATACGCGCGGAGTTGCCGGAAAACGGAATTCTCGTCGACGAAATTACGCAAGTCGGATTCGCATCCTGGATCGCCTTTCCGGTTTACCGCCCGCGTTCGCTTATTACCTGCGGTTATCAGGGAACGCTCGGCTACGGCTATGCGACGGCGCTGGGCGTCAAGGTCGCCAATCCTGACAAGGCGGTTGTTGCGATCGCCGGCGACGGCGGGTTCATGTTCCAGGTGCAGGAGCTTGCCACGGCCGCGCAATATGGGATCAATCTGCCGGTGATCGTCTTCAACAACGGCAAGTTCGGCAATGTCAGGCGTCATCAGGAAGAATGGTATGACGGCCGCTATATCGGATCGGAACTGAAGAATCCGAGATTTGCGGAAATGGCTGAGACATTCGGCGTCGCCGGCTATAAAGCGAATTCTCCGCAGGCCCTTCGAAGCGCGCTCGGGCGAGCGCTGAAGGAGAACGGACCAAGCCTCATCGAGGTCGAAGTCGGAGAAATGAGTTCGCCGTGGAAATTTATCCTGCGCGATCGCGCACGCGGCAAAAAAATGCGGCATTAAGCAAAGAGGGCCGGCAGCCATGGCCGTGAGAAAACCAGCATCGACAACGCCGACCGACGAGCCGCCTGTCTCGCTGGCCGCCAAGCAGGCGGTTCGCGGCCTTACGCCCTATGCGCAGGGAAAATCCGCGGCGGAAGGCTACGCAGAGCCGATCAAGCTCTCTTCAAACGAATCTCCTCTCGGTCCCTCGCCACAGGCAATCGCGGCCTACCACGACGCGGCAACGCGCCTGTTTCGCTATCCCGATGGCGGTCAGACGGCGTTGCGTGAGGCGATCGCCGATTTGCACGGGCTCGACGCCTCCCAAATCATATGCGGCAACGGTTCTGAAGAATTGCAGCTTTTGCTGGTTCGCGCCTTCGTTTCTCCGGGCGAGGAAGTCATTTGCAGCGAGCACAGTTTCGTGATGGGCCGCATTCACGCAAAATCGCAAGGCGCGACGATCATCACTGCGCCGGAGCCGCAATCGCGCGCTGATGCCGAATCCATCCTTTCGAGGATATCGGCCAAGACGCGCATGATCATGCTGGCCAGCCCCAACAATCCCGTCGGCGATTACATGCGGCGGGATGAGTTGGCGAAGCTCGTCGCCGGCGCGCCGAAAGACGTCGTCATAATCTATGATGGGGCCTATGCGGATTATGTCGAGGCTGCGGATTATGACGACGGCCTGAGGCTGCATCGTCAATCGCCCAATGTGGTCGTCACCCGGACTTTTTCAAAACTCTACGGTCTCGCCGGTCTGCGCATCGGATGGATGTGCGCCGACCAATCGGTCGTTAACGCCGTCGAGCCCATCAGAACGCCATTCAACACCAATGCGGCTGCATTGGCGGCGGCGGAAGCGGCTGTGCGCGACGTCGGATATGCGGCGATGGTGAAAGCGCACAATGCGAGATGGTTGACCAAAACCACTGAGGCGCTTCGCGGTTTCGGCTATGACGTGCTGCCGAGCGTTGCGAATTTCTATCTCATTCGGTTCGACGCGACAGGGCCCTATACGGCCGAAGCCGCCGCCGATTTCCTCTTGAAACGCGGCATTATTCCGCGCCCGGTCGGCGCTGGCGGACCTGCAGGGTGTCTTCGAATCACGGTCGGCCTCGATTATGAAAACGAAGCGGTCATTGCGGCGCTTGGAGAGTTTCGCGCGGATCGAGCAGGGAGCCGGATGGTCTGAATGAAAAGCCAATTGCCGCGCCTTTCCGAAGCGACCGCAGCGTTTGTCGCCAGCGAAAAGAAAATTTTGATCGGCGGCGACTGGAGACGTCCGGGCGGCGCCGGCGCGGTTGATTGCATTGATCCTTCGACCGGCGAGACGATAACGGCTTTTTCGCCGGCCTCGGCGGAGGATGTCGATGCGGCGATCGATGCGGCGCGCGTCAGCTTCGAGCGCAGCGTCTGGCGCGACCTTCCCCCGGCGGAGCGCGCAAAGCGGCTGTGGCGCGTCGCCGAGCTGATCGATCTGAATCGTCGGGATCTTGCGGAACTGGAATCGATAGACGGCGGCAAGCCATTCGCCGCCGCGCTGAACGGCGAGGCGCCGGCCGCGGCTGAAGCGTTTCGCTATCACGCCGGCTGGTGCGCCAGGATCGCCGGCGAAACGTTCAAACCGTCCGTGCAGGGCCTCGATCTTGAGGGCGTGACGCGGCTTGAGCCGGTCGGCGTCGCCGGCCTCATCACGCCTTGGAACGGACCGCTCGTGATGGCGGCGTGGAAACTCGCGCCGGCGCTCGCCGCCGGATGTTCTGTCGTTCTCAAACCCTCCGAGATGACCGTGCTTTCGACGCTTCGTCTCGGCGAGCTTATCGGCGAGGCCGGCGTGCCGGCTGGCGTTGTGAATATCGTCATCGGGAGCGGCCGCGTTGTCGGCGATGCGATTGCGCGCGACAGCCGGGTCGACAAGATTTCCTTCACAGGGTCGACGGCTTCGGCGCGCGCGATACTCGACGCATCCAAAGGCAATCTCAAACGCCTGTCGCTCGAGCTCGGCGGCAAGTCGCCGGTTGTCATTTTCGCGGACGCCGATATCGACGAGGCGATCAGCGGGGCCGCTGACGGCATATTCGGCAATGCCGGGCAGGTGTGCGTCGCCGGTTCTCGCATCCTTGTTGAGCGCTCCGCCTATCAGCGCGTCGCCGACGGGTTGTGCGCAAAGGCGAGGGCGCTGCGTCTCGGCCCGGCCTTTGACGAAAAAACGCAGATGGGCCCCTTGATTTCAGCCGCGCATCGCCGATCGGTCGAGAACATTGTTGAGGGATCGACCCGGGAGGGCGCCGAACGCCTCGCTGGCGGCGGCGCCTTGGATGGCGGCGGCTTCTTTTATCAGCCGACGATCCTCGCTGATCCGAAGACGCGAAGCGCCGCATGGCGTGATGAAATATTCGGGCCGGTCGCCGTCCTTGTCCCGTTTGACGATGAGGAGGAAGCGCTTCGCCTCGCCAACGACACGCAATACGGGCTCGCGGCGAGCGTGTGGAGCGAGAACGCATCGCGCGTCCAGCGCATGAGCCGCGGCTTGCGCGCCGGGATCGTATGGATCAACTGCCACGGCGTTCCGGACATGGCGATGCCGATCGGGGGTTACAAGCAATCCGGCTGGGGGCGGGAGCACGGCCGATTGGGGGTTGAGGCCTATCTTGAGCACAAATCGGTGATGCAGCGAATCTTCAATTGAATTGAGCCATGGTTTCGGCCGCTTCGAGCAGCAGCCATTCTTCAAAGGCCTTCGCCCACGCCTTTTCGCCATGCTCCTTCGGCCGCACGAGATAATAGGCGTATTTTGACGGCATCCGGAATTCGAACGGCGCGATCAGGCGGCCCGCGGCGATTTCGTCAGCGACAAGGAGACTGCGTCCGAGCGCCATGCCTTCGCCGGCGATCGCCGCGCGGATGACGATGTGGGAGTGATTGTAGCGAAGCCCTTTCGTCGCCTTGTCGCTCGATCCTCCCGCGGCGTTGATCCAGTCCGTCCACTCCATCACCATCTCATCATGAATGAGCCCGTAGTCCGCGAGGTCGGCGACGTTGAGGGGACGCTTGCGCCGGCCGATGAGTTTCGGGCTGCAGACCGGAAAAATGTCTTCGTCCGCGATCTTGACGACATGAAAGTTTGACCAATCGCCGTCGCCATATCGAATCTCGACGTCGATATCGCCGTCGGCGAAATCCGAATAGGCGTTATGGGTCATGATCTTTATCGCCATATCGGGGTAGCGCGCCTGGAATTTCTTGATGCGAGGCGCAAGCCAGTTCGCGGCGATCGAATCGAAGGTGGCGATGTTGATCGCCTGAACGCCCTTGTTCTTGACGATCGCGTCAGTCGCTTTCGCGATTTCGTCAAAAGCGGAGGTGAGCGCCGCGGCGAAAATTTCGCCCTCTTTTGTCAGCTTGATTGACCGGTTGAGCCGCAGGAAAAGCGGCGTCGCCAGCCACTCCTCAAGATTCTTGATCTGATGGCTGACCGCGGCCTGGGTGACGTGAAGATCGTCCGCCGCCTTGGTGAAGCTGAGGTGGCGCGCAACCGATTCAAAGACGCGAAGAGAAACGAGGGGCGGCAGCCGGCGAGCCATCGGGGGTCAGCGGAAACTGGCGTTTGACATTAGGCGACCTTATAGGTTCGATGAAAGACTATCAATTGCCGACAGCGCTGCGGCGTCGATAAGTATCGGGTTGAAGGCAGAAATCTTAGAGCGATGTGAAAGACATGCCGTCTGCGCCGCGATCGGCCGGCGGCGCTTGGCGGATGAATGGCTGATACCGAATTCGACATCGTCATCGCGGGAGCAGGGGTCAATGCGCTCTCCTGCGCCGCGCTGCTGACGCGCTATGGGCTCTCAACCTGCGTTGTGGAGCGCAATCCATGGATCGGCGGCGGCGCCGTGACGCGCGAAGTGACGATCCCGGGCTTCAAGCACGACCTTTTCGGCTCCTCGCATGTCTGGATTCAGGCGAACGCCGACTTCAAGGATCTGCTGGAGCCCGAGCTTGTCCGCCACGGGCTGAAATACATTCCTTCAACCGATCACATCACGGGCCATCCGGACAAGTCAGGCGGGCCCGGCATCGTCATCTACAAGAGCATCGACAAGACCGTCGACAGCATCGCCCGATATTCAAAAGCGGACGCAAGAAAATACCGTCAGGTTTATGACGAATTCGGCGCGATCAAGGACGGCTTCATCCGCGCCTTTTTTTCGCCGCCCTCGCCGCCGAGCACGATGGCGCGCGCGTTTGAGAACAGTCGCGAGGGCCTGCGTCGCATGCAGGAATTCAATCTGAGCGCGCGCGCCTGGGTCGATTTCAATTTCGAGAACGACTTCGTCAAGGCGGTGATGCTCAACTGGGCGCTCGCGCCGCAAATATTGCCGGAGCAGGAAGGCGCCGGTCAGTCGTTTTATATCATGATCCCGGCCGTGCATGTTTACGGTCAGGCGATCCCGGAAGGGGGAAGCCAGGAACTTCCGAATTCGATGGCGCGCTATATCGAAGCGAATCGCGGTCGCGTCATCACGTCGGCGACTGTCGAGAAGATCATCATCCAAAACGACGAGGCGTGCGGGTTGAAACTTGCGGACGGCGCTGAAATCCGCGCCCGCAAGGCGGTGGTGACGGCGCTTGAGCCGAAACAGTCATTCCTGAAGCTCGTCGGCGAGGAAAGGCTGCCTTCCGAGTTCACCGCTGCGGTTCACCGGTTCTCGTTTGGAAAGGTGACGATTTGCCGGATGCACCTCGCTTTGTCCGAACCGCCAGAATTCGCTAACGGGGCGGAGATGAGCCGCTGCGCGTTTCACCGCATTGTCGACTCGACGCCGCAGATGATCCGCCAATACGCCGAAATGTCGCTCGGCGAACCGCCGTGCGATCCCTTCCTTTGGTCCGCTTGCTGGACTCTCCTTGACCCCTCAAGGGCGCCTGACGGCAAGCACACGCTGATCTTTGACACTTACGTGCCGAACTGGCTGGCGAGCGGAAAATCCTGGGAGGACATCAAGGAGGATTACGCGCATAACGTGTTGCTGAAAAAACTCCAGCGATACGCCCCGAACATCAATGCGCGAACCATCCTCGGCGAATATATCGAAACGAAAGACAGCCTTGAGCGCGCCAATCTTTCGTTTGTCGACGGCACGACAAACGGCGGCGAGCGCATCGCCGCGCAGCTCGGCGCGTTTCGGCCGTTCCCCGGTTACGCTCATTACCGCTCGCCAATCCGCGGTCTTTATATGACCGGCCCGCATTGCCATCCGGGCGGCGGGATCTCGGCGGCCGGCACAATCGCCGCCAATGTGATGCTTGAAGATCTCGGCCTCAAGCGCTTGCCGAACTAAGCCGACTGCGAACAAGGAAAGACCCATGAGCAAAAGCCGGAAAATCGAGAAATACACCGCGATGGTGATCCAGCCGCAGGTGACGGTCGCCGAGGATCGCGCCGGGATCAACAAAAACCTTGAGCGCGTCTGCAACATGATCGATTTCGGCGTCGGCTATTTCTGGGAATTGCCCGCGCGCCTTGTCGTACTTCCCGAATATTTCCTTCAGGGCGTGACGACGCCGGGCAAGGGCGAGCATGGCATTGAAGGCTTCATGAAGAAAGCGATCACGCTTGACGGGCCGGAGATGCGCAAGCTCGGCGAGAAGGCGAAGGAGTACAATCTCTATATCGCAGGCGGCGGCGTCATCGAGAAAGTTCCGGAGTTTCCCGATCGCTGGTTCAACACGGCGTTCATCATCGGTCCGTCCGGCAATGTCGAGCTGCGCTATCACAAATGGCACATTCCCGCCTCGATCGGTCTCGGCACAAGCCCGCATGACATTTTCGACGAATACCGCGAGGTTTTCGGCGGCGACATCAAGACGCTTTTCCCGGTGCTCGACACTGAGATCGGCAAGCTCGGCACGATGACCTGTCATGACGGCTGCACGCCGGAAGTCTCGCGCGCGCTCGGCTACAACGGCTGCGAAGTCATTTGCCATCCCGTCGCGCTGCAGGAAATCGAAGGCGTTTCGGAACCCTGGGACTTCTGGATGTTCACGCGGCGGACGCGCGCGCATGACAATATGGCCTATGTGCTCGGCTCTAACTGGGGCAAGGTCGAATACGACTATTATCCGCGCGCCTTTTGCCCCGGCCGGTCATTCGTCATCGACTATACGGGGATGGTCCTGCGTTGCGCTGAATATCCGGAGGAACAGGTGATCGGCGCGACGATCGACATCGAGGCGCTGCGCGAACATCGCTCGCGGTCGAACCACAATTGCTGGGTCGACCTCAGAACGGAAGGCTTCCGTCAGATTTACGACAAGCCGATCTATCCGCCCAACCAGTTCCCGAGCGGCCGCCCGCCGAAGAACCTCGCCGACAAGCTGGGGCCCGTCAAAGACGTATTCCGCGATCTTTACGGCCGCGGCCAGTTCACGCCGCCGGCCGGCATGGACGTCAACGATATGCCGGCGCTTCATGAACGCAGGATCGAAGCGGCGCAGAAAATCGGCACGCTGAGAAAAGACTGAGGGAGATCGCGCATGCGCGTCCTGAGCCCGCTTGCGGAAATCAATTTCGTCATCGGCAAGCTGAGCCGCGAAGGCGACACGCTCGTCATCAGGGGCGATCCGGCAAGCTCGATCGAGGCCGAAGTGCGAATGACGCCGCGCGACGCGGCGCATTTGTTTTCTTCGATTATTTTCAATCCGACGGCGATCCTTTATTTTCTTTCGTTGCCTTTCCTTATCGGCCGCCGCAAGGAATCGAAAAGCGCGACGCCGACAAATGAATTCCAGCGCCTCAACAAGCCCTGGTGAGGCGAAAGAGGGCGAATGAGCGTTTTCGTATTCGGCGAAGGCATGCTCGAACTCTCTGCGGTCCGAGACGGATCGGCGCGCGTCGCCTATGGCGGGGATGCGCTCAATACCGCGGTTTATCTGGCAAGGCTTGGCGTCGCGCCGCAATTCGTCACGGCGCTGGGGGATGATCCCTATAGCGCCTGGCTTAAGAGCGAATGGCGCGCGGAAGGCCTTAAGCTCGATCATTGCCTGACCGTCAAAGGCGGCAAACCCGGCCTTTATGCGATTTCGCTCGACGACCGGGGTGAGCGCAGTTTCACCTATTGGCGCAACGACAGCGCTGCGCGCGCGTTTTTCGATTGCGCGCAGGCGGCGAGCGCGATTGAGGCGATGACAGGCGCCTCTCTTCTTTACTTGACCGGCATCACGCTGTCGATTTTCGCCCCCGCCCATCACGCGCGGATATTTTCGATTATGGAGGCGGCGGCGGCCGCGGGCGGGAAGATTGCGTTCGACGTCAATTTCCGGCCGCGCGGATGGAGCGACGCGAATGATGCGCGCCGCGCTGTTCGCGCTGCGCTTGACCGCTCAACGATCGCCTTTTCATCAGTTGAAGACTGGACGCTGTTGTTCGGCGCGGCGGGCGCTGAAGAAATCGTCTCCAGAATCGGCCTCAAGCGACAAAGCGAAATCGTCGTCAAGGAAGGCGCGCGCGGTTGCTTTTTCGCCGCCGCCGGCGAGCGCGGTTGGGTCGCGCCGGAAGAAGTTCGCGCGCCGCTCGACACGACAGGCGCCGGCGACAATTTCAACGCCGCCTATTTCGCAGCGCGCCTTCGCGGCGCCGCGCCCAGGGAAGCGTGCGCAGCCGGCAACCGCCTTGCCGCCGAGACCATTATGCATGCGGGCGCGATTAAGGCGCGGATCGCTTTACAATGAAAACGCTTTTTTCGTGAAAGCCCAACGGCCTTCTTTATCGCCATAACGCGACCGACCCGACCAAGAATGACGATTATATCCGCGTCGGCGGGCTGAACGTCGCGCGGATCTCAGGCTCTGGCGCAAGCTACAATGAGACCTTCCTTCTGACCGATCATCTGGGCTCGGCGACCGGCGGGGCGAACGCCTCGGGCCTCGTCCAATGGCGCGAGCGCTATCGCCCCTTCGGCGACATCAAGGACGAGCCGGCGGCGAACATCAACAACACCGGCTTCACCGGCCATGTGCTCGATCTCAGATCCGGCCTCGTCTACATGCAGGCGCGCTATTACCATCCGGTTGGCCTGTCCCCGGTTTGAAGGACACCGAGATAAGGTGTTTCATTCTAACCGGA
>CALAZI010000029.1 GCA_937895955.1 uncultured Alphaproteobacteria bacterium | reverse complement strand
CCTTTGCAAGGGAGGGAGCAGAGCCTTACGCCCGCGCCTTCGGCCGGCCAGTTTCAAAAACCGGAACGCCCCGAATATTCACAATGTCAAAGAGCCCGCGCAGGCTTTCGCCCGCACGCGAGGGCGCGCAAAAAAACGCATTTCGCGCCCATAAACGAAAATCGGCGCCGCCCCGAAGAGCGCCGCCGACAGAGTGAAGCAAAGGGCAGAACGATATTTCGATCAAGCCCCTGTTTTGGGGAATGTTGAGTGGAGAATTCGCGTGGCGGGGGAAGATGACGAAGGTCAATTACGGGCGTCGACAAGCCTTTAAGCTTCATTGCGCCGAAAGTCCTGACGATTTGAACTGACGCTCTCGCCAGCTTCGACAGCAGGCGCGATGAAAGACGCGATATTCTTTTCAGGCCGGTATCGCTCGACAGCTCAATAAGTCCCTTAATGCGGCTGACGCTGTTGACGGCTTCGCCCAACAGTCTCTTTTGGAAGGTCGGGGCCGACGGTTTTCTTTCGGAAAAACGTCGCATTGTTCGGACGGCGAAACAGGCATAAATCTGCGCGCGCCCCTTTTTGCGCGCCCTTCCGATGAAACCCAAATTGCTGACGACGCTGCCGACGACGACGCGGGATTCGTTGATCGCGGATCTTGCGGCCGGCGTCACCGTTTCCCTTGTCGCCCTGCCGCTTTCGATCGCCATCGCCATCGCTTCGGGCGCGAAGCCGGCGGCGGGAATCGTGACCGCGATCGTCGCCGGATTTCTAATCTCCGCGCTTGGCGGCAGCCGCGTGCAGATCGGCGGACCGACGGGCGCTTTCATCGTCGTCGTCGCCGGCGTCATCGCCGCGCACGGCTATGACGGCCTCATTCTGGCGACCTTTGTCGCGGGAGCGATCCTGCTCGCGGCGGGCGCGTTGCGTCTCGGCAATCTGATCGCCTTTGTGCCGGAGCCGGTCGTCGACGGTTTTACGGTCGGCATCGCCGTCATCATTGCGACAAGCCAGTTGAAAGACGCGCTCGGCCTTTCCGTCGAAAGCGTTCCGGCGGACTTCATCGAAAAGATTCCGGTCTTGTGGAATGCGCTTGGAACCTTTTCGGCGCAGGCGCTCAGCGTTGCCCTGGCGACGGGCGTTTTGATCGTCGCGCTCCGGCGCGCGGCGCCGCGCCTGCCGGGCCTTATCATCGCGGTCGCGGTCACCAGCCTCGCCGCAACCCTCGCCGCTTCGCATATGGCGCAGCCCGTCGACACGATCGCGTCGCGTTTCGGCGAGCTGCCGCGCGGGCTTCCGCAGCCTCATTTGCCGGATTTCACGATCGCGAAACTTGCGGCAATATTGCCGTCCGCTTTCGTCATCGCCTTCCTCGCGGGAATTGAATCGCTTCTTTCCGCCCTGGTGGCCGATCGAATGATCGGCGGCAAGCACCGCCCCAACGCGGAAATGCTCGCTCAGGGAACCGCAAACATCGCGTCCGCGCTGTTCGGCGGCCTGCCCGCGACCGGCGCCATCGCGCGCACGGCGACGAATGTCCGCGCGGGCGGGCGGACGCCGCTCGCCGGCATATTTCATGCGCTTTCGCTCTTCGCCATCATTCTGGCGGCGGCGCCGCTGGTCGGAGGGCTGGCGATGCCCGCCCTGTCGGCGCTGTTGATCATGACCGCCTGGAACATGAGCGAGCCGCATCGCTGGCGCGACAGGCTGACCATGCGGCGCACGGACCAAATCCTGTTCGCTCTGACGCTGCTGCTCACGGTTTTCGCCGATCTCGCCGTCGCCATCGCGGTCGGCACGTCGCTCGGCCTCGCCATCCGGCTCAGGCGGCGCGAGATCCCGCCGACGGAATGGACCGTTCCAAAGAGATGAGAATGCGCGCTAAGCTAAAGGTTGGCGCTTTCGCGTCTAATTCTCGAACGGGTCTTTCATCAGGATGACGTCGTCGCGTTCGGGGCTTGTCGAGACGAGCGCGACGGGCCGTTCGATGAGCTCTTCGATGCGGCGGACATATTTGACGGCCTCGGCCGGCAGATCGGCCCATGAACGCGCGCCGACGGTCGACCCCTTCCAGCCTTCCATCGTTTCGTAGACGGGTTTGACTTTCGTCTGCGCGTCAAGGCCGGCCGGCAAATAGTCGTAGCGCTTGCCGCCGATGTCGTAGGCGACGCAAACCTTGATCTCGTCAAAGCCGTCGAGCACGTCGAGTTTCGTCAACGCGACGCCGTCGACGCCCGCGACTTTCAGCGACTGACGCACCAGCGTCGCGTCGAACCAGCCGCAGCGGCGCTTCCTGCCCGTGACCGTGCCGAATTCATGGCCGCGCTGACCCAATCTTTCGCCGATCGCGTCGGTGAGCTCGGTCGGGAACGGCCCTTCGCCGACGCGCGTCGTATAGGCCTTGACGATGCCGAGAACGTAGCCGACGGCGCGGGGGCCGAGGCCCGATCCGGTCGCCGCCTGCCCCGCCACCGTGTTCGACGAGGTGACGTAAGGATAGGTGCCGTGATCGATGTCGAGGAGAACGCCCTGCGCGCCCTCAAACAGGATGCGCTTGCCGGCCTTGCGCGCCTCATCAAGCAGCTTCCACACGGGCTTCACGAAAGGCGCGATCTTCGGCGCGACGTCGAGGATTTTTTTTGTCAGCGCCGCCGCATTGACTTCCTCGGCGCCGAAGCCTCGGCGCAGCGCATTGTGATGAACGAGCAGGTTCTCGATTTTTCCGGGAAGACTTTCAGGGTGCAGAAGATCGACCGCGCGGATGGCGCGCCGGCCCGCGCGATCTTCATAGGCGGGGCCGATGCCGCGCTTCGTCGTGCCGATCTTGACGCCGGCGTTCGACGTCTCGCGCATCATGTCGAGTTCCGAATGAACGGGCAGGATGAGGGTCGCGTTTTCGGCGAGAGCAAGGCTTTCCGCGGTCACCTTGACGCCCTGATCTTCAATCCGTTCGATCTCGCCAAGGAGCGCCCACGGGTCGACAACGACGCCCGAGCCGATGACGCCGAGCCGACCCTCGCGCACGACGCCGGACGGAAGCAGCGACAATTTGTAGACCTTGCCGTCGATGACGAGCGTGTGGCCGGCGTTGTGCCCGCCCTGGAAGCGCACCACGACGTCGGCCCTCGCCGACAGCCAGTCCACGATCTTGCCCTTGCCCTCGTCGCCCCACTGGACGCCGATGACCGCCACATCCGTCATTGAACCCTCGGCCTTTGGTGATTTCGCGGGCGCACCATAGGGGCGGCGGCGCCCCGGTCAATCCGCAAATCGCCGCGCAGGCGACGATTTAGCGCGCCGCGCCGAAGTCTCATCAGGGGGTCGGCCCGGCGCGTTCCGCCGGCGCTTCGGCGTCGAAGGCGAAGCGGTAGTCCTCATTGCGCATGATGACGAATATGACGCCCCCAACGACGCCGAGCGCGACGCGCGTGAGCCCGAAGACGATCGAGATCGCGAGCGCTGTCTCAGGGGCGAGGCCGGCAAGCCCGAGAAACGACACGAAGCTCGCCTCGCGAACCCCCCAGCCGCCGAACGAGATCGGGATCATGGCGACGAGAAGCGCCGCCGGAATGAGCGCGAACAGCGCGAGGAAATCCGCCTCGGCGCCGAGCGCTGCGGCGATCGCGGCGACGCCGGCGACGCGCAGGAGATGCTGCGCTGTGAGATAGGACCAGCCCGCCGCTGTCGCGCTGGCGAGAAGACGGCGCGTGTCGCGCGAAAGGTTTGCGACAAACCTCGCCGCGCGGGCGACGACGCCGAAATCGATTCGCGTCGCCATCGGACCAAACAGCAGAAAACCGCCGAACGCCGCCAAGGCTCCGGCGTAGACCGCAATCAAGGCGAGCTTTTCAGCCTCGCCGGAAACAAGGGAAAACGCGACGGGAAGCCCGGCGCCGATCACGGCGACAAGGGATGCGTAGGACATCAGCCGCGCCGCAGAGGCGATCCGGACCGCCTGTTCGATCGTTGCGCCGGCGGCGCGCATCTGCGCGGCGCGAAAAAGATCGGCGCCGAGATTCGACGGCGCCAGATTGGCGAAGAACGTGCTGACCAGCGACAGGGCGAGCGCCGGCGCGAAGGCGATGCGGCAGCCGATCGCGGTCAGCGAGGCGGCCCAATAGGCGGCGTCGAAAACCGCGATGGCGAGGCTTAAGGCCATCGCAAGCGCGATCAACGCCGGG
Source organism: uncultured Alphaproteobacteria bacterium (assembly GCA_937895955.1). Taxonomy (GTDB): domain Bacteria; phylum Pseudomonadota; class Alphaproteobacteria; order Caulobacterales; family Parvularculaceae; genus Amphiplicatus. The sequence goes on along the minus strand of CALAZI010000029.1, from coordinate 82,518 downwards.
TCCGCGCTCGCGATGATCCTGAAGGCGTCGCCGAAATCGACGCGGCCCGCGATCACCCAGAGCAATCCCGCGGCGACGAAAAGCTTAACGAGATTCCTTAAAAGCACTGGTTAACCGCTGCTCGCTGCAAATCGCCCCGTTTTACGCCGGCAAATTATTTTTTGGGTAAATGCGGCGCAAATTTTGCGTGGCGAAGCCGGGGTCTTTCTTGGTTGTCATGCGGAACGGCAGCGAAAACGGCCGACACAGATTCTTGATGATCGGCATCGACGCGATGAGCCTGCCTTTCGTCGAGGCCAATCGCGATCGCCTCCCGGTCTTCAGCGGCCTGCTGCAGGAAGGGACGTTGCGGGCGCTTTCGACCCCCGGCGAACATGCAAGCGCCAGCGTTTGGCAGACCTTTGCGGCCGGCGCCGACCCCGGCGTTCACGGACAGTATTATCCGCTGCAATGGGACCCGCGCCGGATGATCTTCGAGCGCCCGGCGCGCGGCGAGTTCGGCGCGCGTCTTTCATTCGATCCGTTCTGGCGGCGGCTGGCGCGCGAGGGCGTTGAGACGATCGCCTTCGACATCTCCCTGCCGCTCAACGCCGGCGCAGCGCCCTGCACTGAAATCTTCAACTGGTCCTGCCAAAGCAGCGGCGCTGCGCGCGCATCCGACCCGGCGCTGCTGCGCGAACTGCGCCGCCGGTTCGGCGCGCGCCCGATCGGCAAGGAAGTGCCGCTGCCCAAGAGCGCCGCTCACACGCGCCGCATACGCGATCAGATGATTGACGCAATTGCGCGTAAGGCGGAGGCGATGCTGTGGATGATGGACCGGTCGCCCTGGCGGCTTTTCGTGACCGGATTTTACGAGATTCACCGCGCCGGCCACAATTTGCTCGAGGTTGACGGCGACTTCGCGTCGGAAGTCGACCCTGAGGCGCTGCTTGACGTTTACAAGGCGCAGGATGCGGCGCTCGGCCGCGTCATCGATGCGGCGAAAGACGGGCGGACGACAATCGCGGTCTTCGCTCTGCACGGCATGGCGAGCAACGCCGCGCAGGATCATTTCGTCGACAAGATCCTGGCGCGTCTGAATTCGGTATGGCTGGTCGATACCGGGCGCTCATCGCAAAAATCATCGGCGTCGCCGAACCTGATGAAGCGCATGAGACAGCTCGCGCCGTACCGTCTGCAGCATGCGCTGGCGCATCTGCTCGGCGAGGATGTGCAGGACTGGGTCGTCGGCCAGACGCTCATCGCCGGCAAAGACTGGCGTCGCACGCCCTCCTTTCCGGTCGCGACGTCGGGCGAAGGGCTGATCCGCCTGAATATCAAGGGACGCGAACGCGACGGCTTTTTCGACGCCGACGGACAGGAGCTTGAGCGGTACAAGACATGGCTGAAAGCGCGATTGCTTGAAATTCGCGTCGCCGGCGATGGCGGGCCGCTGGTGCGCGAAGTCGTCTTCGCGGAAGACCGCTTTCCCGGGCCGCGATGCGCGTATCTTCCGGACGTTATGCTGAAATTCGCACCCTCGGCGCCGGCTGAGACGATTACGTCTCCGGCGATCGGCGAAATTTCCGCGCGGCTCAGGACCGGACGCGGCGGCAATCACACCGGACAAGCGTTCTGCCTTCTGACCGGCCACGGCGCGCGCGACGGGATCGCCGCCAAAATCAGCGACATCAAGGATCTGGCGGCGCTGGCCGCCGCGATGACATCCGCGGAGCAGGGCTGCGCCCCTGATAAAGCCGCTGTCGTTGAATTCGCCTGACGAGCGCCCATACGTGACCGGCGAGAGGGGCAATATCGCATCGACCATCGCAAAGGCGACGCCGAACCTGTTGTCAGCGGACCTGACCAAGCCGGCCTTGATCGCCGCCCTCGCGGTTTTGACGGCGGGGATCTTCGGGGCCGGCGTCGCGCCGAATGATTCCATGAAATATCTCAACGCCGCGCTCGTCTGGCATCATGACGGCCCGCAGCTTGGCGAAACCCACTGGTCCTTGCGGTATCCGCTTGTCCTCGCGATCGTCGCCTCCTTCGCGGCGTTCGGCGTCAGCGAATTCGCAAGCCTTGCGCCGAATTATCTCTACGCCGCCGCGCTCGTCGCCGTCACATTCCATTTCGCGCGCAAACATCTCGGCGACAGCGCAGGCCTCGCCGCCTCAGCGCTGGTCGCTTCATCGCCCTATTTGCTGGTGACGTCGCTGGGGCTCGACATTCTGGGGCCGGAGATCTTTTTCGGCGCTCTCGCCTGCTGGCTGTTTCTCGACGGCGCCGGCGACCGGATCAAGCTGCGCTCGCTTGCGGGAGCCTCCGCCGCGGCCGGCGCCGCATGGCTCTGCCGCGAAATCGCAATCTATCTTCCGGCGACTTTCGCCTTGATCCTTATGCTGCGACGCCCATTTCGCCTCGACGCGCTTGTCGCCGTTTGCGGCGTTTTCGGCCTTGTCGTCATGATTGAGCTCGCCGCCTATTGGATGATCGCCGGCGATCCGTTTTATCGCCTCACTGTCGATTTCGGCCATCGCGGCCCTGGGCACTTCTTCGCGATGCCTCGCGACGCGCCTTCAAACCCGCTTCTGGCGCGGCTTGTCACACCGCTCATCAAGGCGTCGACATGGCCCGTCGCATCGCCGTTCATGGCGCTCGGCGCTCTTACGCTTGCGCATCGGGGTTTTCGCCGTGCGCTTTTCACCGGGCCGCATCGCGCGGCGTGGAGGCTTTTCGCCGCCGCATCGCTGATCAGTTTTTTTTCATCAGCCTACGGCGCCAATCTCAAAAGCCCGCAATATTATCCGATACTCGTCTATACGGCGACGCTGTTGACCGGCGCGTTCGCTGCGTTTCTTTATGAAAAGAGCCGGCGCCGCGTTGCGCTGGCGATCTTTGCCGGCGCGGTCGCGCTCAACTGGGCGGTTGCGGATTTCCGGCGTTATGACGAGCACGCCGAAGCGCGCCTGCTTGCCGCCTATGCGATGTCCAGCGAAACGCCGGTCATGACCGACGGATCGACGGCGACGCGCGCACGGATGTTCCTTCAGCTCAACGGCGTGACGGCGGAAAAGGCGACGGAAAAAATCCTCAGCGCCGGCCGACGCGGCGAAGCGCCTTGCGGCGTCGTCTATGCGGCGACGCCGCGGCGCGGCACGCCGAGGATCACGCCTGGCGACGACTGGCGACGCTTGTGGTCGGCGACCCCCCGGCGCGAACGCGCGACTGTCGCGCTCGCAAGGCTCCTGGTCGGCGGAACATTGCCGCAAGGCTGGGCGGATCAGCTGAATGCGGCGGGCCCCGTCGCCCTTTACGTCGCGCCCGCTTGCGCTGGGGTTGATTAGCCGCGCAAGCCCGGCGCCGCTGAGGCGGAACCGTCCGCCAGAGATCCGCCTGCAAATCGCCGTCACGGCAAGGCCTCAATAATCCGGCGACATTTTAGGCCGGGCGCGTCGCTATTTCACGATCGTCGGCGTCATCGTCCAGGTCCAGCCGTCCGTTCCTTTGATCGTGAAGGATTTATGGTCCGGCGTCACCGTCACCCTCGGATCGCCCGTTACGCTGAGGCCGAGCATGCGCGGATCGGCGACGGGCAGGGTCAAGGTCGTCTCCGCCTCGTCGCCCGGCGTTGCGATGAGGGCGTTGCTCGCCGGGCATTCAAGCGGCGATTTGGTCGGCGCGTAAGTCCGCGTCCCCCGCATCTCAACGCCGCCGATGGCGTTCGCGGCGGCGGATGTAACCGTGATGTGCTCATAGGCGCCGGCGATTTCCGACGCTGGACATTCCTTTAGCGTCGACCGCATTCCGGCGACTGATGAAGTCCCATTGGCGAAGGTCGCCGACCCGACAAGGCTGCGGCGGTTCACATCCCAGTCGAAATCGACTGTCATCGAATCCGTCACCTCGCCTTCCGAGCCCGCCCACCGCTTTGAGACAGGCGTCCACTGATGGAACGAGGCTTCGACATGATAATGCGCGACGCTGACATTCGCCCATTTCTGGACTGTGGGCATATCGATTTGCGGGTTGCCCGATTGGGCGCCGGCGAACGATGGCGCCGCGCACAAGGCGCAGACGAGAAAATTTCTAAAATTCATGGAGGACCCCGGAACGCGCTGAAATGCACAAGCCGACATCGGACCGCGAGCGGCGCGGCGCCGCGGCGCTTCAGCCTACGCCCGCCCCGTTCCAGCGTAAAGTTGACGGCAAGAGACTGAAATGAACGCCCTAGGGCGCGGCGCGCCCGATCATGGACAATGCGGCGGCCAGGGCTAATAACCCCTCTTGCGGGGCGCCGCCGCGCCGGTGTCTGATCTCATAAAAATGAAAGGCGAAATCCCATGCGTATTCTCTTGGCAAGCGCGAGTCTTCTTTTGGCCGGGCCTTCCTTCGCCCAGACGCCCCCGCCGCCCTGCAAGGATCCCGTTTTCAGCCAATTCGACTTCTGGGTCGGCGAATGGGACGTCTATGGACCGCAAGGCAAGCTCGCCGGAACGAATTCGATCCGGAAAGAAGAATATGGCTGTCTTCTCGTCGAGCGCTGGACAAACGCCGGCGGCATCACCGGGCAGAGTTATAATTTCGTCGATCTTGCGACCGGGAAATGGCGCCAGGTCTGGGTCAGCGCCGGCGCGACGATCGATTATGTCGGCGGGCTCAACGACAAGGGCGAAATGGTTCTTGAAGGCAATATCGGCTACGGCGCCGGACAGCCCGGCAACGGCGCGAAGTTCCGCGGCACGTGGACGCCGAACGAGGACGGCACCGTCACCCAGTATTTCCAGCAATATGACGATGAGAAGAACGTCTGGAACGACTGGTTCAAGGGAACCTACAAGCGCAAGGCGAGCGCAGACTAGCGCAAACAGGGCCGGTCGCGGAACCAGAGCGTTGCGAGCCATTTCTCGCCGCGCGCAACCGGCCTTCCCGCATGGCGCGCCGAAACGTCCGGCGCGCCTTTTTCATCGACATTGTCGAAGACGACGATATCGCCGGTCTTGCCTGCGACTTTTACGTCCGGCGCGAGGAAATGCGTCTCCCCGCCCTCATAGCCGTCATTGAGATAGAGAAGCGCCGTCCTGAAACGCTGGCCGCGCGTTTTAAGATCGGGCTCGTTCGGTCCCAGAAAATCATGGTGCGGACGATATTCCTCGCCGGGGCGGTAGCGAAGCACCATCACCGATTCGCCGTTTTCATAAGGCGCATCGGCGAGGCGCGCCATGATGCGGCCGGCGAAAACGGCGGGAAGATCGAGATGGCCGAAACCGAGAACCGCGCCCGTCGACGTGCGATGGGGATGCGCATGCGCGACGCCCGCTTCATCAACGATCTCCTGGCGCTGGAGACGCGGCAGCGCGGCGCCGATGAGATGATCGCAAAGATCGACGCTGAGGGCCGATGCGAATGAGGCGACGCGCGGGCGTTCAAGAATGTCTTTGCGCTGCGGGTCTTGCGGCGCGGCGCTGAGGCGATCGAACACGCGCTCAAGATCGTAGGACGCGGCGGTCGGCGCATCGGCGGGATTGCGATGATTGCGGCGCTGGAGCAGCGCGCCGGCGAGCGCGTCGCCTTTCGCGGCCGTCGCGAGCATCGCCGTCGCATCCGCCTCGCACCCGCCCGCATTAAAGGCGAGCGCCGCAATTTCACGCAGCGCCGCCGGATCGCCCGCCGCGCACGCGCCGCGCATCATCGACAGCGCTTCGTCCCATCCGCCTTCGCCGGCGACGCCGGCCGCCGTCAGCGCCGCGAGCATTCTGAGCGCGGCGGCGCTTCCTTTTTCCTTCGCCGCGACGAGCCCTTCGATCGCGGCGGAAAGATCGGCGGCGAGCCCGCCGACGCCTGCAAGGCGCGCCGCCGACAGCGTGAACAGCGCATCCGGATGGCCGCCGGTCGCCGCCTTTTCGAGCCAGCGCCGCGCCTCTTCCGGGCGCTGCGAATGCGAATGATGCGCGGCGAGCGCGTATTGCGCATCCGCCTCGCCGGCTTTCGCGCGGCGTTCAATATCGTTCATGTCGTCAACCGGCATGCGCCGTCTTTAGCGCATGCGCGCGCCGCGCGCGAGCGTCTTAAAACGCCAGCGCCTTCGCCTGTTTGACGTGCGGCAGCGCCGACACCTTTTCAAGCACCGCGGCCGTCACGCCCTCATCGACGGCGAGCAGCGCGATCGCATCTGCGCCCGGCGCTGAACGCCCGAGATTGAACGTCGCGATGTTGACGTTCGCCGCGCCCAATGTCTGGCCGAGCGCGCCGATAAAGCCCGGCTTGTCTTCATTGGTGACGAACAGCATGTGCGGCGCAAAGGAGGCTTCCATCTCGACGCCCTTGATTTCGACAATGCGAGGCGTCTGGCCGAAAAGAGCGCCGGAGACCGAGCGGTCCTGGCGCTCCGTCACAATGCGCAGCCGGATGACGCTTTCGAAATTCTCCGCATCGTCTCGATAGGTTTCGGCGATGGCGACGCCGCGCTCCTTCGCGATCAGCGGCGCGTTGACGATGTTCACCTCAGCGAGCATCGGTCGCAAAACGCCGGCGACCGCCGCCGCCGTCATCGGGCGCGTATTGAGCTTGGCGACGCCGCCGGCGTAGACGACCTCGATCGCTTTCACGCTCGTCTCGGTGAGCTGGCCGGCGAATTTCCCGAGATTTTCGGCGAGCATGATGAAAGGTTTCAGCCGCGGCGCCTCTTCAGCCGTGATCGAGGGCATGTTGAGCGCGTTCGTCACCGCGCCGCGCATCAGGTAATCCGCCATCTGCTCGGCGATCTGGATAGCGACGTTTTCCTGCGCCTCATTCGTCGACGCGCCGAGATGCGGCGTCAGGACGACGCGCTCATGACCGAAAAGCGGATGCTCCGTCGCCGGTTCAGAAGCGAAAACGTCGAGCGCGGCCGCGCCGATCTTGCCGGAATCGAGCCCCGCCTTCAGCGCCGCCTCATCGACAAGCCCGCCGCGCGCGCAATTGACGATGATGACGCCCTTCTTCGTTTTTGCGAGCGCTTTCGCCGACAGGATGTTCTTCGTCTGCTCAGTCAACGGCGTATGCAGCGAGATGATGTCGGCGCGCGCAAGCAGCACATCGAGATCGACTTTCTCGACGCCAAGCTCGACCGCGCGCGCATCGGTGAGATAGGGATCGAAAGCGATGACGCGCATTTTGAGCGCGACGCCGCGATCGGCGACGATGCCGCCGATATTGCCGCAGCCGATGACGCCGAGGGTCTTGCCGAACAGCTCAACGCCCATGAAGCGCGACTTTTCCCATTTGCCGCCATGGGTTGAGGCGTTCGCCTGCGGGATCTGGCGCGCCGCGGCGAACATCATCGCAATGGCGTGCTCGGCCGTCGTAATGGCGTTGCCGTAGGGCGTGTTCATGACGACGATTCCGGCGGCGGTCGCGGCGGGAATGTCGATATTGTCAACACCGATGCCGGCGCGACCGATCACTTTGAGGTTCTTGCCGGCCGCGATGATCGCCGCCGTCGCCTTGGTCGCCGAGCGGACCGCAAGTCCGTCGTAAAGGCCGATCACCTGTTCAAGTTTCGCCTTGTCCTTGCCGAGCTTCGGCTCATAGGCGACTTCGACGCCGCGTTCCTTGAAGATGTTGACGGCGGTTTCGGAAAGATCGTCGGAGATGAGAACCTTGGGCATGATGTTTTCGCTTTTCCGTTTTTCGTCCCGCTCATTCCGGCGAAAGCCGGAATCCATTTTTCGATTCTTGCAGATCCCAGCATTCGCCGGGATGAGCGGCCTGTTTCAGTTGAGGGAGTTCTTCGCTTCGGCGAAGGCCCAGTCGAGCCAGGGGCAAAGCGCTTCGATATCGGCGCGTTCGATCGTCGCGCCGCACCAGATGCGAAGCCCAGGCGGCGCGTCGCGATAGCCGCCGATGTCATAGGCGGCTTCTTCCTTGCCGAGCAGGGATTCCATCTTCTTGACGAAGGCGCGCTGTTCGTCGTCGGCGAGCGAAGCGATCGCCGGATCGACGATCTTCAGGCAAACGGACGTGTTCGAGCGCGCTTTCTCGTCGGAACACAGGAAGTCGATCCAGTCTGTCCGCGCGACCCATTGCGATAGAGCGTGCAGATTTGAATCCGCCCGACGCATCATCTCTTTCAATCCGCCGATCGACGCGCCCCATTTCAGCGCGTCGACATAATCTTCAATGACGAGCATTGACGGCGTGTTGATCGTGTCGCCTTCAAAGACGCCCTCGATCAGCTTTCCGCCCTTGGTGAGGCGAAAAATCTTCGGCATCGGCCAGGCGGGCTTGTAGCTTTCAAGCCGTTCGACCGCGCGCGGAGAGAGGATCAGGACGCCGTGGCCGCCTTCGCCGCCGAGCGCTTTTTGAAACGAGAAGGTGACGACGTCGAGCTTCGGCCAGTCCAAGGCTTGCGCGAAGGCGGCCGAGGTCGCATCGCAGATCGCAAGACCCTTGCGGTCGGCGGCGATCCAGTCGGCGTTCGGCGCGCGAACGCCGGACGTCGTGCCGTTCCAGGTGAAAACGATGTCTGTTTCAGGATCGACCTTCGACAGATCGGGAAGCGCGCCATAGGGCGCGCGCAAGACCGTCGCGTCGAGTTTCAATTGCTTGACGACATCCGTCACCCAGGTTTCGCCGAAGCTTTCCCAAGCGATCATGGTGACGGGACGCGCGCCCAAAAGCGACCAGAGCGCCATCTCAACCGCGCCCGTGTCGGAAGCGGGGACAATGCCGATCCGGTAGTCGTCCGGAACTTCAAGGAGCGCGCGCGTGCGGTCGATCGCTTCCTTAAGGCGCGTCTTGCCGAGCTTGGCGCGATGCGAGCGGCCGAGCGTTTCAACGCCGAGATTTTGAGGGGACCATCCGGGGCGCTTGGCGCAGGGGCCGGATGAAAAATAAGGCCGCGCAGGACGCACGCCCGGTTTCGTCGTCATCGATTTAACTCCCATCCTTGCAGATGAGTCGCGCCTCGTTGGGGAGGCGTGGCCCGTCGCGCTTCTCCGACAGAATCGCCGCCGTCGTCAACAGAAATCTTGCATTGCAACAAAATGCTCAGGCGAGCATTTTGCGCTTCGCGAATCGTCGCCCCGCCCGACAACCCGTTCAGACAATGAAGCCGCCGACAAAACCGAATTCAGGCCCGGCCGCCGCAGGCCCTGCGGAATGGTCGCTGCTTGCGTTTTTGATCATGCTCGGCAGTTCGTCGTTCACTTTCATTCACGCGGCGATTGAAACCATCCCGCCGCAATATGTCGCCGTCGGCCGGCTCTGGGTGGCGGCGATCGCGCTCTACGTCATCATGCGCGCGAAAGGCCGTCGCTTTCCGCCGCTCCTTGTACGGACGACAGAGGGAATGCGGCCGCATCTTCTCTGGGCGTGGATGACGGCCGTCGGAATCATCGGCTATTCGGCGCCGTTCCTGATCTTTCCATGGGCGCAGCAATATGTCGAAAGCGGCCTTGCCGGCGTCTATATGGCGTTCATGCCGCTCTGGACGCTCGGCCTCGCTTATTTCTTCGCCGATGAAAAACTGAATGCGCGCCGTATCGCCGGATTCCTGCTCGGCTTCGCCGGCGTTCTCATCCTGATGGGGCCTGAAGCTGTGGGCGGCGTCTCCGGATCGAGCTTCGCGGCGCAGGGCGGTCTCCTTGTCGCGACGCTTTGCTACGCCGTCTCCGTCGTCATATCCCGGCGGGCGCCGACGTCGCGGCCGCGCGTCTTCACCGCCGGCATCGTGCTGGCGGGCGCGATATTCGCAACGCCCGCGCTTTTCTTCGCGCCCTTCAATCCGAGCGAATGGTCGATAACAAGCATGGCGAGCGTGGTCATTCTCGGCCTCGGCCCGACGGCGCTCGCCGGCATCATCATCATCATGATCATCCGCCGCGCAGGCGCATCCTTTATGGCGCTTGGCAACTACTTCGTGCCGGCGATCGCGGTCTTTCTCGGCGCTGTTCTTTTTCATGAGCGGCTGGCGCCGCAGGCGTTCATCGCGCTCGCCGTCATTCTCGTCGGCGTCGCGATCAGCCAAAGCCGGAAACGGCCGGTCATCGAAACCGGCGACGCGCTCGCCGCCGACATAGCGCCTGTCGTTGAACGCGCCGAAGCCGATCAAAAATCAAGCTGACCCTTCATCACCGGCACGGCGTCGCCGCCGATGCGAACCGATTTGACGGCGCCGCCTGACATTTCAACGCGCGCATGAATGCGGCTCGGGCGGCCGAGTTCAAAACCCTGCTCAATCACCCAATGATGCGTTCCGTCTGAAAGCGTTTGCGACAGCGCGATCTGGCCGGGAAGCGCCGCGGCGGCGCTTCCTGTCGCCGGATCTTCCGGAATGCCGGCGTTCGGCGCAAACATGCGCACATGATAGGCCGCGTCCTTCGCCTCGCCGCCTTCGGCGTAAAGAAGAACGCCGACCGTTTCATCAAGCGCGACGGCGTCGAAATGCGAGGAATTGATTTTCGCGCGGCGGACATTTTCAAGCGAGGCTTTGGCGTAGATGTAATTAGCGCCGGCGCCGATGAGGCGCGGTCGATGATCGCCGATATCAACCGCGCCTTTCGGTAGGGAGAGCGCCGCCTCAATCAATGATGCGTCCGGCGCGACGCCTTCTTCCCTCGGCAGGTTCGGGTTCAGAAACTCCGCATGAGGGGCGGCGCGGTCGAGGTCGATCTTCACTGGGAAGACGCCCGTATTCAGTTCGAGCCGCAATTCGCCGGAAAGTTTTCTGGCGCGCGCAATCGCGATCGACGTGCCGACGGTCGGATGGCCGGCAAAGGGCATTTCATAGCCGAGCGTGAAAATCCTGACGCGCGCGGTGTTTTGCGAATTTTCCGGCGGCAATACGAAAGTCGTCTCCGAATAGTTGAACTCGCGAGTGATCGTCAGCATGTCGTCGGACGAAAGCCCGCGAGCGTCCATGATCACCGCGAGCTGATTGCCGGCGAATTTCCGGTCGGTGAAAACATCGAGCGTTTCATAGTCGTAACGGGCCATGGATTTTTTTCCTTATTGCGGGAACCGGAAATCGACCTAGGCGCGCGAATTTCGCGCTTCAAGACAGATTTTCGAACTCCGTCTTTAGTCCCGTTCAAGAGGCCAGGCGTGATTGAGCGGGCCGGCTCCTTGGCCGAAACCGGGCGCGGTTTTTATCGCTTCGTGAACATAATCGATGGCGCGTTTGACGGCGGCGGCGAGCGGCGCGCCCTGCGCAAGGCCCGTCGCAACCGCCGAGGCGAGCGCGCATCCCGTTCCGTGCGTTGACGTCGTCTCGATGCGCGGATGACGGAAAAGCCGCGCGCCGTCGAGTGTGACGAGCGCGTCCTCGATGTCATCGCCGTCAAGATGCCCGCCCTTGACGAGCGCCGCCGTCGCGCCGCGGCGAATAAGCGCCTGGCCGGCGGCGACAAGTTCGAGCGAGGACGCAACGTCAAAACCTGCAAGGACGGCGGCCTCTTCGGCGTTGGGCGTGACGACCGCCGCGATCGGCACGAGGCGTTCGAGGAGCAGCGCCGGCATGTCGTCGCCGGCGAGCGCGTCGCCGCTTGTCGCGACGAGCACGGGATCGAGAATGACGGGGATTGTCGCCGCGAATTCAACCAGCGCATCCGCGATGGCGACGCCCGCCGCGCGATCGCCGATCATGCCGATCTTGATCGCATCGGCGCCGATATCCTCAAGGACGGCGATGATCTGGGCGCGGATCACATCGGGCGCGACGGGATGAACGCCGGTCACGCCCTTGGTGTTCTGCACCGTAAGCGCTGTTATCGCCGCGGCGGCGTAGCCGCCGAGCGCCGTCACCGTCTTGATGTCGGCCTGAACGCCGGCGCCGCCGGACGGATCTGATCCCGCAATGATGAGAACCCGTCCCCGCAATGCCGCAAACTCTCCCTATTGCCGCCCCTAAGCGCGTTTAGCACATCGATCCGAACGAGAGACTAGCCAAGGGAGAGCGCGATGACGACAGGACAATTGCTTTGGGCCGGCCTCGCCAGCTGCATCGTCTCGCTTGCCGTCCAGCTTTTTCCGGCCGCCGCCGACGCGCTCGGCGTTGATCTCGGCGCCGCCTGGCGCCTGTTCGGATTCGGCCTTTTCCTGATCGCAATCGCCTCTTTCATGGCGGCGATCGGCGGGCGGACGGGCCGCTGACCCCGCGCTTGCGCGAATTGACGCCGCCCTCGCCGAAGCCTACAGGATGCGCCGGGCCGAAGGCGCCCGCCGCTCGCAAGCGAAAGCTCTGGTGAAGCCCTTCATTTTCCTGTTCGGCCCTTGCCCCTGACGGCGCGCGGTCCGGCGGCAAGGCGAGCCCCGCTCTTAAACCCGCACCGCCGTCGCATGAGGCGAGCCATGACAGGACGCATATCAGGACAAACGACGCCCCGGTCGCTTGACGATCTGAAAGCGCAGGCCAAACGCCTGCGCGCCGCGCTGGCGGAAGACGGGGATTTCATCTCTCACAGCGAAGCGCTTGAGCTTCTTGCAAAGCAGTTGGGCTATCGCGACTGGAACACGCTTCACGCCGCGATCGGCAACCGCCCCGCGCCGCCGCAGCTCGGCGACCGCGTGTCGGGTTCCTATCTCGGTCAGAGATTCGCCGGTGAGATTATCGGCGTCGAAGCGCTGTCGGGCGGCAGGCGCCGCGTCACGATCGAATTCGACGAGGCGGTTGACGTCGTCACGTTCGAAAGCTTTTCGGCGTTCCGCAAGCGCGTTTCCGCCGTCGTCAATGAAGACGGACGAAGCGCTGAAAAAACCTCCGACGGCCGCCCGCAAATGGAACTCGATCGTTGAGCGAAGGCTTAAGCCTTCGCTTTTTCGAGCGCGGCGCAAATTTCGTCGACGACGGCGGCGACAAGTTTCTTGTCGTCGCCTTCCGCCATGACGCGGATCAAGGGTTCGGTGCCCGATTTGCGGATGACGACGCGGCCCTTTGCGCCGAGCCTCGCCTCGCCCGCCGCGATCGAGGCCTTGACCGCAGCGTTTTCAAGCGGCGCGCCGCCCGAATAGCGGACGTTTTTGAGGATTTGCGGCGCCGGCTCAAAGCGGCGGCAAACCTCGCTGACGGGCTTTTTCTTCTCGGCGACGACGGCGAGCACCTGAAGCGCCGTCACAAGTCCGTCGCCGGTCGTTGAATAGTCGCTCAAAATAATGTGTCCCGACGGTTCTCCGCCGATATTCATTTTTTTCGCCCGCATCGCCTCGACGACATAGCGGTCGCCGACCTTCGTGCGTTCAAGCGCCAAACCCTCGCGCTTCAGATATTGCTCAAGGCCGAAATTCGCCATCACGGTTGAAACGACGCCGCCGCCTGAAAGTTCGCCGCGTTCTTTCAAATGGCTCGTGATTAACGCAAGAATCTGATCGCCGTCGACGATGCGCCCCTTTTCATCGCTTATGATGACGCGGTCGGCGTCGCCGTCGAGAGCGATGCCGATATCGGCGCGATAGTCGACGACCATCCTCTGCATCGATTTGGTCGAGGTCGATCCGCAATCATGATTGATGTTAAAGCCGTTCGGCTCAACGCCATGCTTGATGACGTCGGCGCCAAGCTCCCAGAGAACGGTCGGCGCAACCTTGTAGCCGGCGCCGTTGGCGCAATCGATGACGACGCGCAAGCCTTCGAGCGAAAGCCCGCGCGGAAAGGCGTTCTTGGCGAATTCGATATAGCGCGCGCCGGCGTCGTCGATCCGTTTCACGCGGCCGAGATCGGCGGCCGGCGCAAGCCCCTCATTCGCCGGATCAGACATCAACCGTTCAATCTGGAGTTCCGCCTCATCCGAGAGCTTGTAGCCGTCGGGGCCGAAAAACTTGACGCCATTGTCCTGATACGGATTGTGCGAGGCAGAGATCATGACGCCGAGATCGGCGCGCAAGGATCGCGTCAGCATCGCCATCGCCGGCGTCGGCAAGGGCCCGAGAAGGAAAACGTCCATGCCGGATGCGGCGAAGCCGGCCGTCAGCGCCGGCTCGATCATATAGCCGGAAAGGCGCGTGTCCTTGCCGATGACGACGCGGTGACGGTGCTCGCCATTGCGGAAATAGCGTCCGGCCGCCATGCCGAGCGCCAGGATGCGATCAGGCGTCATCGCCCCCGCATTAGCGAGGCCGCGCACGCCGTCGGTGCCGAAAATCTTGCGTTCCCCCGCCGCCGGCGCCGGAGCGTCATCATCGCCGCGCATGGCTGCAACTCCTTGTTCCCGGCCATCCTAAACGGGTCGGGCAAGCAATCCCTTAACGCCCGGAAGAAGCCGAATCTATGGCGAAATGGACGCTGAGCGCCTGACGGGTCGCCGCGACGTCATGAACCCGCAGGATCGCGGCCCCGCGCGCCGCCCCCGCAAGGGCGGCCGCGATCGAGCCGCCGAGCCGGCCCGCCGCCGGCCCCTCGCGGTCGATGGCGGCGATAAACCGCTTGCGCGAGGCGCCGAGAAGGACCGGCAGGCCAAGTTCGGCGAAACGGCCGAGATCGGCGATCAGCGCAAGGTTGTGATCGAGCCGCTTGCCGAAGCCGACCCCCGGATCGACGATGAGGCGGGCGCGATCGATCCCCGCCCTTTCGCAGGCGGCGATCCTGTCTTTGAGCGCCCGCAACACCTCCTCGACGACATCGTCATAACGCGGATCAACCTGCATGGTTTCGGGCTCGCCCTGCGCATGCATGAGAACGATCCGGCAATCGAGCGCCGCCGCGGCGCGCAGGCTTTCCGACGAGTAGGAAAGCGCGGAGACGTCATTCCAGATCGAGGCGCCGGCGTCGATCGCCGCGCGCGCCGCTTCCGGCTTGCGCGTGTCGATCGAAATGACGGCGGCGGTCTGGCTGGCGAGGCCCTTAATGACCGGCAGGACGCGCGCAAGTTCCGTTTCCGCCGGAACCATTTCGGCGCCCGGCCGCGTCGATTCCCCGCCGATGTCGAGAATGGCGGCGCCTTCCTCGACAAGCTTCAGCGCGTGATCGATCGCATGCGCCGGATCATGGAACGCGCCGCCGTCGGAAAAGGAATCGGGCGTCACGTTGACGACGCCCATGATGAGCGGCAAATGAGCGCTCATTCGCCTTGCGCTTTCGACGTCTGCTCAGCGAGCGATTTTTCGAATGCAGCTTCAAGTTTTTCTATCATTATCTGAAACCCGTTCGGATCGACAAACGCCTGTTCTACGCCTTCCAATTGCCGGGTCCGCTTTTCCTCCATCGAGAAAAATCCCGGGTGATTGGCCAGAAAAATGTCCGGCCGCCAGTCCTTCGTTTTTGCGAAGGTCGCGCGGTAATCCTCGACAATGCCGTCATATTGCGGCGGCCCCGCCAGGCGGTTCGCCGCGACCGTGGCGCTGCAAAAGAAGAGCGCCTCTTTCCCGCCCGCATTCATCGTCCACGACGTGCAGCCTTTGGTGTGACCGGGCGTCAGATGCGCGGTCAGCGAGACGCCGCCAAGAGAAAGCGCCTCGTTGTCGCCGATCGTGCGGTCGACCTTCACCGGCGGCGCGGCGTAGGTCGCATCTTCCTCCGACCCCGGAACAAGCCCCGTCTCAAGCGCCCATTTGTCACCCTCGCTTGAAACCATCGTTGCGCCCGACATTTTCTTGAGCGCTGCAAGGCCGCCTGAATGATCAAAGTGCGCATGACTGTTGAGGAGGTATTTGACGTCGCCGACCTTAAAGCCGAGCGAACCAATATTTTCGGCGATGGCCGGCGCGTTCTCCGGCAAGCCGCCGTCGATGAGAAAATGTCCTTCAGACGTTACAATGAGGAAGCTCGCCAGACCGCGCGTGCCGACGAAATAAATATTGTCATAGATCCTGAACGGTTCGATGCGCTCGACCCAGTCGGGGTTTGACGCCGCCCAGGGCGACGGCGGCGCCGTTTCGGGCGCGCTTGCGCAAGCGCTCAAACCAACAAAGGCGGCCGACGCCGCAAGCCGTTTCGCCGTATGGGGTCGCATATTCATCGTCCTCGATTCCTGAAGCGGCGCGGCGCAGGCTCGTTGCAACGCGGCGGCGGGCTCGCTATGGCACAGCGCAATATGGCCGACAACGAAATACAGGAGAATTCCGGCGCGAGCCGCCGCGTTGCGAAAGGCATCGGCACGACAGCGCTCGCCAGAATGGGCGCGCTTGTCGAAATCGTCGCGCAACCGCTCTACGTCCTGATGTTCGGCCTCGCAGGCTACGGCCTTTACGCCGTCTTGTGGTCGGCGATCAACCTGATCGAGAATGTTTGCGATCTCGGCATGACAAGCGCGATGCAGCGCACCGTGCCGCGATCGGCGAATGACGAAGACGCGGCGGCGGCGTTGCGCGCCGCATTGCTCATGGGCGTCGGGCCATGTCTCATCGCGGCCGTCATCATCGCCTGGCGCGCGCCTGCAATCGCGCCGTTGATCAACGTCGCCGCATCCGACGAGAAAAACCTTGTCATGGCGATCCGTCTGTTCGTCTGGGCGCTTCCCTTATGGGCGTTTGTCGAGATCGCGACATCGGCGCTGCGCGCCCGAATGCTGTTCGGCGCGGAAATCCGCCTGCGGATCGTCTGGGAGCAATTGATACGTCTTGGATTCGCCAGCGTTTTTTTCGCGATGGGATTCGGGCTGATCGGATTGTTTATCGCTCATCTTTGTTCTCTGGCGATCACGGGTCTGCTGAGCCTTGGTTTGCTGGCGCGATATTATCGGTTGAATCTATTATTCGCCGCCCCGTTCTGGCCGAAGGCCGCGCAAGATACGGCCCTCGCCGGCGTTTCAATTCTGCCGTCAAACATCGTCGCGCGCCTTTTCAGCGATGCGCCCGCGCTCGTCGTCAATCAATTGCTGCCGGGCGCGCAAGGCGCGGCGGCCGGCGGCCTTTTCATCATCGCGCGCAAACTGTCGAGCGTCATACAACTCGTCTATATCGCCTTTTCCTATGTGCTCGCGCCGCTCGCCGCAAGTTCTGAGCGAAAGGACCGCGAGGAAGTCAGGGAGATCTACGCTTACGCGGTCCGGCTGATCTTCGTCGTCGCCGTTCCGCTCGCCGTCGTTCTGGCGGCGGGCAGCGCGCCGCTCCTTTCGCTGTTCGGTCCCGACGCGAAAATCGCCCAGGCCGCCGTCATCACCCTCCTGTTTGCGCGCGCCGCGGAAGCCGTGCTCGGCATCTCGCTCCCCGTGCTGCAAGTTGTCGCGGCCTTTCGTCATCAATTGACCGCAAGTCTTGTCGGCCTAATTGTCGCAGCCCTGTCGGGCTGGTGGCTTTTGGACAGGACGCCGGCGTTGATGGCGGTGACGCTTGCGGCGTCGATCGGCCTCGTTTTCGCCTCCGCCATTCCCATGGCGCAGCTTTGGCGCGTTGAAGCGCTGCACCCGTTCACAAATGCGTTTCCGCGTGTTGCGGCCGTCGCGCTCGCAAGCGCGTTCGCAGGCGGCGCCTTGAGCGCCGCCGGCTCTCACCTGCCCAACGCCGTTGCGATACCGCTCGTCATATCGATAGCCGCCGTTTCCATCTGGGCGTCGGCGCGCTGCGCATTGCCGCTCGCCGATCGGCTTTCGCTCGGGAAAGCCGCGCAAAGACTGCGGCTTATTGCAACCTAGGGGCAATATTGACGGACCGCGCAGCCCGCAGCTAGATGAGCCGGCTTGCGCGAGTATGATGTCCTTGAGAAGAGCGAGGGTTCGCTCGACGCCGTTTTTTTGGATAGAACCGACTCCATGCCTCAGACGAATACGGATCGCCTCGGTCAAGGACTGTTTTTCATCCGCGGCCTCTACATCTACGCCATCATCATCATCTCGACCGCAATCGTCCTGACGACGCGCGATGCGGGCCCGTTTGAAAGCGCGGCGCTCGACCGCGTCTGGTTCGGATCGGCGATTGCGACGGCTGCGGCCGGCGCTCTGTTTCGCGCCCTGGCGTCAGGTTTTGCAGCATACGGAACTTCCGGGCGCGTTAAACGCGCGCCCGAGGCGGCTGAACTCAACACGACCGGATTTTACAGCCTCGTCCGCAATCCGCTTTATACGGGACGCATCATAAACTACGCCGGCCTCGCCATGCTTTCCGGCAGCATCGTTTTCAGCGCCATCGCGCTTTTCGCCTCAGTTCTTATCTACATTCGCATCTCCTCTTTCGAAGCCGCATTCCTGCAATCGAAATTCGGCGAAGAATACGACCGGTGGGCGGCGGCGACGCCGATGCTGATGCCGAGGCTGACCGGTTGGGTGAAGCCGAAATACGGATTTTGGTGGAAGCGCATGATCTGGCGCGAACAGCATAAATTGTTCCTGCTGGCGACCGGGGTTTTCTTCGCGTGGTTCGCGCGATACGGCTTCGATATCGCTCAACTCTCGTCAGCGCAGATGATATGGGTCTACGCATACGGCGCGATCATCGCATTGCGGCTTTCCATAAGCGGGATCGGCTTGACGGGATATTTTAAAGATCTGCGTTGATGGCCGGCGACGTTGATCTGGCGCCATTGATCGCAATCGTCGGCTGCGACGGCGCCGGAAAATCGCAGTTGTCAAGCGATCTCATCGCGCATATCGGGCGCAGCCGCCCGGCGGAGGCCGGTTATCTCGGCGAAGGTTCAAGCGTTCAGGGCAAGAAGATCGGCCAGTGGCCGTTCGTCGGCCCCTGGCTGAAATCGCGACTTGAAAAGATTGCGGATCGCTTGCGCGACTCGGAATCGACAATACCGAGCGGTCTTGTCGCGCGCTACGCGCTCTATCGGTCGAAAAAAAGATTTCGGCGGTTTGAGGCCTTGCAGCAAAAGCGCCGCAACGGCGTCGTCATTGTCACCGACCGCTATCCTCAAGCTGAAATCGCCGGATATCACGACGGCCCCATCCTAGCGGGCATCGCGAAAAGTCCGGATGTCGCGCGCATTAAAGCCGAAGAGCGCGCGCTGTATCGGCGTATGGCGGCCTATGTGCCGACATTGGTGATCAGGCTGCATGTCGACATCGACACGGCGATGGCGCGAAAGCCCGACCATAACCGGACGCTTGTGTCGCAAAAAATCGCGGCGCTCCCGAAGACGTCCTTCAACGGGGCGCCGATATTCGATCTGGATGCGACGGCGAAGTATGAAGACGAACTCTCGCTCGCCAAAGCGGCCGTCGACAGAGCCCTTGCAGCCTGAGCCGAAAACAGATGACCGGTTACGCGCCGGCCGGATTCGGTTCGAGGCCGCTTTCAGGACCCGAGCGCGCCGTTTCGCCCGCTGTCGGCACGGATGACGGCGGCGGCGTATCGCCGAGATCGGTCGGCTCCTTGCGGACGATTTGTTCGCCGCGCAGCAGCGCGTTGATCTCCTCGCCGGAGAGCGTTTCGAATTCCAGCAGCGCTTGCGAGAGTTTTTCCCAATCGGCGTTGCGTTCCGTCAGCACCTGACGCGCGCGTTCATAGCCGTCGGTGACGAAGCGGCGAATTTCCTCTTCGATGAGTTTGGCGGTGTCGCTTGAGATCGCCTTGGTTCTGGCGATCGACTGGCCGAGGAACACCTCGCCCTCGTCTTCCGCATAGGCGATCGGCCCGAGTTTTTCGGAAAGACCGAATTGGGTCACCATCGCGCGCGCGATCTTCGTCGCATGCTCGATGTCCTGCTGCGCCCCGGACGTCACTTTTTCCTTGCCGAATTTCAATTCTTCGGCGACGCGCCCGCCCATCGCCATCGCGATGCGCGCCTTCATTTGCTCGAACGACATCGAGTAACGATCGCGTTCGGGAAGATATTGAACCATGCCGAGCGCGCGGCCGCGCGGAATGATCGTCGCTTTATGGACGGGATCATTGCCGGGAACGGAAATGCCGACCAGCGCATGACCGGCCTCATGATAGGCGGTGAGCGTCTTTTCCTCTTCCGTCATCGCCATCGAGCGGCGTTCGGCGCCCATAAGCACCTTGTCCTTCGCGTCGTCGAATTCCTTCGACGTGACGAAGCGCTTGCCGCGACGCGCCGCGAGGAGCGCGGCCTCATTGACGATATTGGCGAGATCGGCGCCCGAGAAGCCGGGCGTGCCGCGCGCGATCGTCCGGAGATTGACGTCGGGCGCAAGCGGCACTTTCTTCGCGTGCACCTGAAGGATTTTCTCACGGCCGACGACATCGGGGTTCGGCACGACGACCTGGCGGTCGAAACGGCCGGGACGCAGGAGCGCGGGATCGAGAACGTCCGGACGGTTCGTCGCCGCGATGAGGATGATCCCCTCATTCGATTCAAAGCCGTCCATTTCGACGAGAAGCTGGTTCAAGGTCTGTTCGCGTTCGTCATTGCCGCCGCCGAGGCCGGCGCCGCGATGACGGCCGACCGCGTCGATTTCATCAATGAAGATGATGCAGGGCGCGTTCTTCTTCGCCTGATCGAACATGTCTCTGACGCGGCTTGCGCCGACGCCGACAAACATCTCGACAAAGTCAGACCCGGAAATCGTGAAGAACGGCACGTTCGCTTC
This sequence comes from uncultured Alphaproteobacteria bacterium, assembly GCA_937895955.1. Lineage (GTDB taxonomy): Bacteria > Pseudomonadota > Alphaproteobacteria > Caulobacterales > Parvularculaceae > Amphiplicatus. Next base: position 62,134 of record CALAZI010000029.1, on the reverse strand, counting down.
GCCGGCGATGGCGCGCGCGAGCAGCGTCTTGCCGGTGCCCGGCGGGCCGACGAGCAGAGCGCCTTTCGGAATCTTGCCGCCGAGGCGCTGGAACTTCATCGGGTCTTTCAGATACTCGACGATTTCCTCAAGCTCTTCTTTCGCCTCGTCGATGCCGGCGACGTCGTCAAACGTGACGCGGCCCTGACGTTCGGTCAGCAGCTTCGCGCGGCTCTTGCCGAAGCCCATCGCCTTGCCGCCCGCCCCTTGCATCTGGCGGATGACGAAAAAGAAGAAGGCGAGAAAAATGATAAAGGGCAGGATGTTGAACAGCACCGAAAGCAGAAGCGGCAATTGCTCTTCCGGCTTGATCTCGGTCTGAACGCCCGCCCCGTTGAGGCGATCGGCGATGGCGACGCCTGACCCTTCCGGAATGGCGGTGATGAAATGCCTGTCGTCGCTGAGGACGCCTTTGACGACTTCCTTGTCGATCGAGGCCGATTTGATCTCGCCGCTGTCGATGCGGGAGATGAATGCGGAATAGTTGAGTTCTTCCGGCTGCGGTCCCGGACGCGAGATTTCGAAGCGCTGCAGTGCGACGATGAAGAACACGAAGACGAGGCCCCAGATGAGGAGATTGCGTCCGTTCATTCACTCATTCCTTTCCGGCGGAAGCGGGCAGCCTATCAGATAGGTGTTAAGGAAGCCCGGCGCCACGGTTGATCATCACTTTTATGTAATTTCAGCAAACCGGTTAACCCGGCGGAAAAACCGTTCGTCGGCGAGCGCCTTCGCGGCGTCGAATTCGGCGGCGAGGCCGAGGAGCCCGCCCCGCCCCCAAAGCGCCGGGGCGCCGGCGATCCGGTCCGGATCTTCGCCGGGAAAGTCCCCGGCTCCCGCCGCGCCCGCAGGCCGCACGTCGACCGCCTCGCTCGTAGGATTTGAGACAATGAAACGGGCGTCCCACAATGCGCGCCCGCCCGGCTGAAGGCGAACCATTCCGAGCGGCGCGACGCCCGCCCGCCCGAGAACGGCCGCCGGCTCGCGGAAGATGAAAAAATCGGCGTCCGACCGGGCGAGCATCGCTCCGCCAAGGGTCGCCTTGCGCCCTGACAGCGCCGCCATGAGCGCCGCGGCGCTGCGATCCGCATCGGGCTGATGATCGCCGCCGGCGACCGCCTGAATGAGGCGGGCGATGAGCGGCGCGTCACCGACAGAGAGTTTCGCCGCCTTAAGGCGCGCAATCCCGTTATCGTCGAGAGCCCCGCCGAGCGCTGCGAAGCGCTCATTCTCCTGCGCCTCGATCCGGTCCGCCGCCTCGCGCGCGGCGCGCGCCGTCTCGCAAAGCGCCGCAACGCTGAGCGCGCCCTCCTCTTCCAGCCGCACAAGCGTTCGCCGAACGCGCACCCGTTCAAAGGCGGCGTCTTCATTGCTCGGGTCGTCGACAAAGGCGGCGTTTTCAGCCGTCAACAATTTGCGCAAGGCGCGCCGCCGAACGCCGAGCAGCGGGCGCAGAAGAGGAAGCGCCTCGCCCGCATCGGCCGCGACGAACGAGCGCTCGGTCATGCCGGCGAGACCGCGCGGCCCCGATCCGCGCTGAAGACGCATGAAAACCGTTTCGGCCTGATCATCCGCATTGTGCGCCGTGACGATCGCATCGGCGCCGAGCGCGCAGGCGTGATCGATCAGCAGCCGGTAGCGCGCGCGGCGCGCCGCCGCCTGCACGCCGCTCGCCGGTTTGACGCCGTCCCAGTCGAGGATCGCATGGCTGAAGCCGAGCCGGCGCGCCTCGCCGGCGACAAGCTCGGCTTCGGCGCGCGCGCCTGATCGCAATTGATGATCGACCGTTGCGACGCTGATCTTGAAACGCGCGCCGAGCGGCGCGGCGAGACGCATCATCGCCATTGAATCGGCGCCGCCCGAAACGGCGAGCAAAAGCCGGCGCGGCGCGCCAAGACGGTCAAGCGCCATGCGAAACCCCGCCGCGTCGGGCGGCGGGGCATCAATCGGCGTCGAACCGTCCACGGCTATTTGCAGTTGATGCGCGCCATCTCGACTTCCGTGCGCTGAAGAACCGCCGGCGGCGCGGTCGGATATTTCGATTTCAGCGTCCGGAAAACCTTGCAGGCTTCGCTCGCCTGATCGAGGCGCGAAAAGGCGGTGCCGAGCTTCAGATAGGCTTCGGCGCCGCGCGCGCTGTTCGGATAGGCGCGGATGAAGGCGATGAACGTGTCGGCGGCCTCAGCGTTTTTCGACGCGGCGAGCTGCACCTCGCCGAGGCGAAAGCGCGCATCGGCCGCGCGCGGATGGCCGGGATGCGCTTCAAGGAACAGCGTGAACGCCTGTTCGGCGCGGGCGTAATCGCTCGTCACCAGAAAATCGGAGGCGTAGGCGTAGGCCGCGTCCGGATCGAGCGGCAGCGCGACGCCGCTGTCGGCTTTCGCGATCGTATCGGCGATCGGATCGCCGGCGGGCGATCCCGAGGCCGTCGGGCCTGTCAGATTGACCGGACCGCCGGCCGCCGCAAGCGGCGCATCGCCGGCGAGAGCGGCGCTGACGGATTCAAGGCGCGCGCGCGTTTGGTCAAGCTCATGCGTCAGCTCCTCAACGCGCCCGGTGAGCGCGCGAACTTCCGCTTCGAGGCGGTCGATCTTGGCGTTCGAATCGAGCGCCGCAGGCGAGGCGGCCCGCAATTCAGCGACCGCCGCTTCAAGCGCTTCGACGCGCTCTTTGGTGCCGGCGAAAGCCGGCGCGCTCGCAGCGACAAACGCCGCACCGAACGACAACAACAACTTCCGGATTGTGCGCATGCCAATCAACCTTTTTAACTCGGCGCCGAATTAATCAAACGCCTGAATATCGACCCTCGATTTTCGCTGCGAAATGCGGCGAAAAACAGGAAGGCGCGCCAGTCTTGCGACGGCGCGCCCCCTTAAAACCTACGCCTTTGCGGCGTTACGCGCCGGCTGCAACAATCGTCGTCGTCGCGTTGCGGTTCAAGGACCAGGCCTCTTCCGTCGAGCGCGGATCAAGCGGGCGCTCCTTGCCGTAGGAGACGGTCGAGATGCGCGATGAATCAACGCCCATGCTGACGAGATAGGCGCGCGCCGCTTCAGCGCGACGGGCGCCGAGCGCGAGGTTGTATTCGCGCGTGCCGCGTTCGTCGCAATTGCCCGCGAGCTGAATGCGCACATTCGAATGCTGCTTGAGGAAATCAGCCTGACGCTGCAGCGTCGACTGCGCCTGCGCCGTCAGCGAATATTGGTCATAGCCGAAGAAGACGCGGTGACCGACATTCTGCTCAAGATCTTCCTGGCTGCCGGCGGCAACCGAGCCGACCGACGAATTCGCATTGTCGGTCGCAGCGACGTCGGGACCGGTCGAGCTGGTGCTCGAACACGCAGCTGCGAGCGCCATGACGGCGACGGCGCCGATCGTCTTCATCGAAAAATTCACGTTCATGATTCTAAGTGCTCCACTCGATTGCGGGCTATCTGCGAGCGCGCCCCCGCCAGCCCCGTTAGATTCAGGTTGCGGCGACGACGGGCTTTTCGCTGCGCCCACACGCCCCGTCGCCGTTTCGCCGGCACGCTGTCTGAAAACCATTAAGGATTAACTGACAGCATTCCGCGATTTCGACCGTAGAGAGGTCCGGATCGGCGATCAAGCGGGGCCGATCCGGGGTCAAAATGAAAAATGCGTTACACGCGAATCGCACAGCCTCCTGCAACTAGGGAAGCGGCGGCGACCAGGCGGGGTCGGAGGAATCGCCAGGCGTCCTGACGCGCCGCAAGTTGCGCCCCGTCAAATCCACCGACCACAGAGTCGGGCCGGCGCCGGGCGAGGCTTCGCGGAAGAACATCAGAACCCGCCCGTTCGGCGCCCAGGTCGGCCCCTCGTCAAGATAGCTCTCGGTGAGCAGGCGCTCGCCGCTGCCGTCAGGCCGGATGACGCCGATGTAAAAACGCCCCTGATATTGCCGGGTGAAGGCGATGAGATCGCCGCGCGGCGACCATACCGGCGTCATGTACCGCCCCTCGCCGAAGGTGATTCGCTTCGGGGCCGAGCCGTCGGCGTTCATCACATAGATCTGTTCCGTGCCGCCGCGATCGGACGTGAAGCCGATCCGCCTCCCATCCGGCGACATGGTCGGGGAAACGTCGATGCCCGGATGATCGGTGAGGCGCGTCAGGCGCCGCGTCGCCAGCTCCATCTGGAAGATGTCGGAGTTCCCCGTCCGCTCCATCGACATGAGGACGCGCGTGCCGTCCGGCGTGAAGCGCGGCGCGAAGGTCATGCCGCGGAAGGTGCCGAGCTGTTCCTGTTCGCCGGTCTCGATATTGAAGAGGTAAACTTGGCCCGGTTTGTTATCGAAAAGGGCCATATAGGTGATCTGCTGCTGCGTCGGCGAGAAGCGCGGCGTCAGCGCCTGATAGTTGAGACCGTCGGTCAGCAGCACCGGATTGGCGCCGTCCTGATCCATGATCATCAACCGCTTGTTGCGTTTTTCTTTCGGCCCCGTCTCGTAAACGAAGACGACGCGCGTGTCGAAATAGCCGTCCTCGCCGGTCAGTGATTTGTAGACGAAGTCCGCGACCTTGTGCGCGGCGCGACGCCAGTTGTCCGACGGCGTCTTGAACGAGACGGCGCCCAATTGTTCGTTCGAATAGACGTCCCAGACGCGCGTCGCGACTTCAATGCGCCCGTCCGGCGTCTGGCGCACTTCGCCGGATACGAGCACCTGCGCGTTGATGATGCGCCAGTCGGCGAAACGCGGCCGCACGTCGACGCTTGAAAGCTTCTCGACATAGGCGCGCTGATCAATGACGCTGAAAAGACCGGAGCGATCAAGGTCGGCCATGATGACGCCGGTGATGTCGCGGCCGAGCCCTGACAATTCGCTTTGCGCGCCGATGAAATCCGGCACCGCGATCGGCATCGGCTCGATATTCGCCTGCGTGATGTCGATCCTGACGCGCGCGCCGGCGGGCGTCGCCGAAAATCCGATCGTCATCGCCAGAATCGCAAAAATCGCCTGTCTGATCATGTCGCCTTCCGTTATGTCCTTCCCTCGCCAAATCATCTTTGGCTTAAGGGACCCTAGATGCTTCGCCCAGCCGAAATAAGGCGCCTGCGCGCGAATCTCGCTTAAAATCCCGCCATGATGCTCGGATCGAAATTGAGCGTGAACGCCTTCCATTCATTGTATCTGCTCGGGTCGAAAAAGTCGTAGGGCTGACAGGCCTGAACGGCCCTGACGGCGTTTTGCTCGGCGACTTTCCAGAACCGGTTGCCCGAGAGATTGATCTGCAGCGCGTTGACGACGCGCGGCGCGCCCGTAAGCGTGCCGTCGCGATTGAGGTCGATATCAAGCTCGACGATGAGTTTTTCTGGTTCAGGCGCGCCGATGATGGCGCTGGCGTTCCAGCAGCGCGACACCGCCGCGCGCATCTTGTCGATCTCGCTCGCCGCAAGACGGTCGCCGGCGCCGATCGCCGGTCTTGCGCGATCGGCTTCGATCGCGGCGTCAGAATCGGCTTCGGACGCCGCTTCAGCCTTGCGCGACTTGTCGACAAGCGCCGAGAGCGCGTCGAGGTCGAGGTCTTCCTGCTTCGGCTTGGGCTTCGGCTTTTCCTGCGGCTTGGGTTTGAGAAGCTCGGGCTTGGGTTCTTCCGCTTTCGGTTCCGGTTTCGGCGCCGGTTCGGCCTCGGCCTTCGGCGTCGGTTTCGGCGCTTCCTCTTTCGGCTTCGGCAGATCGGGCGGTTCTTCCGCTTTGGGTTTGGGTTTCGGCGCAGCGGCGGGCACGCTCGTCTTTTCGGCAAGCTCCGCCTCGCGGATCAGCTCGACCGGAATGACCGGCGCTTCAACGACTTTCGTGCGCATGAAATCGGGCAGCGAAATGAACGCCAGCCCGACCGCGCAAGCATGAAGCAGAACAGATGCGAGTACGCCGAACCGCATGGGGCTTCGTCACACTCCCCGCGTCACTCAAATTCCCGATCAGTCACGAGGCCGATGCGCCGGAAGCCCGCCGCATTGATCTTGCCCATCACGCGCACGACCTCGCCATAGCTGCGCGCCTGATCGCCGCGAATGTAGATGCGCTGGTCGTAGCCGGCTGAGGCGATCGCTTCGAGCTGCGGCACGAGATTGTCGATTTCGACCGGCGTTTCCTGAACGAAAATCGTCCCGTCAGACGTGATCGTCACCGTCAGCGGCTCGCCCTGTTCGGGGATCGGCTGCGCCGCCGTTTCCGGAAGATCGACCGCGACGCCGACCGTCAGCAAGGGCGCCGCCACCATGAACACGATCAGGAGAACAAGCATGACGTCGACAAGCGGCGTCACGTTGATTTCGGACATGACGCGCGTGCGGCCGGGTCGGTGCCGATGCGCGCCGCCGTTTCCAACCGACGCGCCCATCAGCGCGACCTTTCATCAAGCTGGCGCGAAAGGATCGCGGAAAACTCATCCGCGAAACCCTGAAGGCGCACAGCGTAGGAATTGAGCGCCGCCGAATAACGATTGTAGCCGACGACGGCCGGGATGGCGGCGAGCAGGCCGAGCGCGGTCGCGAAGAGCGCTTCGGCGATACCGGGCGCAACGACGGCGAGGTTGGTGTCCTTCGTCGCCGCGATCGCCTGGAACGCCGTCATGATGCCCCACACCGTGCCGAGCAGGCCGACAAAGGGCGCGGCCGATCCGATCGTCGCGAGAATGCCGAGATTTCTTTCCGCCGCCTCAAGTTCGCGGCTGACGACGACATTCATCACCTTGTCGATGCGATCCTTGGCGCCGGCGACGAGGCCGTCCGCGCGGCCGAGATCTTTCGCGCGCTGCCACTCGGTCATGCCGGCGGAGAAAACGCGCGCCATCGGGTGATCGCCCTTGTCGCCCATCTTGCGATGCAATTCGTCAAGCGGCCGACCGGACCAGAAAGCGTCCTCGAACCGCGCCGATTTCGACTTCAGCCGCCCGAATAGGAGCGACTTGTCGATGATCACCGCCCATGACCAGACCGAGGCGAAAATCAAAATCCCCATGACGATTTTGACGACGAGACCCGCCGAGAGAAAAAGGCTCAAAAGGCTGAATTCCCCGCCGAGGGTCGTGCCGGCGGCCGCCGCGACTTCTGCTTCCATGGTGATCTAATCCCCTGCGCGTTGCCCTGCGTGTTGATCGTGGCGGACGGTCCCTATGACCCGCCCGGTTACCGGTCGGTTGCGCCTTTTTTGCGGCGCCGCCTTCGCGAACGCGCAAAACCGACGCCGGCGGTCCGCCCGCCGGGCAAGACCGCCGTTAATCGTGATTTTGTATCCTGATAGCGGCTTCGGCTGCGCCCGGCAAAGGCTTTGGCGCAGAGGCGGCGGGGTTTCGGAAGTTTAATCCTGGCCCTGCGCCGCCCGTGGGACGCATGGCGGTTTTGAGCGCCAGCGCGGGATGCTCGACGAACCGCCAGCTCAATACGGCGAGCGCGAAGGCGATCGGCAGGCTCAGCAGAAAATTGACCGCCGGCGGGCCGCCGACCGTCTGGGCGGCGAATTGCTGGACCGGCCAGCCCCAGAGATAGAGACCGTAGGAGAAGTCGCCGCGCGCGCCGATCCGGGCGAGCGCTGCCCCGAACGGCGCGAACCCCGCCCACAGGACGAGATAGACGCCGAAAAAGGCGAAAGAGATGACCAGCGCGCCGGCGAATGTCGACGCGAGAAGGACAAGCGCTGAAACGCCCGCCAGACGATGATCGAGCGGGACCCGGTCCGCCGCGAGCGCGAAGACGGCGCCGATCAGGAAGGGCGGCGCAAGCGCCGACAGCTTGTAGAAGAAGCCGCCGCCCCAGCCCGTCGCGGCGCCAAAGGCGATGATAAGGAGGGCTAGCGCGGCGCAGGCGGACGCTTTCAGGATTCTCAGAACGCCGAGAACGGCGACGAGGCCGTAACACAGCGCTTCAAAGCCGAGCGTCCATAAAGGCGCGTTCGCGAGCTCTTCATTGAAAACGCCCGGAAGCGTCCCGCAACCCGAAACGAAAACCGCATTGAGAAGAAAACAAGAAAGACGCGCGTCGCCGAAATAGGCGCCGGGAGAAAGCGTCGTCAGCAACGGACCGGCGACGAACGTCAACAGCGCGACCGCAATGACCAGCGCGGGCATGATCCTCAAAGCGCGATTTCGGACGAATACGGACAGTTTCGGCCGCGCCGCCCAGCTCTTCGCGATCAGAAAACCGCTGATGGCGAAAAAAACGAGCACCGCGAGTTCGCCGAAACTGATCTGGCCGGAAATAATCTCAAGCGGTTCATTCTCGCGCGCGCCGCCGTTCATTTCGAATGAATGCGAAAAGATGACGAGCGCCGCCGCCGCGAGACGGATCGCGTCGAGATTGTTGCCGGCGGATTTGCTCGCCGTCCATGCGTCCTCGATTGTGCGCGGTCCTGTCATCGCCTCGTCTCTTCCCGGCGAGGCTAGGCGGGCGAGGTTAAGGAAGGCTGGAGGCTGAAACGGCGCTCAACGCGAGCCGCCCGCCATGTCGAAGACGACAGGCGGCGCCGGGTCGAGAAAGTAGTTTTTCCAGGCCCAGTTGAGATCGGGATCATCGCCGGCGATTTTCAGCCGAAATTCCTCAAGATCGATTTCAGCCTGAAATTCCGCGAGCTTGCGCCGCTCCGACACCGCCCGGTTCGCCTGATCGCGCAAAGCGCGGATGAGCTTTTGCTGCAGCAGGATGTAATCCATCGAATATTGCATGTCGCCATGCCCCGGAACGATGACCCGGGCGTCATAGGCGAGCAAGGCGTCAATCGATTCCGGCCAGGAACGAAATTCCGAATTGATGCCGTAGGGCGTCGGATGGATGACAAGGTCGCCCGTGATGAGAATCTTTTCCTCCGGAAGAAAGACGACCGTATCCCCGCGCGAGTGACCGGTGAATTTCTTCAATTGAATTTCAGTTCCGCCCAATGTCAGCGTCATTGCGTCGGAGAACGTGCGCGTGGGCCCGGCGAAGCCGGTCTTCGCCGCGCTTTCAAAAGCGCGTTTCAGATCCGTCGCCGCACGCGCGTCGCGACCCGCCTGATACGCCGATTTCGGATCGCCTTCCTCATCGACGGCGGAACCTGCATTCTTTTCAAACCGCGCAAGAAGCGCCTCGCCTTCTTCGCCGGCGATCAGCTTTTCAAACAGCGCCGGGCCGCGGCGATTCCAGATTTCCGCCGTATAGTCGTCAGAGATGATTTCAACGTCCGGAAACGCTTTTTTGTAGGCGCCGTCGCCGACCGTATGATCGGGATGCCAATGCGTGTTGATGAGATAGCGGACCGGCTTTTTCGTCAGCTTTCTGATTTCAGCGATATGGGTCCGAACGAGATGGACGCCCGGCGCATCTACGACGACGGCGCCGTCATCGGTCAGAATGAGCGTCGAATTGCCGTCTACGATATCGGCTGTCGCATTGTCCGCCGCGAACGCATAGACATTCTCCGCCAGCCGGATCATCCGCACATTCGGCGCAATTTGCTTCTCGGAGAGAGGGGCCGCTGCGGCGATCGACATCGTCATCGGCAAAGATGCGAGGAAGGTTGTGAAAAGCCTGATCATTGATCATCTCCGTCATCGAGCGCGCCGGCGATCGCCCAGCCGCCGAAATTCTCCTTCACTGCAAAGATGATTTCGTTACGACCCTTTTCGAGCGGCAAATAGAGCGCGTCATAAAGGCCGACCGTGCCGAGAAAGCGATGATCGCGCGACATGTATCCGTCTCCACCCGAATAGACGATCCCGCCGTTCACATAGGCTTTGGCCTCATCGCTGAAACCGAAGCGAAGCCGGCGGATTTCGCGGCGCGGCGCATCAATGACAAGGCGGGCAAAGACCGTATCCTTGCCTTCGCCGAATCCGGCGACGCGCGCGATATTGGCGACGCCGTTCTCTTCCGCGCCAAGCTTCGCCCACTGGAGGCTCTTCATCTCTTTCTTCGTCAGGCGGTCGACGCCTTCTAGCGATTTCGAATCGAACGGCGTCGAAATTTCCCAGTCGCCGACGGCGCCCGGCTGCAACGGATCAAGCGGCGGCGCCTCGCCGACAATCGCGACGTCATCCCTTTCTTCTATCGTCAGGTTGGCGAAATGCGCCGGCGCGAAAAAGGAGTTGATCGCGACAGCGCCGCCTTGGCGATGGCGCATCAACTTGGCGACATGAAGAACCGGCTTGTCGCTGTCGAGATAGATATCGGCCTTATCGCCCTGCACGACGAGCTTCACATGCATCCATTCGTCAAAACGATAGACGAGCGGCGCGGCGTAGCGTGGTCCATATAGAATTTGCCAGGCCGAAACGCCGTTGAACACCGGCGTATACTGGCTGGCGTCCGGCTGGCCGCTTTGATGCGGACGCAGATAGAAATGCTCGTATTCGCCAGGGCCGGCGCGGCGAAAGGCGACGCCGGAAAAGCCGCGGTCGTTTTCGAGCGCGATATCGAATTCGATCACGCCGTTTTCAATAGCGGCGCCGACCGCCTCGGCGGCGCCGTCTTTGAGGAAGAGGCTTTTTTCGCCTCTATAGTCTTCAAAGCGGTGCTCCCCGGCGTTGATGCGCCAGGCGTCCGGCGTCATCGGGATCGCCGCCGGCGCGGCGTTTGAGACTGGCGAGGCGAGAAGCGAGAAGAAGAAGAAAAAGGCGGCGAGGCCGGCGCGCGGCCTGGAAGACGAAAAACGCATGAGGGCGCAGTCCTTGTTCGAAAACGGATGATGATGGCGGTCGCCGTCCCCTCGTCCGCCGCGATGGAGAGCGCCAGACTAACCGGCCGCGCGGCGCGAGCGGTTTAAAGAAATCCTCAAGAATTTCTTCCGAAGGCGCTAAACTCAGGCGGTCTGGCCCTTTTCAGAGCGAGGCCCTAAAAGCGGGCCATGGCCGGCCCGGAAAAAGATTGCGAGATTCATGAGGTCGGCGCGTGGCGCTTCGACCCTGCGCGCAACGCGCTTCTTCGCAACGGCGAGGCGCGCAGCCTTGAGTTTCGCGCCGCGCGCCTCCTCGAACTCTTGTGCCGGCGGCGCGGCGAGGTCGTCTCGCAGGAAGAGATCGTCGCCGCGGTCTGGCAGGGGCGCCGGCTCAGCGACAATACGGTCGCGGTCGTCATTTCGAACTTGCGAAAAGAACTCGGCGACGACGCGCGCGCCCCCCGCTTCATCGAGACAGTCTCAAAACGCGGCTATCGCCTGCTCGCCGAAGACGGGCCGGCGACCGCAACCGAAGCCTCAGAGCGCGGTTCCGTTCTCAGCGGCCGCGCGGCGCGCATCTCAGCTCTCGCCCTCGCCGCACTCGGAATCGTCATGGCCGGGCTTTTCGCCCTGCGCGCGTCCCCGGTCGGCGAGGCGCGCACCATCATCACGATCAACACAATAGAAAACGCCAGCGGCGACGAACGGCTGCAGGCGCTTGCGGCGACCGCCGGCGAATTTTCCGCCGACCATCTTTCGAAAGCGGGCGATTCGGTCCTGATCCGCGATTTCAACGACGGCGCGTCATGGAAAACCAACAAGGCGCTTGAACGCCTATTCGGGCGCGAGACCGTCATCTATCATCTCAGCGGCAAGGTCGTGACCGACGCCGGCGCGCCCTATGTCGTCCTCAACGCGGTCGACGGGCGCGACTGGTCGATCATCTGGACGTCGACCGTTCCGGTTGAGGACGACGGCGTCGGCCCCGGCTTGCAATCGACGCTCAATAGTTTTCTCGCTGAAATCGGCCGGTTGAAAAAGAAGACGGCGAAAACCGCCTAATCGTTTTCTCCGTCAAATCGCGCGGCAAGCGCCGCCGGCAGGCGACGCGGCTTTCCGGCCAAATTCATGCACGCCGCTTCAACCGCGGCGCGGGCGATCGGCGTTTCGCCGCGGCGGATTTCCTGATCGATCATCATGCGCGCGCCCCTGATCTCGCGAAACCGCGTCGTCACGTCGAGAAGATCGTCGATGCGCGCGGGGGAAATCCATTCCGTCGTCATTTTCCGCACCGCAAAGGCGAGCGGCTCGTCGCGCGATAACAGCTCCGCATGCGACACGCCGAGCGTTCTGAGCGCCTCGGTGCGCCCGCGCTCGAAGAAATGCAAATAGCGCGCGTGATAAACGACGCCCGAGAAATCGGTGTCTTCATAATAGACGCGCACGGCGATGTTGAAGTCGGATGTTCGCACGATGCGCATCGGACCAGATTCCGCGCGCGCCGTCCACGCCGCAATACGCCCGCCCCTAATGCGCGAGCAGGAGCGGATAGCTCGACTGTTTCAACAGCCGGCGGGTAAAGCCGCCGAGCACCAGCTCGCGCCAGCGCGAATGCGAATAGGCGCCCATGACGATCAGATCGGCGTTCCATTGATCCGCCGTCTTGAGAAGATCGTCCTCGGCCGAACCCGCGCCTTCATTCGCGAGGCGTTTGGCTTCCGCCTTGACGCCGTGCAGGCGGAGTAGCTCGGCCGCCTTCTCCGGCCCTTCAAGATCGGCGGGAATATCGCCGATCGAAAGAACCAGCGCGGCGTCGGTTTCCTCAAAGAGCGGCATCGCGGCGGCGAGCGCGCGCGCCGCCTCGCGCCCGCCGTTCCAGGCGACGAGAATGCGTCGCGGCGTTCTTTCGAACGTCTCCGGCGGAACGACGACGACCGGTCGGCCCGACTGAAAGATCGCTTCCTCAATCAGATTGGCGTCCGGATAGCCGAGATCGGCGCCGCCGCGGCCGAAAACGACGATGTCGGCGACGCGCGCGGCGGCCGACAGATCAAACGGCAGAACGCCCGGCTTGTCGCGCCAGGAGGCGGTCGCGCCCGCGTCGTCGCGATGGGCGGCCGATGCGACGGCCGCCACGCCTTCTTTCTTCATCACGCGATCGAAGATTTCTTTGAGTTTTGCGGCTTCCGCTTCGAGCGCTTCTTTCAATTCGGCGAGATGATCATCGACGAAGATGACGCCGACCGGATAATAGCCGCCCGCTGGAACGTTCGGACGCTGACGAATGTGCAAGGCGTCGATATGCGCCTTGTGCCGCCGCGCAATGGCGATCGCGGCCTTCAGCGCCGTTTCGGCGTTAGCGGCGTTTTGCAGCGGAACGAAGATTTTCTTGACGGCCATGGCGCGCGCTCCCTTTCAACGCGAATGACATTTTCGCCGCTTTTTGCGGCGGAGCGCTTGATGGAGATCAAACAAGGGGCCGAAAACGCCTATCTCATCCGGCGCATTTTTTGGACATGGGCGGCCGACGCCCCATTTTCAAGCGTCTCGCCCCCTCTGGGCGGCGGGGGAATTTCGGCCCAGAATGTGCGCCATGAGTGATGCGAGGGCGTTTGCGGTGACGAAAACAGCTTTGGAAGACGGCGCGGCGACGCCAGTCCCCTTGCGCGCCAAGCGGCCGCGTCTTGCGGGGCTTATTGTCGGCGCGGTCGCGCTCGTTGCGCTTTTCGCCTTTGTGTTTCATATCGGCGATCTTGAGGATTTCGCGCGGCTTGCGGCGAACGCCGATCCCTTTTGGATCCTGCTCGCCCTTGTCGCGCAGGTCCTCGCCTTTGCGACGCAGGCGCTCGTCTGGGGGCTCGTTCTCGCGCGGCGCAAAAGCGCGGTTCCAAGGCGCAGCCTCTTTCTTCTCACCCTCGGCAAGCTTTTCGCCGATCAGGCGATCCCGTCGGCCGGCGTGTCGGGCGCGGTCTTTTTCATTCACGCGCTGATACGGCGCGGCGTCGCCGGCGCTGACGCCTTCACCGCCTTCGTTTTCGGCGCGACATCCTTCATCCTCGCCTTCATCCTCTTTGCGGCGAGCGCGCTCGGATGGCTTTTCTTCGCCGGCGGACCGCTTGACCAATTTTCCGTCAATGTCGCCGACCTTCATTATTTCGCTATCGCCTCCATCCTTTTGCTGTTCGTCATCGCGGCGCTCTTTCTCGCCTCGCAATCGCGCGCTCCCGCCGGATCGGAGCGCCTAAAAACCGCGCGCGGGACCGCGGCGCACGCCTTCAAGCTGATCTATGTCGATCGCGGCCTCTTCGCGTTCTGTCTCTTCCTGCAGGCGATTGCGCGCCTGCTTGACGCCGTCACCTTATGGATCGCGTTCCAGGCGCTCGGCGGCGGCGTTCCCTTTTCAACCGCAATCATTGCGGTCAGCCTCGCCTCGCTCGCCGCGACGATCGCGCCGACGCCGATGGGATTGGGCTCGTTCGAGGCGGGGCTTCTCGCCGCTCTCGCCGCGCTCGGCCTCGGCGTCGAGGCGGCGTTCGCCGGCGGCGTCATCTATCGCGGACTGACGCTGTTCCTGCCGCTGGCGATCGGCTTTTTCATCGTCCAGCGCGAATTGCTGAAGAAATAGCGCGCCGGCTTTGCGCATCGCCGGGGCGCGCCTAGATTTGCGAGCGATCGGGAAAACGGAAGGGCGAGGAAATGCAGAGCGACAGATCCGGCGGCGAACCCGTCTTGCTGCGCGAGGATGACAAGGGCCTCATCACGCTGACGCTCAATCGCCCGCGCCAATATAACGCCCTGTCGGAGGCGCTGCTCGCCGCGCTCAAAAAAGAACTGGGCGATATCGCGAAGGACGAGCGCGCGCGCTGCGTCGTCATCGCCGCCGCCGGCAAGGCGTTCTGCGCCGGGCACGATCTGAAGGAAATGCGCGGCGCGCCGAGCCTTGATTACTACCGCCGTCTTTTCGCGCAATGTTCCGACGTGATGATGGCGATCAACGCCGCGCCCGTTCCCGTGATCGCGCGCGTGCAAGGGGTAGCGACCGCCGCAGGATGTCAGCTCGTCGCCGCCTGCGATCTTGCGTTTGCGGCGGATAATGCGCGCTTTGCGGTGTCGGGCGTCAATCTGGGGCTTTTCTGTTCAACGCCGGCGGTCGCGCTGTCGCGAAATGTTTCCGCCAAACGCGCCTTCGACATGCTCGTCACCGGGCGCTTCATCGACGCGGCGACGGCGAAAGACTGGGGCCTTGTCAATGATACGGCGGCGGAGGGAGAGCTTGACGCCCTCGTCGCCGCCAAGGCCGCGCTCATCATGTCAAAGACGCCGGCCGCCATCCGCTACGGCAAGGCGATGTTCGCGCGCCAACGGCAAATGCCGCTCGATGAGGCCTATTCCTACGCCTGCGAGGTGATGGCCGCGAACATGATGGAGGACGAGACCGCCGCCGGCGTCGACGCCTTCATCAACAAATCCTAGAATGTATTTCCCTCGACGGTTGAATATTGTCCGTACAAGCCGGATTTTCCCCGCCGCGGCCCTGAGCTTCATCCGAGGTTTCATGCGGGGTTCAGCGTTTTCCGCCGGATAATCCGTATATTAAGAATTCGCGCGAATTGGGTGTTCCGTTCCCCGTTTGATTCACTTGTCAAAGAGCCCACGCGGGTTTTACCGCACGCAAAATGACATGGCGCGTCGTCGCAATCATTCAAGCGGCTGAAAAAACGTATTTCGGTTCGCGCTTTCGCGCAGAAGGCGAATTCACGCCGAAACGAGACGCGGCCCCCCTCTCTCCGGCAATCGGGAGCGGAGACGCCATGCCCCCATTCCTCACACCCCGGCCTCCCTATCCCCCCACGCGGCTTGACTTTCCGCGCGCCCGCCCGTATGTGAGTGAACGCTCACTTACTTCAGGAGGCGGGCATGGCGGCGCGCGGCGCGGCGAGGAAAGAGACCGGGAGCGGGTTTTCGCCCCCCGAGCTTTCAACGAGGGAGCGGATCGAGGCGGCGGCGCTCGCCCTTTTCGTCGAACGCGGGGTCGACGCCGCGACGACGCGGGAAATCGCCAGGGCCGCCGGCGTTTCGGAAGGCGCGATCTATCGCCATTTCGATTCCAAGGACGAACTCGCCGCGGAAATGTTCTTCCGCATTCACGCGCGCCTCGCCGGGCTTATCCGCGAGGCGGCGCGGTCAAAGCGCGGCATCGCCGAACAGACGGGCGCCGTCATCGACGCCTATTGCGCGACGGCGGATGAGAACTTTCCCCTATTCGCGTTTCATCTACTCTACACGCATCGGTTCCTGCCCTCGCCGGAGGATGTCGACAATCCGGTCGAGGCGATCGAGGACATTGTCAGCGCGGCGATGAAACGGCGCGAGATCGCGCGCGGCGATGCGGGCTTCGTCGCCGGCCTCGCGCTCGGCCTCGTCTTGCAGACGGCGTTGCAAATTCATTACGGACGCCTTGAGGGGCCGCTGTCGCAATACGCCGCCGATCTTGTCGTCGCCGCGCTCGGCGCCATGCGCGCGGGCGAGCGCTGATCGGAAAAACAATCCATGCGCAGCATTCTCTTTCAGATCGCCTATTGGCTTACGTCGATCTTCTTCGCCTTGACGGCGGCGCCGATGATCCTGATCCCGAGCCGCAAACCGATCATGGCCTGGATATTCGCCTATACGCGCGTCATGCAATTCTGGATGCGCGTCATCGCCGGCGTCAAAGTGAGGGTGATCGGCAAGGAACGCCTGCCTGACGGGCCTTGCATCATCGCCGCCAAGCACCAGAGCTGGGGCGACGGCATCGTCATGTTCTCGCAATTTTACGATCTCGCTTTCGTCACCGGCGATCATCTTGAAAAATTTCCGCTGCTCGGCGGCATCCTGCGAAAGATGGGCGCGATCGTCGTCGACAATTGCGGCGGCGCCTACGCCCGCGCGCGCCTTGTCGATGATGAGCTCAAAAAGGCGTCGCGTGAAAACCGCCGCATTCTCATCTATCCGGAAGGCCATCTCGCGCCGATCGGCGAACGCTACCGCTACAAGAAGGGCGTCTATCACATGTACGCCGCCTATGGCTGTCCGGCCGTTCCCGTCGCCACCAATCTCGGCCTCAGATGGCCGCAACAGGACTGGCGCCTGACCTCGGGCGAAGCGGTCATCGAATTTCTCGACCCGATTGAGCCGGGGCTCAGCAAGGAAACCTTCATGGCGCACCTTGAAGAAACCATCGAACGCCGGTCATTGGAGCTTGTCGGCCGCGCGGACGCGCAAGCGCTTGCGCCGCCCCTGCCCGATCCGAAACCGCGCAAGAAAACCGCAGAGGGGGCGCGCTGACCGTGACAAGGCGATCGCCCTCGCTTTTCACCCAGCGCCGTTTCTGGCCGATGTGGGTCGCGCTGTCCTTCGGCGCCTTCGCAGACAATGTGCTGCGGCAATCCCTGCTGATCGGCATTCCCTACGGCGTCATCAAGACGCCGGCTTTTGGCGATTCCGACAACGCCATGCCGTTTATCGGCGCGCTCCTGCCGATCGCCATCATGATGTTTTCGCCGCTGTCCGGCCAGCTCGCCGACAAATACGAAACATCGATGATGTTTCGCCGCACGAAATTCGTCGAGATCATATTAATGCTCGTCGCCGCCGCGGCGTTCATGAGCGGCGAAGGCGCCATCGCCATCGCCATGCTGTTCGCGATGGGCGCGCAGTCGGCGTTTTTCTCGCCCGTGCGCACAAGCGCGATGCCGAAATATCTCGCCGCCGACGAGCTCGTTCGCGGCAACGGGCTTTGCAATGCCGGGCTCTACTCCTTCATTCTCTTCGGCTACATGGTCGGCGGCGGACTGATCGTGCGCGAAGACGGGCGGATGCTGGTCGGCGCAGTTCTCATCGCCGCCTCGACGATCGGCTGGCTCGCCGCCTTGCGAACGCTGCGCGCGGCGCCCAACGATCCCGATCTCAAGATCAGCCTAAACTGGCCCGGCCAGATCCGCGCCATGGTCGGCTTTGTCCGATCCTCGCGCGGCGTCGCGCCGCCGCTGATCGGCGTCGCCGCCTTTTTCTTTCTTTCAACCGCGGTGACGGTGATCACGCCGCTTTACGCACGCGATTCCCTGAACGCCGACGCCTATGTCGCGACGGCGCTGAACGGGCTTTTCGCGATCGGCGCGGGGCTCGGCGCGATGTGCGCCGCGCGCGTTGCGCGCGGGCGGTCGGGCCTCGGTTTTTCAACATTCTCCGTCTTCGGCGCCGGACTGCTTTCTTTCCTTCTCGCCGGCATGACGCCGCTCGCCGCGGCGCCGGCGGGCCAGGTGTTCACCATCGCCGACCTCTTCCTGACGCCGCCCGGCCTTTTGCTTGTCGCCCTCTTCATCGGCACCTCGGCGCTGATGGGCGTCTATATCGCGCCCCTTCAGGCGGCGGTGCAGCGCCGCGCGCCGGCGCCCATTCGCGCCCGCATCATGGCGACCGGCGTTTTCGCCAACGCCGTCTTCGCCATTCCGGGATCGCTCTCGACCTTTGTCATAACGGATTCGAACGCCGATCCGGCGCTCGCCTTTTACGCCGTCGGCGCCGTCATGCTGGCGATTTCAGCGCTGATGCTGCATAGACGTCGGACCCTGCCGGAAGGCCTCCATGATGAAATGTTAAGAGGGGCGATGGACGATCAGGCTGATTTGCAATCGGGACCGCGGGACTGACATGCGCATTCTGGTTACCGGAGCGGCGGGATTTATCGGCGCCGCAACCGCCGAGGCGCTCATCGCGCGCGGCGACGCAGTCGTCGGCGTTGATAATTTGAATGAGTATTATTCCAAATCGCTCAAACGCGCCCGTCTCGACCGGCTCGCAGGCCGCAAGGGATTTTCATTCCGCGAAATCGACATCGCCGACGCCGATGCGCTCGGCCGCGCGGCCGGCGGCGCTTTTGACGCGATCATCCACCTCGCGGCGCAGGCGGGCGTTCGCTACTCGATCGAGAACCCGTTCGCCTACGAACATTCGAACCTGAAAGGCCATCTGTCGGTTCTGGAGCTTGGCCGCCGGCTCAAGATCCCGCATCTCGTCTACGCCTCGTCCTCTTCCGTCTACGGCGCCAATGAAAAGACGCCCTTCGCGGAAACCGATCGCACCGACGCGCCGGTCTCGTTCTACGGCGCGACGAAAAAGGCGAATGAGGCGATGTCGACCGCTTACGCTCGGCTTTATTCAATGCCGCTGACGGGGCTGCGCTTCTTCACCGTATACGGGCCCTGGGGACGGCCCGACATGGCCTATCTCATCTTCTCCGAGAAAATGCTCAAAGGCGAAGCGATCGACATTTTCAATGAAGGCCGCATGGGCCGGGACTTCACCTATATCGACGACATCGTCGCCGGGGTTCTCGCCGCGACGGCGCGCCCGCCGGGGCCGCAAGAAAACTTCCATCGCGTTTACAATCTCGGCAACGACCGGCCGGAAGAGCTGATGACCCTCGTTTCGCTGCTTGAAAAAGAGCTCGGCGTCGAGGCGAAGAAGAATTTCAAAGGCATGCAGAAGGGCGATGTCGAGCGCACCTGGGCCGACATTTCAAAAGCCCGCGCCGAACTCGGCTATGATCCCAAAACAAGCCTCGCCGAGGGGATCGCCAGGACGATCGCATGGCGCAAAAGCCTCGATAAGCCCTTATATTGACGGCGCCGCCGCGCCGACCGGACGAAAATTCCGGGACGGAACAACGTTTTACCGATTCATGCCGCGGCTGTGGGAATTTCGTTAACGCGCCGTCAATGACGATTGGCTAACGTTCTTCCATGGGCCTGACGCTGCTCATTCTGGCGACCTGCATCATTTTCGGCGCAATCGCGTATTTCGCCGCGCGCGGTCCCTTGCCCGTGCCCGACATCCGCGAGGCGATCCGCAAGACCGAGCCCAAACGCTTTTCACCGAAGAACACGCTGTTCATCATCGGCCCCACCGCCAATCACAACGCCTGCCGCATGCAGCGGCGGCTTTTGAAGCCGGCGATCGCCGCGCTCATCCGCAAGGACGTTTCGGTGATCGAGGTTTACGGGCAGAGCCAGCCGACGAAAAACGGCGAGCCGATCGACTGGCTCGACGCCTCGCTGATGCGCCATGCGATGGACGCCGAAGAAGGCTTTTTCGTCATTTACGTCGATGACGACGGCAAGACGATTTTCCGCTCGGAAGCGCCGATGCTGGCGCGCGACATTATCGAACGCGCGCGGCTCGGCGGCGATGCAGGCCCCGGCGGCGGATCGAAAAAATCGCCGGTGCTGAAAAAGCTGCGCGCGGCGTAAGCCTTATTTTTCTTTCTTCAGCGCCGCCGCGGTCTTTTCGACCTCGGCGAGGACGCGCAGGAGATTGCCGCTCCAGATCTTGGCGATGTCATCTTCCGAATAGCCGCGCCTGACGAGTTCGCGCGTGACGTTCAGCGTTTCCGACGCATTCTCCCAGCCGACAATGCCGCCGCCGCCGTCGAAATCTGACGCGATGCCGACATGATCGACGCCGGCGACCTTCACCGCATGATCGATATGGTTGACGAAGTCGGCGACGCTCGCGCGCGGCTCGATCGCCCAGACGCCTTCCATGCGTTTTTCGTATTCGGCCTGCGTCGCCGCATCCATCGCCGCGCGCGCCGCCGCGTCCTCAAGCCCCATCTCCTTGCGAACGCGATCCCGATAGGCGTCCTGTTCGGCGGTCAGCGGCTTCACATAGACGTCGAGCGCGACGAGCTGCACGACGCCGCCTTTCGCGGCGAGCGCCGCCAACTGTTCATCATCGAGATTGCGCGGGCTGTCGGCGATCGCCTTGACGCCGGAATGCGAGGCGATGATCGGCGCTTTTGAGAGCTCAAGCGCCTGCATCATCGTCTTGCGGCCCGAATGGCTGACATCGACCATGATCCCGGCGCGATTGAGCATCGCGACAAGATCGCGCCCCGCCGGCGAAAGGCCGCCCCATTTTTCTTCCGGATCGCCGGCGCCGGTGTTCGGGTTCGATGAATCGCCGAACTGGTTATGGCCGAAATGCGTGACGCCGGCGTAACGGACGCCCGCCGCGGCGAGGCCGTCAATATCAGCCTGCGTCGGCGACGGCCCGAGCGGATAGGCGTTTTCCATGCCGATATAGGCGATCTTGCGCCCCGAACGCGAAATCTTGCGCGCATCGGCGGCGCTCATCGCAAGCGCGATTTGATTGGGATAGGCGTTGACGAAACGGCGGATCGCTTCAAGTTTTGAGAACGCCGTCTTATAGCCCTTCTTGAAGCCTTCATCGGTCAGTTCGCCCCAGGGCGTGTAGACGATGAAGAAGGCGGCATCGAGACCGCCGGCGCGCATTTTCGGCAGGTCGACCTGGCTTTTCGTGAAGCCGCCGGGATCGGTTCCTTCCGTCGCAAAATCGTCAGGGATGTCGACATGCGTGTCGAGCGCGATGACCTTGTCGTGAATGGCGCGCGCTTTCGCCTCCATCGCCGGATCGGCGAGCGGCGCGGCGAGCGCGGATGACATCAAAAACGGCAAGGCGATTAGTGCGGCTCGCATGCAGGGCTCCCTATCCGGATTTCCACTCTCCGTTCACCCCGGCGGAAGCCGGGGTCCAGATTGGCGGCCTGGATTCCGGCTTTCGCCGGAATGAGCGGTTTTTTCTACTCTTACTTATTCGCCAAAATGCGTTTCACCTCTTCAACCAATAGAGCGCGCGCGACGCTTTTCTGCGCCGGCTGCGACTCGCGCCATTCGGCGTTGTCCTCGATTTTCTTTGAAAGCTCGGCGCCGAGCAGGAGATCCTTGATCGTCACCTCGCCCTTTGCGCGCTCATCCTCGCCGCAGATGACCGCTACGGGCGCGGCGCGCTTGTCGGCGTATTTCATCTGCTTGGCGAAATTCGCGCCGCCGAGATAGACCTCGGCCTTGACGCCCGCCGCGCGCAATTCCGCCGCCATCCGCTGATAGTCCGCCATCTGATCCTTATCGAGCGCGAGAACGACGACCGGACCGTTCGCCTGCGTCGCCGCGCCGCGTTTTAACTCAAGCGCGGCGAGAAGGCGCGACACGCCGACGGAAATCCCGACCGCCGGAACCTCAACGCCCTTGAAGCGCTGCACCAGGCCGTCATAGCGCCCGCCGCCGCCGACGGAGCCGACGCTGACAGGCTTGCCCTTCTCGTCGCGCAAGTCAAAAGTCAGATCGACTTCGAAAACCGGGCCGGTGTAATATTCAAGACCGCGAATGATTGAAAGATCTACGAAAACGGACTTGCGGTGCCGATCAAGAAGCTGCCGGTCGATAGACGACAATTCCTCAACGCCGACCGAACCGCTCGGCGTGTCGCCAAGCACGGCCGCGATCCGCGCCAGCGTCGCGGCGCTGTCGCGTTCAACGGTCGAGGACAAAAAGGCGACGACCGAATCGATCTTCGCATCCGAAAGCCCGACGCCTTTCGTGAAGTCGCCGCTTTCATCCTTTCGTCCGGGTCCCAACAAAAGCCGGACCCCCGCCTCGCCAAGACGATCGAACTTGTCCATTGATCGCATGACGTTGAGGCGCGTTTGAGCGTCGCCCTCGCCGCCGAGCCCGAGCTTTTCGAATAGCCCGTCGACAATCCTGCGGTTTGACACGCGGACGATAAATTCCCCGACGGGAACGCCGGCCGCCTCAAGGACTTCCGCGTAAAGCATGCACATTTCCGCGTCGGCGTGCGGCGCGGCCGCGCCGACCGTGTCGGCGTCGCATTGCGTGAACTGGCGATAGCGCCCCGGTCCCGGCTTTTCATTGCGCCAGACCGGGCCGACGGCGTAACGGCGGAAAGGTTTCGGCAGCGCGTCGTAATTTTCAGCGACGTAACGCGCGAGCGGCGCCGTTAAATCATAGCGCAGGCTCATCCACTGCTCGTCATCGTCCTGCAGCGAGAAGACGCCCTGATTCGGGCGATCGATATCGGGCAGGAATTTGCCGAGCGCGTCAGTATATTCAAAGGCCGGCGTTTCAAGCGGGTCGAAGCCGAACGACTCGTAAACCGCCGAAATGCGCGCCAGCATCTCACGCTCGGCGGCGATCTCCGCGCCGAGCCGGTCGCGGAAGCCGCGCGGGATTCGCGCCTTCGGCCTTTGCGGTTTGTCTTTTTTAGCCATCGCGGCGGGATAGCCGAAGGCGCGCCGAGGCGCAACGCGCTCAGATCCCGGGCGCGATCGTCAAATCGCGCCCGATGATCAATTTCCCATTCCAGCGCGCCATTTCGCGTAAAACCGGTTTCCGATTTTGCGCCCGGCGCGTTATGGGCGATCCTCAATGATGTCGACGCGGCTGATGGTGACGGTTTCGACCGGCACTTCGGCCGGAAAGGGGCCGCCGGCGCCGGTTCGAAGCGATCCGATCGCGTCGGCGACGTCCATGCCGCCCACCACGCGGCCGAAGACGGCGTAGCCGTAACGCGGTCCGAGATCATTGACGAAATGATCGAGCTGATCGTTGTTGTCGCGAAGATTGACATACCACTGCGCGGCGGCGCTGTTCGGGTCCATCGTGCGCGCCATGGCGAGCGTCGTCCTGTAATTGCCGAGACCGTTGTCGCCCTCATAGGGGACGGGATCGCGCGTCGGCCGCTCGCTCCAATATTTGTTGTAGCCGCCGCCCTGAATGACGAAGCCCGGCACGACGCGGTGAATGATCAGACGATCATAATGGCCGTCTTCTGCGTATTGAATGAAATTGGCGACGGTTTGCGGCGCCTGTTCGGGATAGAGATCGACCAGCAAGTCTCCCTTCGACGTGACGATCTTCGCGTGAAGATTTGTCGCCGGCCATTCGAGGGCGTCGGCTTTCGTCGCAATCGGCGCGGCTGATTCTTGGACGACGGGTTCATCCGCGACGGCGCCGTAATCGTCAGCCGCGACTTCGGCGACGCTTTCCTCCGGCGCCGGCGGCACGACAGGTTCAGGGCGCTTCCGGTCCTCGCAGGCGGCGAGAACAAGCAACGCCAAACCCGCGATGATTATCTTTTTCAGCATCTCACTCTCCCTGTCGGGCGCGCATGGCGTTGATCTTTTCGATCAGCCGGCGCGTCGAGCCGTCATGATTTTTCGTTGGCGATTTTTTCTGCCCAAGCGCCGCGATCTCGGGAAGAATTTCCTTCGCCAGCGCCTTGCCGAGTTCAACGCCCCATTGGTCAAAGGAATTTATCCCCCAGACGACGCCCTGGCAAAAGATCTTGTGTTCGTAAAGCGCGACGAGCGCGCCCAAGGTTTCCGGCGTCAGACGCTCCATCACTATCGAATTGGTCGGCCGGTCGCCCGGAAAGACCTTGTGCGGCGCGAGCGCGTCGATCTCTTTCGCGCCCATGCCGCCGGCGGCGAGTTCGGCGCGCGCCTCATCCGCGCTGCGCCCAAGCATCAACGCTTCTGTCTGCGCGAGAAAATTCGCGAGCAGCTTTTCATGATGATCGCCGAGCGGCGAAGCGGATTTCGCCGCCGCGATGAAGTCGCAGGCGATGATATCCGTTCCCTGATGAATGAGCTGATAGAAAGCGTGCTGCCCGTTGGTGCCCGGTTCGCCGAAGAGGATCGGGCCGGTCGCGCAGATGGAGCGGGCGCCGGATTTGGTCGTCGCCTTGCCGTTCGATTCCATATCGAGCTGCTGGAGATAGGCGGGCAGTCGATGGAGATGCTGGTCATAGGGGAGAACGGCGTGCGCGGCCGCGCCTTCGAAATTCCGGTTCCAGACGCCGACAAGCGCAAGCATCGCCGGCATGTTTTCTTCGAGCGGCGCGGCGGCGAAATGCGCGTCCATCTGATGCGCGCCTTTCAGCATCGCTTCAAAGGCGTCCCAGCCGCATTGCAGCGCGATCGAAAGCCCGATCGCCGACCACATCGAATAGCGCCCGCCGACCCAGTCCCAGAACTGGAACATGTTTTCAGGCGCAATGCCGAAATCCGTCACGGCCTTTTCATTGGTCGACAGCGCGATGAAATGTTTCGCGATGTCTTTTTCGCTGCCGCCGCTTTTCAGGAACCAGTCCCGCGCGCTTTGCGCGTTCGTCATCGTTTCCTGCGTCGTGAAGGTTTTCGACGCGACGATGAACAGCGTTTTCGCCGGATCGAGCCCCTCAAGCGCATCGGCGAGATGCTGGCCGTCGACATTCGAGACGAAATGCGCGGCGCGACCCTTGAGCCAGAAGGGGCGAAGCGCTTCAACCGCCATCAAGGGGCCGAGATCGGACCCGCCGATGCCGATATTGACGATCGCATCGAGCGGCGCGCCGGAAAAGCCTTTCAGCGCGCCCGCTTCGTATTTCCGGGCGAAGGCTTCCATCCTGGCGCGTTCGGCCGCGACGAGCGGCGCGACAGCGACGCCGTCGACCTTATAGGCGCGGCTTGAAAAATCCCTCAGCGCGACATGCAGGACGGCGCGATTTTCCGTTGTGTTGATTTTCTCGCCCGAAAACATCGCGCGGATCGCGCCCTTGAGATCGGCGGCGCCGGCGAGATCGACAAGGCCCGCGCGCGCTTCGCTAGAGATGCGGTTTTTCGAATAATCGAGATAAAGCCCCGCCGCCTCGATCGAAAAAACCTCGGCGCGCTTCGGATCGGCGTTGAAAAGATCAATGGTCCGACGTTTGCGAAGCGCGTCCCGCTGCGTTTCAAGCCGGGCCCATGCCGCGCTTTTGGTGATGTCGCTCATCGCCTCATTAACCTTAAGCGTTCGTATCGCCGATGCGATAGCGCGAATTGATATGGATTTTAGGCATGAGCCTCAACGGATTTTAATGATGGCACAGTAAAGAGTGACGCCATGATCTCAACCGCCCGCTCCTCGACAATCATCCATCGTCTCGCGCGCAATCTTATCGTCACGCTCGCGGTCACTGCGATTTTCGCCTTCAAGGCGGTTGAGCCGCAGGTTGCGGCGCCGGCGCTTGAACTTTTCGCCGACGCCTCGCGCTAGAATTCACGATCCGTATTTGACCGAGCAGCCGTAAGGCCGGGTCTCCCTGACCGAGACCGGATTGCCGGCCGAGACCTCGCCGAGCGCCGCCAGCAGGTAATTCGTCGCCCCCTCGATGCTCGCATGATCGGCGGTCGGCCTGTCGTCGATCGCGCCGGCGTAGCGAAGGACGCCCTTTTCATCAATCAGCGCCATTTGCGGCGTCGTTTTCGCGCCATAGGCCTTGCCGACGACGCCTTCGGGATCGAGCAGCACGTGATCGGGCGCGGCCCCGTATCCGACGGTCAACTCATTCGCCCGCGCGGCGTCGGCATGGCCCTGCTTGCCGGGCGCTGAGGAGATGACCGTGATCCAGACGACGCCCGCCTCATTCGCGGCGCGCTGGGTCTTCTGCATATTGCCGGTCTGATAGTGCTTCTGGACGAAGGGGCAGCCGTCATTCGTCCATTCGAGCACCACGAGCTCGCCTTTGAACTGCGCAAGGGAAATCGTTTCGCCGGCGGATGTTTCGCCCGCAAAGGCGGGAGCAGCGGCGTCGATGGCGGGTCCGGCAAAAGCCGGACCGGCGGCGAACATGGCGGCGGCGAGAAGGGACAGTTTCAGCATCGGGACGTTTCCTTTCGATGGATCTTATCCGGGGGCGCCGTTCAGCGCCGCCAAAATCCGGCGTTCGGTAAGCGGCTGGTCAAGGACAATCGCCTCGCCGCCGGCGGGATAATAGACGTAAAGCGGCACGCCATTGGCGCCGAATGAAGCGAGCGCGCGTTCGATGGCGGGGTCGCGATTGGTCCAATCCGCCGTCACATAACCGACGCCCGCCTCTTCAAAAGCCGCCTTAACGGCGGGCGAGGAGAGGACGGTCAGCTTGTTGACCTGGCAGGTGACGCACCAGGCGGCGGTGAAATCGATGAAAAGCCGCTCGCCCGCCTGGCGGCGCGCCTCGATATCGGCGGCATCAAATGCGATCGCGCCCGCTCTCGGCGCAGCGGCCTCCGCCGGCTTCAACAGAGCGACCGGAATGAGCGCGGCGACAAGCGCGATCAAGGCGGCGACTTTAAAGCCCTTCGTCGTCCGGCCCCATTCCCACAGGCGCGCGGCCAGCGCGACGGCGATCAGCCCGGCGATCGCCAGCGCGAGACCCTTCCCGCCCGTCTGGGCGGCGAGCACCCAGACGAAAAAGCCGGCGGCGGCGAAAACCGGAAAGGCGAGCGCCTGACGGAAGCGATCCATCCAGGGGCCGGGCTTCGGGAGGAGGCGCGCAGCGCCTGGCGCAAAAGAAATGAGGACGTAAGGCGCGGCGAGCCCGAGCGCCATCGCGATGAAAATCGAAAAGCCCTCAAAGGGCGGCAGGACCGCCGCGGCGCCGACCGGCGCGGTCAGGAGCGGGCCGACGCAGGGCGCGGCGACGATGACGGCGAGAACGCCGGTCATGAAGGCGGAAAAATCGCCGTTTCGGCCCGCGACGAGTCCCGATCCGAGATTTTGAACGCTCGCGCCGACATGAAACGCGCCGGCGAGATTAAGTCCGACCGCAAAAAGGACGTAAGCCGACAGGGCGACGACGGCCGGCGATTGAAGGTGGAAACCCCAGCCGATTTCCTCTCCCCCGGCGCGCAGGACAAGGAGCAAGCCGCCAAGCGCCGCGAAACTTGCGACGACGCCGACGCCGTAAAGCGCGCCATGCCGGCGCAGCAACGGCGCATCGCCGCTTGCGGCTTTCGCCATTGAGGCGGCTTTGACGAAGAGGATCGGAAAAACGCAGGGCATGAGATTGAGGATCGCCCCGCCGAAGAAGGCGGCGATAAGGAGCGCGATGATTGACCCGCCCGGTTTTTGACCATCGCCCGGCGCGACGCCGGCGGGTTCCGCCGTCAGGGACCGCCATTGCGCGCTGTCGCCCTCGCCGAGTTGAACGACGCCTGACAGCGGGCCCGCGATCGAGGAGAGCGCGGCGGCGCCGACAATTGTCAGCGAAAGGCGGTCGCCTTTTTTCCGTATGCGCTGGTCGGCCGCCGGTTCGGAAACGCCCGCCATGTCGGGAAAGAAATAGGCTTCATCAACATCGACTGCCGGAATGTCGAGCGTCAGCGTTGATCCCTGTACGGCGTAATGCGCCTTCCCTTCGAGCGGCGACGGCGCCGCCGCGCGCGCTTTCGCAAACAACGACGCCTGCGCCGGATCGGGCGACGCCTTTTCGACGACCGGAACGGAAAGCGAAAAACTCCCGGTCTCCGGCACGCAAATGTCGGCGCAGATAAGCCAGGTCGCCTCGAGCGCGATGTCGAAACGGGAGCCGACCGGCGCATCCGCCGGCGCCGTTAGATTGGTCAGGAAAACCGGCGCGCCTTCATGGCCGAAATTGACAAGCGGCCCGATCTGGATGCGATGCGGCGCGGGATAGTCGATCGCGCCCGCTTCGGCGCCCGCTGGCAAGCGCCATTTGAATTCAAGCGGCAGGCCGGAATCGCCAGGGTTTTTCCAATAGACGTGCCAGCCGTCTTCAAGCTCCTGCGCAAAAGCGAGACTGAGAACGCCGCCCGGTTCGACGCCGTCGGTTTCAGCGATCAGGCGCGACGAGGCGTGATCGGTGACCACGGACGAGGCCGCGTATGCCGGCGTCGTCAGCGCAAGGATGATCGCAAGAAAAACGGAAAGGCGCATCGCCCCTCCTTACGCGAGACCGCCCGCGCGGCCAATATGACCGGCGGGCGGGAAAGCGATGCTCGCTTTGTTTTGAACGCCTATGACGGACGCTGGCCGGAAACCGCTTCAAGCTCGCTGACGCCGAGACGTTTCATGCGGCGGCCGATGAGCGAGCGCCAATTGTTGAGCGATACGAGGTGCGCGTAGATGACCGGCAGCACGTTCATCTTGCGCAATTCGAGAAACTGCTCGTCGGTCAGCTTATTGAGATGCTGCTCGTCGATGCCGAAATATTGCGCGAAAGTGCGCGGCGCCGTCTCGCCGGCCGGCGTGTATTGCGCCGTCTGCGAATGAATGATGTCCAGCTTTTTCAGTTCCTTCATGATCCGGTCGGTAAGCCGGCGATCGGTTTCATAGGTCGTCGTGAATTCCATCGCGCTCTTGGCGAACGCGCTGAGCTCATTATTCTCGAACAGCTTGCGCTCAGCCTTCGCCGACAGCCCTTCATAGGCGGCGTCGAGAACCAGCGCGTAACGATCGCCCCCGGTTTCGCCGGCGAGCGCGAAGGGATAGCGGCGCAGATAGCCCGGGATATAGGCGTGCTCTTCCCAATTGCCCTCTTCATCGACGAACAGGTTGATGTCGCTGTTGAAGCCGAGAATGGCGATCGGCAGCGGCTCTTCCTGCGAATAAAAAACGACCGGATAGTGCTTGGCCGCCTCGACGACTTCGGAAATCGTCAGCGGAATGGCGCGGACATGCGCGCAAAAGCTGAAGGGCTTCTTTGCGGCGTCGAGGCCGAGCTTGCCGTGATGCTCGCGGCTCAAGAGCTCGGGCTTCTCAAAAAGGAACATTTTGCCGTTGATCTGCGGCGCGGCGGGCGTCTGGCTCATGGATTCTTCCCTACTCAAATGATGCAGCGACGCCCGAAAGCGGCCGCGCGCCGCCTTGGCGGCGGCTAACTCGCGGAAGGCCTTAGCAAAAAGAGCGCCGCGCTCCAAGGCCGGTTTGGCGATCCTAGTCGCCGAGCAAAAACCGCGCGGCGCGCGCCGGGTCCTCGAAGGGCGCCAGATGCGTCAGCCCGTCAACCATGACGATCTTCGCCCCCGCCTTTTGGAGCCGCCTCAGAGCGAAAGGCCGGGTTGTCGTCGAGGGATGGCGGGCCGCCAGGACCGAGATCGGGGCCGGCGCCTGTCTGACCGCCGCCCAGAAATCATGGCCGTGGCCGGAAAAGCTCGCCGCTTCCCAGGCCGGAGAGCAGGAAAGCGCGACGCCGTCCTGCGTTTCATAAAGACCGTCCTCGAGATAGTCGTCGAGAACGCCGTCGGCCCAGCCCGCGAACAGCGATTTCGAGGCGTAGCGTCGGCGAACGAAATCCCTGTCCGGAAAATGCCCGCGCCGCCCGCGCGCGCCTTTGACCAGAGGAAGCTGCGCCGCCAGGAACGGCCAGAGCGGCGTGCGCGCGGCGAACGTAAACCAGTAAGGCGTCGCAACCGGTTCAATGAGCCGCAGCGCGGCGACGTCGCGCCGCCCGACCGATGCGAGCGTCACGCTGACGGCGCCGAGCGAATGGCCGGCGAGCGTCCAGGGGCCCGCCGCTTCTCCGCCGAGCGCATCAAGAAGCTCGGCGATATCGCGCGCATAAACGCGCATATCGCTATGCGCCGCCGGATCGGCGTGCAAACGCGATCGTCCGTGCCCGCGCAAATCGACCGCGAAAATGTCAAACGCATCGCCCATCGCCTCAAACATCCGGCGATAGGCGGAGGCGCAAAATCCGTTGGCGTGAGCGAACAGAAGTCGCGGCGCGCCCGCCGCGCCGAAGCGGCGAAGGGCGATCTCGCCGTCGCTGAGCGGCGCGAACATCCGGTCGACAGCTTCATCTGCGGCGAGTGACATCAAGCGCGCGTCCGGTTCAAAGATCTTTTGAAAGACGGAAAACGGCGACGAGATGCAGCGCATCCTCGCCCGCCCGATGTCGACGCGGCGCCTGGCGATCGGCTTGCGACAGCAATTGCGCTTTTTTTTCCGGCGCCAGGGGCGCCATCAGCGTTGAAAAATCGCGGATGCGGATCGCGCTCTTGCGCGCCGCCGCGTCGAAGAGGCGCATCATCCAGAACGAGTCCCAGTCGGGCGCGTCGGAATAGACGGCGCAGCCGGCGAGCGCCGCGGAAACGCGGTCGCAGGCCGTTTCGGCGCTGACGCCGAGATCGCTCAGCATTTTGAGCGAAACGCCATGCAGCTTTTCGGCGCGCGGATCCCAATCGTCCAGCGACCATTCAGGCGCCGGGCTGACCAGAAACGATTCGCCGGCGCCGTCCTCAAACGCCCAGCCGACCTCGATCGGCCAGGAACGCGCGCCGAGCCCGGAGGCTTCGAAATCGATAAAGGCGAGCCGTTCCGCCATCGTCCGTTCCGGTCGAAGACCGGCGGCGCCGGTCGATGGAGGGACTATAGTCGGGATTTGCCGCCGCGCGAACGCGCCTTGCGCCTGTCGACCAGGATCGCAATCGCACAGGCGCGCGATGGTGTTTTCGGCCGGTCAGCCCCGCCGGCGGTAAACGCCCGTCTCAGGGTCTTTTTCAAATTCGATGACGGCGCCCCGGCCGGAACCGGCGCCGCGAAATTCATCGATCGCCGCACGGATCTGATCCGCCTGGCGCCGCGCGAAACGGTAAACGGTCACGGCGGCGCCCGCGACAAGAAGTCCGGCGACAATCCCAGCAGTCGTATTCATCGCCATCCTTTTCCGGCGCGCCCCGACACGGGAGGCGCGCCAAATTGCGCGTCAGCGGCAGTTTATCGGCGATCCCACGCTCGATCAATCAATGGCGCGCGCCGCGCCAACGCCCTGGCGCGCATCTGAACCGCTCCATCGCGCCCTTCAATCATTCGTGATTTGTTTCAGGTCGGCGCGATCGGCCCAATAGGCCGCAACCGCGCGCCTTGACCCGGCGATCCGCCAAGCCCAATCTCCGAGGCGAAATTAAGCTCTTTCGGATTTCAGTGGATTTAGCCGTCACATCCCTATCGCCCGCCCGTCCCTCCAAAACGAGCGCAGACGGCGAGATGCGCGATTTCTCCGCCCTTGTCGGCGATTTGAAATTCCTGTGCGCGTCCGATCTCAACGACGTCAACGCGACGATCCTGATGGCGCTGAAATCGCAGAGCCCGATGATCGCCGAGATCGGCGGGCATCTGATCAACGCCGGCGGCAAGCGCCTGCGCCCGCTTCTGACCCTGTCGACGGCGCGGATGTTCGACTGCCGGAACGATCATCATATCAGCCTCGCCGCCGCGGTCGAACTCATTCATGGCGCGACGCTTCTGCATGACGACGTCGTCGACGATTCCTCGCTGCGACGCGGCGCATCGACGGCCAACGTCATCTGGGGCAACAAGGAAAGCGTCCTTGTCGGCGACTTCCTGTTTTCGCAGGCGTTCGAACTGATGGTCGCCGCAGGCGATCTGCGCGTTCTGGAAATCTTGTCGCGCGCCGCCGGGGTCATCGCCGAAGGCGAAGTTTTGCAACTCGCAACGCAGAAGAACCTCGAAGCGACCTTCGAGATGTATCTCGCCGTCGTCGAATCGAAAACGGCGGCGCTCTTCGCCGCGGCCGCGCAAGCCGGCGCGGTGATCGCGGGCGCCGATGCGGACAGCGAGGAAGCCTTGCGCTCCTTCGGCCGCAATCTCGGCATCGCCTATCAGCTGATCGACGACGCGCTCGATTATTCAGGGCGCGAAAACGCGCTCGGCAAAACGGTCGGCGACGATTTCCGCGAGGGAAAAATGACGCTGCCTGTCGTCTATGCGTTTGATCGCGCATCCGGCGCCGATCGCGATTTCTGGCGGCGCACGATTGCGGAAGGCCGGCAGAAAGACGGCGATTTCGATCAGGCGCGAAAGCTCATCGTTGCGACGAGAGCGCTTGACGACACGATCGCCTGCGCCAAGCGCTACGCCGCGCGGGCCGTCGACGATCTCGCCCGCGCGCCGCAGAACGCCTATACGCGCGCGCTCGCCGACCTCGCGATCAGCTCAGCCTCGCGCATTTCGTAATTTTTCGATCTATTCCGCAGCCGTGCGGAATGCGGCGTCCTCGACCGCGGGCTCCGCGCGCGCCTTTTCGGCTGCACCCGCGAAGAGACCCGCTTTCGACGCGCGGGCGTAAATGATCAGCGCCGGCGCAAGGAAGGCGAGCGTCAGCGCCAGAGCGGCGGCGTATTGGAACGCAGCGCCGAATGTGTTGGCGACAAGCGCCGTCGTCGTCGAAATGACGATCAGCGTCAGATAAAGCGTCGTCACCGTTTCATGCGCGCCGCCAAGCCGGACAAGCAGCTGGTAAAGATGTTCGTTATGGGCGGCGAAAACGTTTCGGCCGCGCCGCGCGCGATGAATGAGCGTGAAGGCGACGTCGAAGATGAAAGGAAGAAAGGCGATCGGCGTGAACATCGGCGAAACGCCGCCTTGCTTGGCGGTCAGAACGGCGAGCGCCGCGATGGAAAAGCCGACGAACTGGCTGCCGCCGTCGCCCATGAAAATGCGTCCGTGCGGAAGATTGAGCGGCAGGAATCCGAACAGCGCGCAGGCGAGAAAGAGCGCCGGCGGCGCAAAGGAAGCGGCCTCTCCCGCCGCAACGACGGCCAGCGCCGAAAGAACGAAGAGCGCGCAGGACGCGGCGATGCCGTTGATGCCGTCCATGAAGTTAAAGACGTTCATGAAAGCGACGATCCAGAAAACGGTGAGCGGAAACGCCGCCGCGCCAAGATCGACGGCGCCGACAAACGGCGCCGGCAGCGTTTGAACGGCGCCGAAAGCGGCGACAAAGCCGGCGGCGATCGCAACCTGCGCAAGCAGCTTTATCCGCGCGCTGAACGTTCGCGCGTCGTCAAGCGCGCCGAACGCAAAGGCGAGGAACGCCAAAACGAAGAACTTCAGAAAAGCGCTCGTATCCTGATGGCCGTAGACCGCCAGAAAGAGGGTGAACAGGACGGTCGCTACAGCAAAGCCCGCGAAAATGGCGATCCCGCCGGCGCGAGGCGTCACGGCGCGGTGGCTTGAACGGCCGTTCGGGCGATCCTGGAGAAAGCTGCGGGCGGCGAAAAACTTCGCCGCGCCATAGGCGACAACGCCCGCAACCGCAGCCGCCGCCAGGATCATCGCCGCCAACGCCATCAGCATTCAGCACACCGTTCCGACGGATCGGCGGCGCTCAGTTTCGCGCTCATCGACCACCAGCCTCGCCCGTTCATCTCCCGCGCGGCCCGCCGAGCGGCGTCGGCCGAAGAAAAAAGACCGAACGCCGTGGCGCCGCTGCCCGACATGCGCGCAGCAAGCGCGCCGGAGCGCGCCGCAAGGCGTTCGATCACCGCTTGGATCACAGGTTCGCCGGCGATGGCAATCGGCTGAAGGTCATTGCGGGAATTTTCCATCAGCGATGTGACCCGCCGGTACCCCGCGCCGCGGATCGACGGCCTTTGCGGGGCGTCCGGGGCCGGATTGGCGGCGTCAAAGGCGCGGAAAACAGGCCCTGTCGGGCTGGCGACGCCAGGATTGGCGAGGCAGACCCAGAGCGGCGGCAGGGTAGGCGAGGCCGCGAGGATTTCGCCCGCGCCGCCGACCCAAACCGGCCGGCGGGCGAGACAGGCCGGCACATCGGCGCCGAGGCGGAAAGCCAGCCGGCGCAGGTCGGCGGCCGGAATATCGATTTTCCACAACCGGATCAGGGCGCGCAGCGCGGCGGCCGCGTCCGACGATCCGCCGCCGATCCCGGCGGCGACAGGAAGACGTTTGTCGAGCGACAACGCCGCGCCCGCGCTGACCCCGGCCTCGGCCTTCAAAAGCCGCGCGGCGCGCATGACCAGATTTCGCTCGACCGGTTCGGCGCAGAGCGGAGCCGCAAACGGCCCCGACATGCTTAGAGAGAGGTCGTCCGCCGGCGCAACCTCGACCGCATCGCCGGCGTCCGCAAACACGAAAAGGCTTTCAAGCGCATGCAGCCTGTCCGGGCGCAGCGGTCCGACATGGAGATAGAGATTGATTTTCGCCGGCGCGATTTCACGGATCATTGCGGCGCGACAGGGTCGAGACCCGACTCCAGCTTTTTCTCGATCAGTGCGCGCGCCTGATCCTTCGGATCGAGTTCAAGCGCGCGCTCCCATTGAAACCGCGCTTCGGTTTTGCGGCCGAGCCGCCAATAAACGTCGCCGAGATGGTCCGTCACCGTCGGGTCGGCGGGCTCCAGCGCGGCCGCCTTTTCAAGATGCGGCAAGGCCTCCTCGAACTCGCCGCGCTGATAATGCGCCCAGCCGAGGCTGTCGATAATGGCGCCCGATTGCGGTCTCAGCGCCACGGCTTTTTCAATGAGGCTGAACGCTTCGTCGAGATTGATCCCGCGCTCGGCCCAGGAATATCCGAGATAATTGAGCGCGACCGGCTCTTCGGGTGCGATTTCAACCGCTTTTTTGAGATCGCGTTCCGCATCGTCGAACCGGTCAAGCTCAAGCAGCGACGCCGCGCGCGTGATGTAATGGCGCCAAGCGTCGACCGGCGGCGGCTCTTCCAGCCGGGCGATCGCGCGGCTCGCCTCTTTCACCGCTTCATCATGACGATTGTCGGCGGCGTAATAGCCGGCGAGCGTCAAGCGCGCGTCTTCCGCGTCGCGGTCGCGGCGCACTGCCGATTTCAGCGTCGCGATCGCCGCATCGATCTTGTCTTCGGCGGCGAGGCTGTTGGCGATTTCAATCTGCGCCTGTTCAAATTGCGCCGATGAAGGCTTGACCGCCGCGAAAGCCGCCCTGGCCGCATCGTAATTGCCGTAAATGTTGTGGATCGAGCCGATCAGCCGGCGCGCATCGGCGAGATCGGGATCGAGATAGACGGCGAGTTCGGAAAGCGCGAGCGGCAGGTTGAACGGGCGTTCGGTTATCCGGAAACCGGCTTCGCTCGCGCGCTGCATTTCTTCAGCCGATTGCTGGATGAGATTGCCGGCGAAAAGATAAAGCGCCATGGCGACGCCATCGCGCGCGGCGACATTCGTGAATTCCGTCGACGGCCGTCCTTTTTCGAGGCGCGCAAGGCCGGCGAGCGCAAGCCGGCGCGATGCGCCGCCTTCTTTCTTGAGCTGCAGATAATAATCGCGCGCAGCGCCCTCTTCGCCGTGACGCTCGAGAAAGGCGCCGTAAGCGGCGCGCCCGATCGGCCCGCCGAAAGAAGCGACGGAAATCTGATGCGCGGCGCCGGCGGTTTCGATGTCTCCCCTTTCCTCAAGCAGCATCGCCTTGAAGGTCGGATTGAAGCCGGTGAAGACATCCTTGCCGAGATCGAACGCGGAAACGCCCGCCGCCGGTCCCGCAATCTCCGCCTCGATCCACGCGCCGGCGATGAACGCTGCCGAATTCGCCAGCGGCTCGGCGAATTCGCCTTTCGCCCGGTCGCGCGCAGCGTGAAGATCGCCATGTTTCAGATCGATCAGGGCGAGCGTCAGCGAGGCAAGCCCCTTATCCTCGCCGGCAGCGATAAGCGTGCGCGCGTAAGGCGCGGAAGCTTCTATCTCGCCGGCGGCGACGTAAAAAAGAAACGCGCTCCTGACGATGTCGATATCGTCCGGATTGGCGGCGACGGCCGCGCCGTAACTGCGCGCCGCAGCGTCGATATCGTTCAGTCCGGCGGCGAGACGTCCCGACAAATACTCGCCTGCGCTCGTCGACGGCGTCTGCGCCGTCGCGCACGAGGTGAGCGCCACAAGGGCGCCGATCGCCGCGATGCATCTTCCAATCTTCAAAACGCCGTTCCTCGCATTACGCTTACATGTTCGGGTAGTTGGGGCCGCCGCCGCCTTCCGGCGTCGTCCACACGATGTTCTGCGAAGGATCCTTGATGTCGCAGGTTTTGCAGTGGACGCAGTTTTGCGCGTTGATCTGAAACTTCGGATCGGTCCCGCCTTCCTCGGTCAGGATTTCGTAAACGCCGGCCGGGCAATAGCGCTGCGCCGGTTCGGCGTATTGCGGCAGGTTTACCGCGATCGGGATTGACGGGTCCTTAAGCTTGAGATGCGCGGGCTGGTTTTCCTCGTGATTGACGGCCGAAAATGAAACATTGGTGAGCCGGTCGAAGGTGAGCGCGCCGTCGGGCCGCGGATAATCGATCGGCTTGAATTTCGCGGCGGGCTCTGTCGCCGCGGCGTCGGTCTTGCCGTGTTTCAGCGTGCCGAAAATCGAAAAGCCGGGAACGACCGTGTTGGTCCACAGATCAAGCCCTGAAAGCGCGATCCCGCCGACAAGCGTCCCGAATTTCGACCATAAGGGCTTGGCGTTGCGCGCTTTTTTAAGCTCGCGTTTGACCGGCGAGGCGTCATAGGCCGCCTCATAAGCGTCGAGAATGTCGCCTTCTCTCCCGGCGGCGACGGCGTCGAAAGCGGCGTCCGCCGCCATCATGCCGGTCAGCATGGCGTTATGATTGCCCTTGATGCGCGGCACGTTGACGAAGC
Source organism: uncultured Alphaproteobacteria bacterium (assembly GCA_937895955.1). Taxonomy (GTDB): domain Bacteria; phylum Pseudomonadota; class Alphaproteobacteria; order Caulobacterales; family Parvularculaceae; genus Amphiplicatus. The sequence continues at coordinate 25,380 of CALAZI010000029.1, read as the reverse complement.
CCGCCGAGCAGCCGATCAGCGCGCCGCCCGGAAAGGCGAGTTTGGGCACCGACTGATAGCCGCCTTCGGTGATCGCGCGCGCGCCGTAGGCGATGCGCTTGCCGCCCTCGAGAAGCTCGGCGATTTCCGGATGCGTCTTGAATTTCTGGAATTCCGCATACGGATAGATATAAGGGTTTTTGTAGTTAAGGTGCACGACGAAACCGAGCGCGATCGTGTTGTCGTCGTAATGATACAGGAACGACCCGCCGCCGGTTTGATTGTCGAGCGGCCAGCCGAACGTATGCTGAATATGGCCGGGCCGGGATTTTTCGGGCGCGATTTCCCAGAGCTCTTTCAGGCCGATGCCGTATTTCTGCGGATCGCGTCCCGCATCAAGATCGAATTTTTCGACCAATTGCTTGGCGAGCGAGCCGCGCGCGCCTTCGGCGATCAGAACATATTTGCCGCAAAGCTCCATTCCCGGCTCATAATGATCCGTTCGCTGACCGTCCTTGCCGACGCCGACCTCGCCGACGACGACGCCCCTGACCGATCCGTCATCCCGATAAAGAAGCTTCGACGCCGCCATGCCAGGATAAATGTCGACGCCGAGGCTTTCGGCCTGCTCGGCGAGCCAGCGGCAGAGATTGCCCATCGAGACGATGTAGTTGCCGTGATTTTTGACCATCGGCGGCATCGCGAAGACGGGCAGCGGGATGGAGCCGGAAGGCCCCAGCAGCTTGAAGCTTTCCGACGTCACCTCGACCGTCGCCGGCGCGCCTTTGCCGCGCCAGTCCGGGATCAGCGCATCAAGGCCGGAGGGGTCGAGGACGGCGCCGGACAGAATATGCGCGCCGACTTCCGATCCTTTTTCGACGACGACGACGGAAAGATCGCTTCCAGCTTCCGCGGCGCGCTCCTTTAGGCGCATGGCGGCCGAAAGACCTGCGGGACCCGCGCCGACGATCACGATGTCGAACTCCATGCTTTCGCGTTGCGGCGCGTCGTCAGCCATCCCTTAAATCCTCATTGAATCCGCAGCCTGCGCTGCGCCCGGCGGAGTTGAGCGTTTGCTTTTGGCAAAATTCAGGGCCAAATGCCACGCCGCCAAGCCGAAGCCTTTCGCCGAACCGCGCCGCCAGCCGAAAACTCCATGAATCCAGCCTTTTTTCTTTTTCTTTGCGGGGCGTCCGTCGCCGGCCTCTTGCACGCCGAGCGCAGGGAGGACGCGGCGAGGAAGCGCCTGTTCAAGCCGCTCGCCTCGCTTGCGTTCATTCTGGCGGCGATCGCTGCGGGCGCTTTGGAGACGGCTTTCGGATCGATCATTCTCGCCGGTCTTTTTCTTTGCGCGCTCGGCGACGTCCTGCTGTTGTCGAGAGCCGCCCCGGCCTTCCTCGCCGGCATGGGCGCCTTCGCGGCCGGGCACGGCGCCTATATCGCGGCTTTCGCGCATGGCGGCCTTTCGGTCGGGCCGGCGGCCGTCGCAGGTCTCGCCGCCGGCGGCGCGCTGTCCCTGTTTGTCCTGAAATCGCTGTGGGGCGGGCTTGGAAGCTTTCGCGCGCCCGTCATCGCCTATTGCGTCATTATCAGTCTGATGGTCGCGGCGAGCTTCGGTCATTGGGCGGCGGAGCCTGACGGGCGAAGTCTTCGCCTCGCAATCGCCGCAGCCGCATTCGCCCTTTCGGACCTCTCCGTCGCGCGCGACCGCTTCGGCGCGGAGAATTTTCTCAATCGCCTCTGGGGTTTGCCCTTATACTATGCGGCGCAATGCCTTTTCGCCGTCAGCGTTTGACCTTCGCCCGCGCTTGTGATGCCTAGTGTCGATGCAGGAATTTGACCGATCGGACGCTGCGCGCGCGCTGTTGCGCTGGTATGTCGACGCCGGCGTCGACGAGGCTGTCGACGCCGAACCCGTCGATCGGTTTCAGCCGGCGGCGTCCGTCAAGCCGGCGACGCCGGCGCGAACTGCAGCGGCCAGCGTCACCCATATCGCGCGCCCCGCGCAGCCGAGCGCGGATGAGGCGATCGCGCTCGCCGCGGCGGCGGCCGCCGCCTGCAACAGTCACGACGAACTCGCCGCCGCCGTCGCCGCCTTTGAGGGCTGTCCCCTGAAAGCCGGCGCGCGCAACACCGTCTTTTCAGACGGCGTTCCGGGCGCGCGTCTTCTCGTCATCGGCGAGGCGCCGGGGCGCGATGAAGACGCACTCGGCAAGCCTTTTGTCGGGCGCGCCGGGCAGTTGCTTGACAAGATGCTCGCCGCGATCGGCCGTTCGCGCGCGACCGACACGCTGATCTCGAACGTCGTCTACTGGCGCCCGCCAGGCAACCGCGCGCCGACCCAGGCGGAGATCGCCGCCTGCCGGCCCTTTGTCGAACGGTTGATCGAATTGACGCAGCCGGCGGCGATCATGCTGGCCGGCGGCGTGCCGACGCAGGCGATGATCGGCGCAAGCGGCATCATGCGGGCGCGCGGCGCCTGGCGCGACGTGACGCTCGCCTCCGGCGCGGCTTTTCCCGCTCTCCCGGTTTTCCATCCCGCCTTTTTGTTGCGCCAACCGGCGCAAAAGCGTCTTGCCTGGACGGATCTTCAAACACTCGCTGCGAGGTTAAGAGATGCTTAACGCCGCCCTTCCTATGCTGGCGGCGAGCGCATCAGTCGTCACTCTTGGGGGCCGCGTCGTGCACCGCTTGTTGTTGCTGCCAGCCTTATGGGCCGCTTTGGCCGTCGCGCCGGCATCCGCCTATTCGCCGTCCGTCTTGAGAGAAGAAGACAAGGCGCTTTATCGCGAAATATTCGACCTGCAGGAGGACGCGCGCTGGCGCGAGGCGGATCAGAAGATCGCGGCGCTCAGCGACCCCACGCTCGTCGGCTATGTGAAGATGGAGCGCTATCTCCATCCGACGGCTTACCGGTCGAGCTATGACGAGTTGAAGCAATGGATGGCCTATTACGCCGACCATCCTGACGCCGACCGCATCTACGCGCTCGCCCGCCGCAAGCAGCCGCGCGGGACGGGGCCGACATTGGCGCCCGTGCCGCGCAAATGGCGCGCCGAACCCTCCGCCCCGCTTCATCCTGATCTCGCCGCCGATTACGCGCGCACCGGCAAGCCGCTGCTGAACCAGATCGAAGGGCGCGTGCGCTATCTCGCCCGCAAGGAGCAGGCGACCGCCGCGCTGAAAGAAATTGAGCGCCATCGCGCGCGCGGCGCGATCACCGAACGCCAGTTCGACCGCATGCGCTCCTGGATCGCGGCGAGCTTTTACTATCAGGGCTATGTCGCGCGCGCCGGCGAGATCGCCGAGGAAGTCGCTGAGCGCAATGGCGACGTCGCCGTGCTCTCCTACTGGATTTCCGGTCTCATCCATTTCCGCGAAGGCGACATGGCGACGGCGCATGACCGTTTCGCGGCCATGGCGCGCGTCGCCGAACAAGATGACGCGCTGCGTTCGGCCGCAGGCTTCTGGGCCGCGCGCACGGCGCTCGCCGACGGTCATGTCGAAGACGTCGCGCCGCTGCTTGAAATAGCCGCGTCCTTTCCTTTCACTTTTTACGGCCAGCTCGCGCTCGCCCAGCTCGGTCGTGACTATGATTATCGCTGGGCGGCGCCGGCGCTCACCGAAGAAGCGTTTCAGGCGCTTATTGAGCGCGATCCCGCTGTAAAGCGCGCCGTCGCGCTTTACGAAGTCGGGCGCGTGACGGAAGCCGATCTGGAGTTTCGCTGGATCAACGGCCGCATCGGCGATGCGCAGGCCGTCGATCTTCTGGCGCTTGAATCGGCGCTTGATCTGCCGGCGGCGCAGCTTGATCTTGCGCTCTATCATGAAGGCGCGGCGTTCGAATCCGGGCTTTTTCCCGTTCCGTCCTATGCGCCCGCCAACGGCTTTACGGCGGATCGCGCGCTTCTTTACGCGCTGATGCGCCAGGAATCGAAATTCAAGGTCGAGGCGACAAGCCGCGTCGGCGCGCGCGGGCTGATGCAGCTGATGCCGCGCACGGCGAGCTATGTAGCCAAGGACAGGACGCTGCAGCGCGGCAAAGGCCGCGACAAGCTCTACGATCCCGCGCTCAACCTGTCGATCGGCCAGGATTACGTGAACCATCTCATTGAGACGAGCGCCGAGGGCGATCTGTTCAGCATGGCGCTCGCCTATAATGGCGGACCGGGCAATCTGCGCCGCTGGAAACGCGATCTTTCAATCGAGGACCCGCTGCTCTTCATCGAGAGCATTCCGAATTCGGAAAGCCGCGATTTCGTCGAACACGTGCTGACGAATTTCTGGATCTATCGCCAGCGGCTCGGACAAGAGCCGCAAAGCCGCAATCGGGTCGCGGCGGGCTTGCTGCCGCTGCATGAAGCGCTCGACGAAATCGCTGCAGGCGAGAAATAGACGTTTACGCGCGCCGCGATTAGGTTGATCGCGGAGGCGCCGGATGAATCAAGACCTGACGATCAGTTTGGCGAACGCGGCCGAAGGCGGATGCCTTTGCGGCGCCGTTCGTTTTGAAATCGCCGCCGGCCCGGTTCCGGAATCGGGCTATTGTCATTGCCGCACCTGCCAGCGTCAGTCAGGCGCGCCGGTCGTCGCGTTTTTCGCCGTCGCGGCGGCGCGGTTCCGCTATCTGAAAGGATCGCCTGCGGGGTTTCGCGCTTCCGATCGCGCGACGCGCGAATTCTGTTCGGCTTGCGGAACCTATCTCGTCTTTCGCGAGGATGACTCGGCGGCGACAATCAGCGTCAACACGGCGACGCTGGATGATCCGACGCTCATCCCGCCGCTCTATCATATTTATCATGAAAGCCGGATCGGCTGGTTCGACGCCGCCGACACTCTGCCGCGCCATCGGCGCGGCAGGGAATGACGGCGATTATTGCTCGATGCCCATGACGCCCATGATCGCGGGCCCGAGAATGACGGCGAAGAGAACCGGCAGGAAGAAACCGATCATCGGCACGGTCAGCTTCGGCGGCAGCGCGGCGGCCTTGCGCTCGGCTTCCTGCATGCGGTGTTCGCGGTTTTCCTGCGCCATGACGCGCAAGGATTGCCCTAGAGGCGTTCCGTATTTTTCCGACTGGATGAGCGCTGTCGTCACGCCCTTGACGCCGTCGAGACCCGTGCGCTCGGCGAGATTGATATAGGCGGACTTTCGTTCCTGCAGATAGGAGAGTTCCGCGACAGTGAGCCCAAGCTCCTCGGCGAGTTCGGGCGAGGTGCCGGCGACTTCCTGGCTGACCTTCTGCAACGCAACCTCGATCGACATGCCCGCCTCAACGCAGATGAGGAGCAAATCGAGCGCATCCGGCCAGGCGATCTGAATTTTCGACTGGCGCTTCGAAACGGCGTTCTTGATGTGCACGTTCGGGATGTAGAAGCCTGCGAAGAAGGCGAGAACGACCGCGCAAAGCTTGCCGAAACTGTCAAGCTCGATCCCATTCAGGATGTAGACATAGATCCAGCAGGCGAAAGCGGCGACGAACGGCATCCCGATGCGCGCCGCCATGAAGATGAAGACCGGCCGCTGGCCGCGATAGCCGGCCATCATCAGCTGCTTGCGCGCCTCATTCGAGTCGAACGCTTCGAGCAGCTTCAGATTTTCAACAAGCTGTTTCAGAAAACCCTGCGCCGATGCGGCGCGCAAAGAGCCCTTCTTAGCGAAGGATTCGCGCTGAGCCGCGCGCAAACGGTCGCGATATTCGACAACCGATTTCATCCGTTCTTCGGTGCGGTCGCGAACCAGGAACGGCTCGATGACCGTATAGACGGTCGCGATCGCCGCCAGCGCGACAAGCAGCGAGATCTGGAATTGGCGGTCGGTGACCGTGTTGATGAGCGCTTCCATCGGGGCCTAGACCTTGATCTTCATCATCGACTTCATCACGAAAATGCCCATTCCCATCCACAAACCCGCGCCGAGCAGAATGAAGTTGCCGGTCGGCGTGTTGAACAGCGGATCGAGATAGTCCGGCGATGAAAGCTTCACGGCGCCCATGACGAGAAACGGCAGGGCGCCGATGATCATCGCCGAGGCTTTGGCTTCCGACGACAGCGCCTTGATCTTGCCTTCCATCAGCTTGCGCCCGCGCAGAACGCCGGCGAGATTGGTCAGCGCCTCGGCGAGGTTGCCGCCCGTTTTCTGTTGGATCATCAAGACGATGCCGAAGAAGGAGACTTCCTGCAGCGGCATCCGCTCATACATGCGCGTCATGCCCTGCTCCAGCGACAGGCCGATGCGAAATCCCTCAACAAGCTGCTCGAATTCCTCATTGACCGGCTTCGGCGCTTCGGAGGCGATGATCTTCAGGCATTCATTGACCGGCAGACCGGATTTCACGCCGCGCACGATGACGTCGATGGCGTTCGAGAATTCATCGGCGAATTTTTTCTGTCTTTTCTTGATCTGCATGCCGACGAACCAGTTCGGCATGCCGAGACCGCCGATGAAAACGAGACCGACCGTGACAAGCAGCTTCTGGCCCGAAATGAAGCCGACAAAGCCCATGACCAGCGCCGCGACGACGGAGCCGATGTAGAATTGCCGCGGCCCGAAGGCGAGACCCGCCTGTTCAAGCTTTTGTTCGAGCGTGGCGCGCTTTTTCGCCTTTTGCGCTTCCTTGCTCTTGTTTTCGATTTTGGTGAGCGCGTCGGAGACTTTTTTCCGGCGATCCTTGTTTTCCTTGTCGGTCGCCGCCGCGACGCTGGCGCGCCGCGCATTCTTTTTCGTTTCCAACGAAGAAAGACGTTTTTTGGTCTTGTCGTTCTGCGTCGGCGCGAGAAAAACGAAAGCGAGCGCGCCGATAACGACGAGCCCGAGGACGGCGATCATGATCAGTTGCTGATCCATAGCGTCCGTTACTCAGCCGCCGCGTCGAGAGCCTCGGCCAGTTCCTGCTCCTTGCCGTAATATTTGGCGCGATCCCAGAAAGCGGGGCGCGCGATGCCGGTCGAGCGGTGTCGGCCGATCAGTTTTCCATTCTGGTCTTCGCCGGTGACCTCAAAGACGAAAAGGTCCTGCGTGATGATCGTGTCGCCTTCGGTGCCGAGCACTTCGGTGACGTGAGTGATGCGGCGCGAACCGTCCCTGAGGCGCGCCGCCTGGATGATGACGTCGATCGAACCGACGATCATTTCGCGAATGGTTTTCGAGGGCAGGTTGTAGCCGCCCATGGTGATCATCGATTCGACCCTCTGCAGCGCCTCGCGCGGCGAGTTCGCGTGCAGCGTGCCCATCGAGCCGTCGTGACCGGTGTTCATGGCCTGAAGCAGGTCGAACGCTTCCGGGCCGCGCACCTCGCCGACGATGATCCGTTCAGGACGCATGCGCAGACAGTTCTTGACGAGATCGCGCATCGTCACCTCGCCCTGGCCTTCAAGGTTAGGCGGGCGCGTTTCAAGCCGGACGACATGCGGCTGCTGCAGCTGAAGTTCCGCCGCGTCTTCGCAGGTGATGACGCGCTCGTCTTCTTCGATGAAGCCGGTCATGCAGTTCAACAGCGTCGTTTTGCCGGAGCCCGTGCCGCCCGAGATCAGCGTGTTGATGCGGCAGGCGCCGACGACCTCAAGCACTTTCGCGCCTTCCGGAGAAATCGACCCGAAATTGACGAGATCCGAAATGCGAAGCTTGTCTTTCTTAAACTTACGAATGGTGAGCGCGGCGCCGTCGATCGACAGCGGCGGCGCGATGACGTTGACGCGCGAGCCGTCCGGAAGGCGCGCGTCGCAGATCGGCGAGGCTTCGTCGACGCGGCGGCCGACCTGGCTGACGATCCGCTGGCAGATGTTCATCAGCTGCGCATTGTCGCGGAAACGCACATTCGTCAGCTGAATTTTGCCGCCGACTTCGATGAAGGTGCGGTTGGCCCCGTTGACCATGATGTCGGCGATGTCGTCGCGCGCGAGCAGCGGTTCAAGCGGCCCGTAGCCGAGGACGTCGTTGCAGATGTCCTGCAGCAGCGATTCCTGCTCGGCGATCGACATCTGGACGTTCTTGATCGAGATGATCTCGTTGACGATGTCGCGAATTTCCTCAGCCGCCGATTCGGTGTCGAGCTGCGCGAGCTGCGACAGGTCGATCGTATCGATCAGCGCATTGAAGATCGTCGTCTTCGTCTGAAAATACTCATCCGTGCGCCCGCCGATTTCGACGGGCTGCTGATGGGCGACGGCGGCCACGCGCGGCGGCGGCGTCGCGGCGGCGGCGGCTTTTTTCGCCGGCGCGGCGGGCTTCGGCGCCGCCGGCGCGGCGGCCGGTTTCGGGGCGGCCGCCTTCGGTTTCGCCGCGGCGGGGGCCGCTTGCGAAGGCGTATCGACTTCTGCCGTTCTGCGTCCGAACATCGGTTATCCTATTTCTTCTTGAGCAGACCTGCGAGGCTGAAGCGGGTTTTCTTCGACGCCGTCTGCGTGCGCCCGAGCACAAGCGCGGTGAGATCGCGGATCGACTGGGCGGTTTTCGTCTTCGCGCCGACCTCGACGATCGGCGAGGCGTTCGTCGCCGCGGTATGGAAAAGCTGCGGCTCCCAGTTGAACACGATCGACGGCTTTAATCCGACATGCTCGGCGTATTGCGCGGGCTGGACGGATGAAAGCTTCTGATCGAACTGGTTGATGACAAGCAGCGGCGGCGCGTCGTTCGGGCGCGCGCTGGAAATGATGTCGACGAGATTTTTCGTGTTGCGGAACGCCGCAAGGTCGGCGGTCGCGGTGATGACGATCTGGTCGGCCGTTTGCAAAAGACGCTTCGACCAGCCGGTCCACACATGCGGCACGTCGATGATGATCGTCGGCGCCGCGCCGCGCACGACGTCGATAACCGTCTCATAGGCCTGATCGTCGACGTCATAGTCGCGATCGAGAAGGTTCGGCGCCGTGAAAAGGCTCAAATGATCGGTGTGTTTTTGCAGCAGACGATCGAGCAGGACGTCGTCGAGACGTTCGGGCGAGCCGAGCGCTTCGATGAGGCCCGAGGTCGGATCCTGCTCGAAATCAAGGCTCGCCGTGCCGAACGGCAGGTCGAGGTCGAGAATGACCGTGTCGCTTTGCATTTCCTCCGCCGAGCACCAGGCGACGTTGTGCGCAAGCGTCGACGAGCCAGAACCGCCGCGCGCGCCGACGAAGGCGATGGTGCGGCCGATCGGCGGCGCGGAAGGATCGACATAGAGCGTTGCGATCGATTTGATGATTTGCAGCGGCGAGCGGGGACGAACGATGTAATCGCTGATCCCTTGCCGCATCAGTTCGCGATAAAGGCCGATATCGTTGGCGCGGCCGATGATGATGACCTTCGTCGACGGATCGCAGACTTCAGCGAGCTCGCCGAGCTGCGCGAACAGCTCCTGTCCGCCGTCAAGCGTCTCGATAATGACGAGATTGGGCGTTGCGGCGCTCTGGAAATGATCGACCGCCTTGGCGAGACCGCCCATATGGACGGTCAAATGCGTTTTCGACAAACGCCGATCGACCGCTGCGCGCTCAAGCAGCACGGTCGTGTCCGGGGTTTCGCAGAAAGCGTGAATCGCGATGCGCGGCACGGGGCGGTGATCGTCTTCGCCGTCGCCGAACTCCGAAACCTCAAAGGATTGATCCTCCGCGAGAGCCAGCGCCTGACCGGTCGCCGTCTCGTGCGGCGTTTTTTTCTCCGCTTTCAATTCGGCTTTCGGCTCGACTTTCGACTGGCGCGCGCGCTCGGGCTCAACCGCTTCCGACGCGGCCGGCGTTTCAGACTCAAGACTGAAATCCTCCGTGTCGTCGAACGCCTCGCCTTCCATATCGAGCGCCTCGGCGAGAAGCTCCTCGACGAAGTCCTCTTCGCCGAGCGCGGCGAGCTCCTCATCGGACAGCTCATCTTCGAGCCAGGCGTCTTCTTCGTCAAAATCCGACGAGGCCTTGGCGTAGCGAACCTTTTCCGACATGAGCGGACCGCCGTCGGGCCCGAGGCTCGCCGCAGCGTTCGCCGCGCCTTCCTCATCGTTGCCGATGTCGACTGCTTCGTTTGAGGCCTTCCTCATTTCAAACTCCCTCCAGGCGTCGCCTGACCCCAATCCGTCATTGCTACTGCGAAACTTGCTGGTTCAACTGGCCGTCCGTCTCGGTCGAGGTCACCTCGCCCTTGCGGAACTTCGTGACGCCCAGAATGCGCGTCGTAGAATCCGGATCGGTCATGTCGGCCGGCGCGATGAGATCGTGCGGATCGCCGATCATCGCGGCGAGATTGTTTTGCGCGGCGCATCCGAAATTCGGCGAACGCATGTTGCGATAGTCGCGCTCGCGCAGGCCTTCCCAGACGCCGCACGCGCTCGGCGTTGCGACGTAGCGGGTGTAGGAAAGAATGACGTCGCTTTCCGAAGCGTTCGTTCCGCGATAATCCGCAGCGACGATAACGCTCGACGGAACGCCGACGCGGTCAAGCTCGGCGCCCACTGCGGCGGCGGCGCCTTCAGCGCCCGACGGGGCGGCGATGGTGAGAGCGCCGTGCCCGTTGCGCATATACGATGTCGCAAACGCGCGCAGGCGCGCCTGATCAAGCGACGTCACGCCGTCGGCCGCCTTGGCGGCTGCGATCGTCATGGTGACAGTCTGACTGTCGACCGAGATCGGATGCTCTTCCTGGACGGTCAGCGCTTCATGGTGCCCGTTAAAGCCGGCCGCACACCCGGACAGGGCGGCGACAGCCGACATCAGGAGAAGCGATTTCAGCAGCTTTGTCATTTTGGTTGCGTCTCCTAGTCGAGAATGAAGCCCATCGGTCCCTGCAGCGTCTTTTCTTCAACGCCGGCGCCGGAGAGACCGTAGGTTGCGGCGAGATTGCCCATCAGGATCGTCTGCGTGTCGCTCGCGGCGACAAAGCCTTTGAGCGGATCGGAGAGTTTCGATTCATGCGTCGGATCGACGAGATAGGGCGTGATGATGATGACGAGCTCGGTTTCCGAATTCGCATAATCGCGGCTGCGGAAGAGCTGGCCGAGAACGGCGATGTCTTTCAGATAGGGAATGCCCTGGATCGTCTGGCGCATATTCTCCTGAAGGAGGCCCGCCATCACGAGGCTGCCGCCCGAAGGAAGCTCGACCGTCGTTTTCGCGCGGCGCACGGTGAGCGAGGGAATTGTAAGGCCCGACGTAGAGAAGACTGTCGGCGCCGTACCCTGCGGCCGCGCCGCCGGAGTGCCGACGAAGGACGTTCCTGGCGCCTCGCCGGCGGCGATCGACGTTTCGTTGATGACCTGATCCGGAATGCCGTCGCCGTCGGTGTCGATCAAGCGAACCGTGTCGGCCGCCGGCGGAGCGCCCGGAATCGTCGTCGTCGAGCCGCCGAGCGAGAAATTGTTGAGCGATGAAATCTCGCTGACCTCGGTCGAGACTTTGATGTTGATGCGGCCCTTGCTCAAGACGAGCGGCGTGAAGCCGAGGCCGACGCCGAATTCCTTGAATTCGAGCGAGATGACCCCGTCGCGCTGGCCGATCGGAATCGGGAACTCGCCGCCGGCGAGGAAGCTCGCCGTTTCGCCCGAAACCGCCGTCAGAGTCGGCTCGGCGAGCGTTTTGACAAGCCCGACGCGCTCAAGCGCCTGGAAGGATACGTTGAAGCCGGATTCGCCGCCGCCGAAGAAACGCTCGATGGAGCCGGTGAGGCCGGCGGTCGCGCCTGACGCAATCGTCGACGCCGTCGCCTCGATAGCGTTGTTGGAGACCGACGTGAAGCCGGACGGATCAATGCCGAGCTGCTTGATGAGCGAACGCTGCATTTCAACGACGCGCACCTTCAGCATCACCTGCTCGCGGTCGCGGATCGACACCATGCTGATGACTTTGGTCGGATCGCCGATGAAGCGTCCGGCGATGTCGGCGGCGTCAGTCGCCTGAACGCCGGTCGGCACCGTGCCGCGCAGGATTATGTTGTCGTTCACCGCTTCCGCCGTGACGCGGGCGTCCGGCATCAGCCGGTTGATGAGGTCGGTGAGGGCGTCAAGGTCGCGTTCGACCTGGATCTCGAGATTGAGAATCTGACGCCCGTTCGCGTCGAAGAAGAAAGCGTTCGTCTGGCCGACCCTGAGGCCGAGCAGATAGACGCGCCGCGGCGAGCGAATGACCGCATCGACGATGGAAGGCTGCGACACGAGGACGTCCGAAGCCGCCTGCGGCAGTTCGACGATCGCCGCCTTGTCGATCGGCAGGACGATCGACCTCGATGTCGGGCCCGTTCCGCCGAAATCGATCGTCGAATTCGACGATTTTTGCGCATGAGCGAGCGACGGCGCCGCGCTTGCGACCGTGAAAGCCAAGGCCGCAGCAATTTTCAGCAACGCCGCCCTGTTCATATTTGCTTGAAAGCGCATTGATCTTACCCCTGAACGATCCGGCTACGAGCGGCCATAACGAATGACTTTGACGCTTTGGTCGCGGCGTTCCTTGACCGCGCCCGCTTCCTCATTGAAGACGCTTCTGAGCGCAAAGCTCATCTGGCCGCGCGAGGCGCGCGAATTGATGAAAAACTCGGCGTCTTCCGGCGAAAGTTCGATTGTGGCGTTCGCGCCATCAATCACCGGCGATTCCGGGTTTTCCGAATAGACGGTGTTAATCGCGAGAACGCGCACGTCCTCGAAGATGATGTCCGTCGCCGTCCGGTTGGAGGCGTTGGCTTCGGAATAATAAATGTCGACCCGATCGCCCGGCAGGATAAAGCCGGAAACGCCGGTTTCCGGCGTGATGCGCATCGTGACGGCGCGCATGCCCGGCTGCAGAACCGCAGCGAGCAGCCCCGACGAGCCGGCGCGAACGATCTTGGCTTCAATGATCGGCTCATTGGCGACCATCGACGTGCGCGCAACGGCTTTTTCAAGTTCAGCCGGATCGCCGCCGGTCGCTTCCGTGATATACGCTTCGGACATCGCCTTTTCCGGCCATTCCTCCCAACGCACCGCATCGGCGGTGAGTCTTTCGCCGCGCTGGAAGTCGCGATCGGCGACAAGGATGCGGATCGTCTTTTCGCGCTCCGGCTGGACGACCTGAACCGGTTGGCTCTTGTTTCCGCTCATCATCATGAAAAAAGCGCCGGCGCCGGCAACAAGCGCTACGCCGAGAACCGCAATTCGCGTCACATTCATGGTCTCACTCGCCCTTTTGGAGGCTTTTTACGCCTGGAAACTCAGTAAATTCTTGTAAGAAGAAGTCCTCAAAACTCTGTTAACTGATCTCATTAACCGCCAAAGGCCAATTGGAAGAACGGCGTTTGCGAAAAGCTAAGAAGTCCGCCCGCCGCTATCGCAACCGCGTACGGAATATCCTTCGGCCGCTGATGCAAACGCAAAAGCCACGGCGCGTGCGCGTAAACAGGCAGCGCAGGAGTCTTTCGGAACATGATGAGGACGATTGCGAAAACGCCGCCTGCGAAAGCGGTGTTGATGAGAAACGGGACCAGCGCCGACGGCCCGATCCATGGGGCGCACGCCGCGATAAGCTTCGCATCGCCGCCGCCGAGAACTTTTCCGGCGAAAAGCGCAAACCCGACGACAAGCGCCGCGCAGGCGAACAAAAACCCTTCCATAAGCTGCGCCGGCGGCGCGCCGAGCCCGACGCCGGCGACAAAATAAGAGCAAAACAGGACGATCGAAACCCAGTTCGGGATTTTGTATTCGTAAAGATCATTCATCGCGGCGATGATCAAAGCCGCAGGAAACGCCGAAAGAAAAATCAGGGATATCACGCTCGCCCGCTCCAGATTGCCGTTGAGGCGAAACTAGGCCTGGGCGCTTAACATTCAGTTAGACATAAGTTCGGTTTGAATCATAAAAGAAAAGGAGGCCGAAGCCTCCTTTTCCGTCTTGAACGTTTGACGATGGAATTAGCGGTTCGCCAATTCGCTTTCGACTTCCGAGAAGGTCGAAGACAGCTCGCCGCCAACCGCGCGAACCGCGGTGATGATGGCGACCGCGATGAGCGCCGCGATAAGGCCGTATTCGATGGCCGTCGCGCCGTCTTCGTCTTTGATGAACTTGTTGATAAGAGCTTTCATGAGTCGACTCCTGCTTGTTACTCTTACGCTTGCACCGCTGAACGGGCGTTACCCCTCTTCAGACTGGGATCATGATGCTATCCAGGAATTAATAATCGATGAAAAAGAACCGCTATTTGCACAAAATGTTCGTTTACGGATAATTATGGTTAACAAAAACAAAATCAGCGCGCGAGCCTGTTGAGCTGCGCCATGTCGTCGATGATCAGTCCCGGATAGTCGCGCCGCGCGACGCCGCTCTGGATAAGCTTGGCGACCGCGCTTGCGGCGACCGCCTCGTCCGCATCGGCCCTGTCGGCGAGCTCCCGGTGTTTGGGCATTTTGGCGATGCGCCAGCATCCGGCGACGGCGTCGCGCTCGACGTAACCGCAAAGCGCCGCGTAAACGCGGCGCTCTGGAGAGCTTTCCTCTTCGCCGCGTCCGCCGCCGATAAGGCGTTCGGCGAAATGCACCATCAATGCGCGCGTCAGCTTCGGGCGCTGCGCCGAAAGCTCGCGCAAGGCTTCCGCATCAACGGCGATAATTTCGCTTTCCCGTTCGGCGAGCACGGTCACAGACCCGGCGCCGGCGGTTTCCAAACCGATTGCGGCCTGAGCGAGACCGAAAATTTGACCCTCTCGAACTTCTTCGAAGATCATCGAGCCTGAGGCCGGATCGACATGCGACGCCTTGAGCTTTCCCGCGCGCACGATCAGGAATTCAGAGCCGTCATATTGGCCCATCGCGAAAATCGTTTCGCCTTCGGCGTAACGGCGCCGGCTGGCGGCGTCGGCGAGCGCATCGAGCGTCTGGCGCTGAAGGTCGGAAAACGGCGCTGTGGCGGCGATCGCGTCGACGATCGGCGCTTCGCTGTCCGTTTCCTTTAGAGAAGGATTGGCAAGCATCAAAATCTCCCTCGCCTATCTACATCTTCAACTCTTTAAGGCGCGGTAAAACATAAAATTTTCGGGAAATTCATAGGACGCCGGCGTGGTTGCGTTAAAGTCCGTTTAAGCCTTTTTTGACTCATCCGCGCTACCTCGAAAGCAAGCATTCAAGGAAAACGTCGCGATGCGTTTATTCTCACTTTCGCTCTCAGCCGCCTGCCTGTTCGCAACAGCCGCGACGGCGGAGCAGGTCTGGGTGACGATGGATCAGGTCAAGCCCTACGAGTTCAAGCAGGAAGTCGATCAGATCGTCATCGGCAATCCCGGGATCGCCGACATCACCGTTCGGGACAAGTCGCGCGTTCTTCTGTTCGGCAAGGCGCCCGGCTTGACGAACATGTTTCTTTTCGACGCTGAAGGCAACGAGATTGAAAATCTCATCGTCCGCGTCCGCGCCTCGAATTCCGATCTTTTGACGCTTCAGCGCGGCGGACAACGCTTCACCTATAACTGCACAAGCGTGTGCGAGCAGACCTTGACGATCGGCGACGCGCCGGAAGCGTTCGGGGCCGTCTCTTCCCAAACGCAGCAAAAATTCCAGCAGGCGGCGAGCTCGGCGGCGCCTTCCGAATAGAAATTCAACAAAGCGAAATGGAAAAGGCCCTCCCCGGAGGGCCTTTTTTATCGCTGGCGCGGCGCCGCGTAATTGTAAATGCGCGGGCGTTCGTGCGGGCGAAGATGCGACCGGCACCACATGTCGATCGACCGCGCAACCGATTCCGACGGCGCAAGCTTGGTGTTGAGCGTAATGAGGGCGACGAGCCGTTCGCCGCCGGCGGAATCCTGCGAAACGGAGATGACGCATGCGGCGACATCGGGATGCTCGGCGATTCGTTGCGCGATGCGATCGGGAAAGACGTTGACGGCCCCGATCTGGACCGCCCCGTCGCGCCGGCCGCCAAGTCGAAACCGCCGATCGCCCTCCCAGGCGATAACGTCCACCGGAATGACGTCCACGGCTTCGCCCGACGGCGTCGCGCGGCGCAAATCCTCGCCGCGCCGCGCCCACTGATCAAAGAGCGCAAACGGCTCGCTCGGGGAATCGCGCCAGCCGATAAGGCCGTGCTCTGTCGATCCGTAAATTTCACGCTGGGCGCCGAAGCCGGCCCTTCGGATCTTCGCCGACAGCTCAACCGTCATCGGCTCGCCGAAAGAGACCGCCATCGCATTGTCGGGGGCGAGAATGTCCTGCGCCAGAATGTAGCGCCAAAGGCTTGGGGTCGCGATCAGCGCATCGCCGAAGGAAAGCGCGGCGTTCAACTCATCCGGCGTCATCTTGCGCGCATCAACCGTCGGGGCCTGCAGGAGATTGGGCGCCAGCACGCCGAGAACGAAGCCGATAAGGCCGTGCGGCGCGACGAGGGAAAGAACGCGGCGGCGGCCGTAAAGAAGATTGGCCGCTGACGCCGCATCGGCGAAGATCGCGTCCGCCGCATGCGTGAAAGGGCGACGCTCATCCGCCGCGGCGGCAAACGAGAACTCGGTCAGGCGCTCATCGATCGCCGCGGCGATCGCCTTGACCCAATCGCCGATGCTGTCGGCCGCAAGCGTTTTCGGCGCCCGGTCAAGGCGGCCGAAAAAAGCGAACAGACGGCGCAGACAGGCGGCCGCCTCCGCCGCGGACAATTCCGCCCCCTCATCGCCGAGTTTCGTCGCGGCGGACCAGCCGGAAGCGGTCAGCGTGTCGACATGCCGCGAAAAGCGCGCGCCGAGTTCGTCGACGACGAGGGCGGCGGCGACGGAGGAAAGCTGGTCTTCCGAAAAAGTGAAGGCTTTCACGCTTTCTCCTCGGGCGCAGGCGCAGCGAATTCTTCGGCGAGACGCCGGTCATAAGCGGCGATCAGCCGATCTGCCGTTTCCGCATCCTCGATCGTCGCCTCGCCATCAAGAACGCTTCGCACGGCGCCGGCAATGGAGTTTGTCGCGATCATGGCGGCGCCGGAAAGCTTTTCGGGCGCGATCAGCGCTTCTTTCACCCTGATTCCCATTCGCCCCGCCTCCTCGATGAGGACGCCGCGGACGACGCCGGCGAGCGCGCCTTCTTCTTCGGACGGGGTGACAATCTCGCCTTCGCGGACGATGAAAATGTTGGCGGCGCTGAGACAGGCGACGCGCCCTTTTTCGTTCAGCATCACCGCCTCATTCGCGCCTGCGGCGGCGGCTTCGGCGCGCGCCAGAAAATTTTCAGCATAAGCGCCCGCGCATTTGAACGCATTCGTCGACGCGCCGGTCCAGCGCCGGCGGCCGGAGATGATCAACCGCATCGGTTCGCGCGGCGGCGCAGCGGGGGCGATCGATATCACAAGCCGGGCGCGCGCCGCAGCCGACGGCGCAAGGCCGCGCGGCCCGCCGACCCGGCTCAGCGTCAGTCGGCAGGCGCCGCGCCCGTCAACGCCGCTGCGTCTTGCCGTTTCGGCGATCGCGGCGGCGATTTTACCCGTATCGATGCAGGCGTTCATGCCAAGCGTGCGCGCGCCGCGATCGAGCCGCGCGAGATGACGATCGAGGAACGCCGCGCGCGCGTTGTCAACGAGGACCGTCTCGAACGCCGCATCGCCGATCAGCCAGCCGCGATCCTCAACCCCAATCGCGGAGCCGCCGTCGACATGCTCGCCGTCACGCCAGACAATCACGCGGCCGCTCTCGCTTTGATCTCGCCCAGAAAATTGCCGATCAGACGCCGGCCGTCAGGCGTCAGAAGCGATTCGGGATGAAACTGCACGCCATGCCAGGGCGCCGTTTGATGTCGCACGCCCATCACCTCGCCCGCTTCGCTGAACGCGCAGGCGGACAACGGTCCGTCGGGCGCGAGCTCCGAGACAAGCGAGTGATAGCGTCCGGCGAGCATCGGCGAGGCGAGGCCGGCGAAGAGACCCCGTCCGTCATGATCGATTGCGCTCGCTTCGCCATGAAGCGGCTCCCTGGAGCGGACGGTGCGTCCGCCGAACGCTTCTACAAGACATTGATGACCGAGACAGACGCCGAGAAGCGGGATTTCGATCGGCAGTTTTCGGATGAGATCGAGCGACAGGCCGGCTTCAGCAGGCGTTTTGGGGCCCGGCGAAATGACGACGGCGTCGGGCGCCGCCCTCAAAAGCGCCTCGGCGGCGGCGGCGTCATTGCGGACGACCGTCGCCTCGCAGCCCGCCTCGCGCACATAGCGCGCGAGGTTGTGCACGAACGAATCGTAATTATCGATGATGAGGATCATGCGACCGCCAAATCCCTATCATTGACGATGCGCGTCCATGCATGCGCCTTCGCCAGCGTCTCACGATATTCCGTATCCGGATCGCTCCTGAGCGTGACGCCGCCGCCCGCCGGGACCGTCAGCTTTTCCCGCTCGGCTATCGCAATGCGGATTGCGACGGAGAAATCCGCGCCGCCGCGATCGTCAATATAACCGATCGCGCCGCAATAGGGCCCGCGGCCGGCGCCTTCGATCTCGGCGATCGCCTTCATCGCCTGGACTTTCGGCGCGCCGGTTATCGAACCGCAAGGGAACAGCGTCATTAGCGCATCGGCGGCGGTCAGCTCCGGGCGCAAAACGCCGCTGATCCGCGAAACCAAATGATGCACGTTTTCATGACTGACCGGCTCGCAGACAGCCTCTTCGGCAATGCTGTGATTGAGGCAGATGCGGGACAGATCATTGCGCGTCAGATCGGCGATCATGACGTTCTCGGCGCGATCTTTCGGATCGTTCATTAGCTCCTGCAGCAGCCGGCGGTCGGCGTCAGGCGTCCGGCCCCGCGGGCGCGTGCCCTTGATCGGTTCGGCGACGATCGACAGGCTTTCATCCGCCTGTTTCTTGACGGCGAAGAAGCGCTCCGGCGACAGCGACAAAATCTGAGCGCCTTCTTGCGGCAGAAACGCTCCGAAAGGCGCGCTGCTCGAAGCCGACGCGGCGGCGAAAAGGCTGAAAGCATCGAACGGCGCGCGGGCGCGAATGATGAACCGCTGGGACAGGTTCGCCTGGAAAAATTCGCCGGCGCGAATACGCTCCATCGCCTCGGCGACAGAATGTCGGTATTGATCCGCCGGCGTCAGCGCGAGCGGCGGCTCGAACGCATCTTGCGCGGCGTTGAGGGCGGCGCCGCCGGCTCCGAGCGCAGCTTCCAGACGATCGGCCGCCGATCGGGACTGGAAGCAAATGAACGCCCTGCCCCGCGCGTTGTCGAACGCGGCGCAGGCGTCGTATGCGCCGATCGAGAAATCGGGAAGATCATAGGGCGAGGCGGGCAGGCGCACGCTCGGTTCGATCGCGGCGCCGCATTCATAGCCGATAAAGCCGGCAAGGCCGGTCGCAAAGGGCGGCGCAGCCTCTCTAAGCGCATCCGACCGGCGCGCGCGATGCAGCGCATCGACCACCTCGAAAGGCGAAAGGCTGCTCGTCCCGCCGTCAATCAGCGTCGCGCCGTTGCGGCTTTCAACGCGCGTCGCCGGGAAAGCGGCGATAAACGACCAGCCGGGCATCGCCGCATGCGCGCCGGGATGAAAAAAGACGGCGCCTCTCTCCGCCGCCAACGGCGCGAAGGCGTCGACCGGCGATCGCCATTCGATTTCGCGCATCCCGTCCATTTTCCTCGCCCGCCGCAATCTTGGCCTCTGCGAACAAATCAGCCTAGCAAGACCGTCTGTCGCAATTGGAAAAGTGAGATATGAGCGGGGCCGATCACTTGCAAGCGCACGCCCCGGCTGAGGCTGACGCCGGAGTTCGCCTCAAAGGCTCGGCCCAGGTTTTTTTCGCGCTCGCGCTTGCGACATTAATAGCCGCCATCGCCTATTTCGGCCGCGCCATCTTCATTCCCGTCGTCGTCGCCGGTTTTTTAAGTTTCCTGATGTTCACCTTGAAGGAAACGATCCGGCAAGGCCCGCTTGT
The DNA here is from genome assembly GCA_937895955.1 of uncultured Alphaproteobacteria bacterium. Taxonomy (GTDB): domain Bacteria; phylum Pseudomonadota; class Alphaproteobacteria; order Caulobacterales; family Parvularculaceae; genus Amphiplicatus. The sequence continues at coordinate 5,585 of CALAZI010000029.1, read as the reverse complement.
CGGCCGCTTTCTGCCGAACTGGCTTTGCTATCTGTTCGCCTTCGCGCTCATCATCTCGATCTTCGTTCTGTTTATCGAGATTATCCGCGAGAATGTCGAAGCGCTGATCGACACGGCGCCGCTTTACGAAGAACGCCTGCGCAAATTCACGCAGGACGGCATCCGCTACCTCGACAGCGCCGGCGTGTTGCCGGAAGACTTCATCGGCGGCGTCGACCAGCTTCGATCAACGGCGATTTCCATGATCAACCCGGTCTTGTCCGAGGTCGGCTCCGCGGTGAGCTCGCTCACCGCCAATTCCGTGACGATCTTTCTCTACACCGTCTTCATGCTGCTTGAACGCGGCCGCATCTTTCGCAAGATCAATCTGTTGAGCGCAAGGGAAGAAAGCCGCGCCGCAGTGAATGAAACGATCGGCGACATCGCATCGCTCGTCCGACAATACATCACCGTCAAGACCGTCACCAATCTCATCACCGCCGCGATCAGCTTCATCATCATGCATTTCGTCGGCGTTGACTTCGCCGGTTTCTGGGCGCTGTTGATCTTCGCCCTGAATTTCATCCCGATTGTCGGCGCAATCAGCGCGATTTCGCTGCCCGTCATCCTGGCGCTCGTGCAGCCCGAAGGCGGCGGCGTTCAGACGGCGGCGCTCGCTCTCGTCTTGTTGGTCGGCGCCGAACAGACGATGAGTTCCGGCATAGAGCCGCGGCTCATCGGAAAAAGCCTCAATCTCAGCCCGCTTGTCATTCTTTTATCGCTGGCGGTCTGGGGAACCTTGTGGGGGTTCGCCGGCATGTTGCTCGCCGTGCCGATCAGCGTCACGATCATGATCATCCTGACGCAGTTCCATTCGACGCGGCCGATCGCAATTATGTTGTCCGACAGCGGCGAAATCGCGCCGCTTCGCCATGCCCCGCTCGGCTCGCAGTCAGGGCGGCAAGCCTAGCGCGCGGCCGTCCGGCCGGCGGCGTTCGCCATCGCTTCCTTAAAATGCGCGGCGAGCAATTCGCAATCCTCACGCCGTCCCGATCCCTTCCGCCAGGCGAGCCCGATCGTTCGCGCGGGCGCGGGTTCCGCGAGCGGCGCGACGGCGAGGCCGTTATTCGCGGCAAGGCCGGCGTCAACCGCCATTTTCGGCAGCAGGGTCGCGCCGAGACCGGCGCGCACCATCTGCGTCAGGGTGAAAAGGCTCGTCGCGCCGAAGGCGCCGGAAACATCATCCTGCCGCAGTTTGCATGCGTCGAGCGCATGCTCGCGCATGCAATGACCGTCTTCGAGCAAAAGAAGGCGCGCCTCTTTCAGATCCGCCGATCGGATCGGTTTGCGCGCCGCCACCGGATCGCCTGACGGCGCGGCGTAAAAAAAGGGATCATCGCCGATGCTGATCCACTCAAGGCCTGGAAGATCATAAGGGAAAGCGAGCAAGGCGGCGTCAAGCGATCCGTCAGCGAGGCGTTCGGCGAGCGAGGCCGTCAGATCCTCCCGCAGGAACAACTCAAGCTTTGGAAATTTTTTTGCAAGGCCCGGCGTCGCCTTCGGCAGCAAAAAAGGCGCGATGGTCGGAATGACGCCGAGCGCGAAAGGCCCTTCCAGCGGACGCCGATCGGCCGCCGCGCGGGCAAGCTCTTCCGTCTCGGCGAGGATCTTCGCGGCGCGCGCCGCAACGTCCTTGCCGGCGGGCGTCAATGAAAAATGCCGCGTCGAGCGATCGACAAGCTGCCGGTCGAGAATGGTCTCAAGCTCCTTGATCGCCGAGGAAAGCGTCGATTGCGACACCAGACAATCGCTCGCCGCCTTCGAAAAGGATTGACGGCGGACAAGGGCGAGAAAGAACTGCAGCTGGCGCAGCGTCGGCAGGGGCGTGGTCATGGTTTCAATCGAGAAAATTGATCGTGACTGTAGGTATTATCTATTTGATAAATTCGCAAGGCCGCCCTATCTACCCTTCGCAAGCTGCGGCTTTCGAGGCGCGGCGGTGGAAATTTCGCAAGACACAGGAGAAATTCATGCTCGGAGTGGGCGATCGTCTTCCCGATTTCAAAGTCGTCGGCGTCAAGCCGAAATTCAATAATCACGAAGAAAACGGCCAGTCGGCCTTTGAAGACATCACGCAGGACAGTTTTTCCGGCAAGTGGAAGGTGATCTATTTCTACCCGAAGGACTTCACCTTTGTTTGCCCGACGGAAATCGCCGAATTCGGGCGCCTCGCCAAGGAATTTTCGGACCGCGACGCGGTCGTGCTCGGCGGCTCGTCCGACAATGAGTTCTGCAAGCTCGCCTGGCGGCGCGATCATCCGGATCTGAAAAGCCATCCGGCATGGCAGTTCGCCGATACGACCGGCGCGCTGATCGACGGCCTCGGCATTCGTTCGGAAGCGGGCGTTGCGCTGCGCGCCACCTTCATCGTCGACCCGCACAACGTCATCCAGCACGTTTACGTCAACAATCTCAGCGTCGGCCGCAATCCGCAGGACACGCTGCGCGTTCTCGACGCCCTGCAGACGGATGAGCTTTGCCCCTGCAATCGTCCTGTCGGCGGCGAAACGCTCTAAAAACACTATTGAAATCAAGCCGGGGCGCGTCTCGCCGAGCGCAAGGCGCGCCCTTTTTGCGACCGGAAACAGGAGAGAAAAATGAGCCTCGACGCGCTGCGCGATTCAATTCCCGATTACGCCAAGGACATCCGCCTCAATCTCGGCACGCTCGCTGCGGAGACGTCGCTTTCTGATCAGCAGAAATACGGGACGTTTCTCGCCGCCGCCTATGGCGCGCGCAACGCCCGCGTCATTTCCGCCATCGCTCAGTGGACGGAAGACAAACTGTCGGATGAAGCGAAGAACGCCGCAAAGGCCGCCGCCGCCATCATGGCGATGAACAATATTTACTATCGCGCAACGCACCTTATGTCGGCCGAAGAATATCGGAAAATGCCGGCGAAACTGCGCATGAACGTCATCGGCGCGCCGGGCGTCGAGAAGGTCGATTTCGAATTGTGGGCGCTCGCCGTCTCGGCGATCAACGGCTGCGGCATGTGTCTCGACAGCCATGAAAAAGTCGTTCGCAAAGCGGGCCTTTCCGCCGATCAGATCCAGACCGCGCTGCGGATTGCGGCGGCTGTCGGCGCGGCGGCGGCGGTGATGGACGCCGAAGCCGCCTAAACGGCGACGCCGGCCTCATTAAGGGCGGCGAGGAGCGGCGCAATATGCGCTTCGTAATTGCGCCGCCTGCCTGATGAATCGCGATAAAGCGGGCGGCGAACCTGCCAATAGCTTGCAGTTTTGACCGTATTCTTCACTTGATGGAACGCAAGGCAATCCTCGCTCCAGTCCAACCCTAGAAACGCCAGAAGGTTTTTCAGATTTTCTCTCGGCTCGGCGACGAACCGATCGTAATCGAAATCGAAAATGTCGGCGGGATATAGCGATTTCCAGTGGGCCATCATGCGGCGATATTCGCCGAAATAATGACCGGCGTCGGCGAGATCGCTCGCATAGCCGACAAGACCCTGGTCGATATGCTGGAAATAGACGGAAAGACAGGTGTCGACAGGATCGCGCGCCGTGTGAACGATTTTCGCATCCGGAAAGAGGCGCTTGATCAGCCCGATCCGCAAAAAATTGTCCGGCCGCTTGTCGGTCGCAACAGCGCCGGCGCGGGCCGCGGCCGGAAAAAGGCGCAAAATTTCAGCGCGATATCGCGCCGCAAGCTCATCGGCGCGCTCATCGCTCAGTGTACGGATTGATTGCGGGTAAGGCGCGAGATCGATATCGGCGATGCGGTTCAAAAGGTTCAGCTCGCCGCCGGCGACGACATCGGGGTGCGCCGCGAGGGCTTGCTCCGCCAATGTCGAGCCTGAGCGAAACATGCCGCAAATGAAGACGAGCCGGGGTCGCGCGGGATCCGGCGTCCGCGCCGTTCGACCAGCGTCAAACGCGGCGATCAAAGCGTTGACCGTTTCGACGATGCGCCGCCGGTTGTAAACCGGCCCCGCCTTGCGCACATGGCGGTTGGCGGCGTGAAAAGCCTCCATCGCACGGTCATAGGCGCCGAGCGCGTCAAGCGATCTGCCAAGCGCGTAATTGAGGTTGGCGCGGGTTTCCGCGCCGTCAGCCGCCGCGCTTTTTGCGGCCTTTTCAAGCCGCGCAAGCGTCGATGAGGCGAGCGTTTCAGGCGGCTTCAGATGCGCAAGGCGCGCCAGCGCTTCAAGGCGCAAATCCTGATAGGCGCCGATCGATCCGTCCTCTGCGGGAAGGATCGATTCATAGGCGGAAGCCGCCTCTTCCCGCGCGCCGCGCTCTTCGAGAAGATTGCCGAGATTGAGGACGGCCGGCGCAAAGCCCGGATTGAGTTCGATCGCGCGCCTCAGCTCCGCTTCCGCCTCGCCTTCGCGCCGCAAATGGTCGGCGAGAATGACCGCCCGGTTGAGATGCGCCTCTTCGCCCCCCTCAAGACCGCGCCTCAAGGCTTCGCCATAAGCGGCGAGCGCCTCCTCAAACCGCGAAAGCGCACGCAATTGCAAGCCGAGATTGTACCAGATGTCAGGCTGATCGGGGTAGGCGGCGAGCACCTGACGATAGAGGCGAACAGCCTCGGCGGCGTCGCCCGCACGGACGTTTTCGCCGGCCGCATCCAAAATTCTGTTCGCTGTTTGCAGGTCCATGTTGCGCTTTTCGGGCCCGAATCCGATCCGTCTTTCGTCCAATCCGGAGCGAAAGTCGAGCAAGGTGAACGTTATTCCAATTAAATCAATAGGTTGATCGTCACAACGGCGAAAAAACAGCCGGTCGGCCGGGACGAATCGTCAAACCGTGCGGTCGGTATCTGAATTGGGCGCCAAAACGCCCCGTTTTGGGCGTCGCGGATGCGCCAAAGACGCGAATTTTAACCGTGTTTTAAGGCCTGTGGCAGGAATTGCGACATTATCGCAACACCTCAGTCCTGATCCGATAAAGCGGTCTTTCCTTTCGTTGACGTGTGGCTCTCCTCAAAGCCAAAGTCCCGGCACGGACGGAGGGGCGGGCAACGTACCGCACGTGCGCCGTAAAAAAACGTCGCCCTTTAAAGGCGGCAAAAATCCAAAACTGGAGGTCTACCTTGTCACAACGTACATCCAGGTCCGCGCTATTGGCGTCGACCATGCTGCTGGGTGTCGGCCTGCCGTCGCTGGCCGTCGCCCAGGAAGCCGATGACGAAATCATCGTCACCGGCTCTCGCATTCCTTCGGCGAACGCCGTCGCGGCGAGCCCGGTCACGACGATCGGCAATGTCGAATTCGACATTCGCGGCACGACGCGCGTCGAAGATCTCGTCAACACGCTGCCGCAGGCCTTCGCGGCCCAGGGCGCGAACACCTCGAACGGCGCCACCGGCACCGCGCAGGTTTCGCTCCGCGGTCTCGGCGCCAACCGCACGCTGGTCCTCATCAACGGCCGGCGCATGCAGTACGGCTCGCCGATCTCGTCAGCGCCTGACCTCAACCAGATCCCGGGCGCTCTCGTTGAGCGCGTCGACATTCTGACGGGCGGCGCTTCGGCCGTTTACGGTTCGGACGCCATCGCCGGCGTCGTGAACTTCATCATGCT
>CALAZI010000028.1 GCA_937895955.1 uncultured Alphaproteobacteria bacterium | reverse complement strand
CGCTAGTCGGACGCCTCTTCGCATTCGCCTTCATGAGCGATGCTGACGCCGGCGGCGGCGGCCGCGCAGGCGTTGCCGTAAGTTTCGTCGTCGCAACCGCAGACGGGACGATAATCCATTGTGCAGACTTGCGGCTTCAGCGCGCAGGTCCCCGCCGCATCGGCGATGGATTTGCATTCGCCGACTTTCATCTCGCAGAAATCGTTTTCATTGAGACACTGAAATCCGGCGATGCCGCCGCACATGCCGCCGGTCTCGCCGATCGCCGGCGACGTCTGCGGCGCGTCCGACGCGGGCGGCGCTTCACTCGCCGATTTGCCGGGCGCGCAGGCGGCGAGCGCCATCAATGCAAGCGCGCCTAAAACGCTTCTCATTCGTCGCCCTTCATCTGCGCCTGCATATAGAGCTGCTCGCCGAGCTTGGAGATCAGATCAAGCTGCGTTTCGAGATGATCGATATGCTCTTCTTCCGATTCAAGGATGCGCACGAGAATGGCGCGGCTGACATAGTCCTTGACGCTTTCGAAATAGGCGATCGCTTCCTTGTAGAGCGGATGCGCGCGGTGCTCCGCCTTCAGATCGCATTCGAGGCATTCCTTGACGCTCTCGCCGATATAGACCTTGTCGAGATCTTGAACATTGGGCAGGCCTTCGAGAAAGAGGATGCGTTCGATCAGGTCGTCCGCATGCTTCATCTCGTCGATTGATTCATCGTACTCAATCTTGGCGAGACGCTTCAGGCCCCAATTCTTGAAGATGCGCGCATGCAGGAAATACTGATTGACCGTCGTCAATTCGAGCTTCAACGCCTTGTTGAGATAGTCGATGACTTTCGGATCGCCTTTCACGCGGTCTTCTCCTCTTTCATAATCCGCCCGCACAATAAGGCGCTCGCCCCTTGCGACAAGCGCAAAGCGTGCAAGCGATTGTCACTTGCGAAAATTTCCGGGATTCACTCGGCGGCGAGGCGCAGCGCAGGCGTTTCCTCGCGCGCATCGTCGATCATTCTGGCGACGTCCGGAAGGCATTTGCCGCATTGCGGCCGCGCCTCGCAGCGGCGGAAAACCTCGCCGACGCTTTTCGCGCCGCAGGAGGCGGCGGCGAGCTCGCGGTCTTTCAGCGCATTGCAGATGCAGACGTACATCGACCACCTAATGACGCGCCGGAGAGGGGCTCCGGACAAGATCTAGATGATGCAATTAAGAATGATTGTCAATTGCGAAAGAGTTAATTCCCGACCCTATCGGCCGCTGCGGCCTGCGGCATCTCGCCCGCGACAAGGGCTGGATCGACCAGAATCCCCATCCATTTAAGGCTCCAATGCATATGGGGGCCGGTCGCGCGGCCGGTCGCCCCGACAGCCCCGATCACCTGCCCCGCCGTCACCTGATCGCCGGGTTTGACGTCGATCCGCGACAAATGAAGGAAGGCGCTTTCAAGCCATTGGCCGTGGTCAATGAAAATGAGGCCGCCCTCGAAATACATGTCCCCCTCGGCGAGACGAACGATCCCGTCCGCGGGCGCCCTGATCGGCGTTCCCGCGGGCGCGGCGACGTCGACGCCGGAATGCGGGGTCTTCGCCTCGCCGTTCAAAATCCGCTGCGAGCCGAAGACGCCGCTGACGCGACCCGTCACCGGCCAGGCGAACCCGCCGGCCCAGAAGGGCGATGCGTCGCTCGCCGCGCGCGCGGCGTCTTTCTTCGCCTTGTCCTCGCCGATCTTTTTCAATTGCGCTTCGGTGAAGCCGGAAACTTTCGACTGATCGAGACCGTCGATGCGGTCGACCGGAAAATCGCGATCGCCGATATCGAGCGCGCGCCGAACCACGGATCCGTCGACATGGGTGACGACGAGAAGCGCACTTGAACCGTGATCGCGCCCGAAGCCGAGAAGGAACCTGCCGTCATCGCTCACCATCACCGGCTCGCCGTCGAGAGCCGCCTTGGCGCCCGGCAAAGTCTGGCCGAAAACAAGACCGCCCTGAACGAGGTCGCCTTTAAGCGCGACGCTTTCGGCGGGATCGTTGAAAACGCGCTGACGTTCGCCGGCGTCCGCCATCGCGGCGTCATAACCGGCCTTCTTCAAGAGATCGCTCGCCGCCGCTTCGTCAGCCGCCTCGACCGGCGCGACCGCGACGCTTTCCGGCCGCGCGATCGTCGCTTCAGTTGCAGGGGCCGCAGCACAGCCGCCGAGAGCGAGAAAATTCAACATCAAGGCTGTCTTCAGCATGCGCCCGGTTTCCCGCTTAACTTCCCGCTTTCAGGCCGAACCCGATCATCGCCGCCGCCGCATTGGCGTAGGCTTCCTGTTTGTCGACATTCCAGTAGCGCAGCGCTTCGAGCGGAACTTTTTCGCCCGTCACCGCGCAACGCACGAAACGACCGGGTTTGACGACGGAAAATTCGGCGTCGAAATATTCGACAATCGCCTCGCCGTCGCGCCCTGCAGGTCCTGAATCGAACGGGTTCATGAGGGGTTTCTAGCGCAGCGATCCCGGAAGGGCAAAAGTCCTATTTTCCAAAGAGATCGGCGCCCGATCCCTGGGGCGCAGCGAGCCCCAGATGCTTCCAGGCGCTCGCCGAAAGAACCCGCCCGCGCGGCGTCCTTTGAATGAGCCCGCATTGAAGGAGGAAGGGTTCGACAACGTCCTCAACCGCATCGCGCGCTTCGGCGAGCGAGGCGGCGATCGTTTCAACGCCCACGGGGCCGCCGCCGAAATGCTCCGCGATAAGGCGAAGATAGCGCCGGTCGAGCGGGTCGAGGCCGAGGCCGTCGATTTCAAGCCTTTGAAGCGCGCGATCGGCGACAACGCGATCGACCGTTTTCGCTGCTTCTACAGTCGCCACATCGCGCACGCGGCGCAGAAGCCGTCCGGCGACGCGCGGCGTGCCGCGCGAGCGGCGCGCAATTTCCATCGCGCCGTCTTCCGACATGTCGGCGCCGAGTTTCGCCGCGCCGCGCAACACGATGCGTTGCAATTCATCGTGCTCGTAAAAATCCAATCGCACCGGAATGCCGAAGCGATCGAGCAAGGGTTTCGCCAGCAATCCCGACCGCGTCGTCGCGCCGATCAGCGTGAAGCGCGGCAGATCGATCTTCACCGAACGCGCCGCCGGCCCCTCGCCGATCATCAGATCGAGGCAGTAATCCTCCATCGCCGGATAAAGGACTTCTTCAACCGCCGGCGTCAGGCGGTGAATTTCATCAATGAAAAGAACGTCGCCGGGTTCGAGATTTGTGAGGAGCGCGGCGAGATCGCCGGGCTTTGTAATGACGGGGCCTGATGTCGAGCGGAAATTGACGCCAAGCTCATTGGCGACGATTTGCGCGAGCGTCGTTTTGCCGAGACCCGGCGGCCCGTGAAAGAGAACATGATCGAGCGCCTCGCCGCGCGCCTTAGCCGCCTCGACGAAAACGCGGAGATTATCCTTGGCGCGCCGCTGGCCGACGAAATCGTCAAGCCGCTTCGGGCGCAGCGCGGCGTCGACGTCTTCCGGTTTGCGGGCGCCGTCGGTCAGGCGGTCGTCCGATGCGAGATTGCTTTTCATGCCGCCGCCAATTCCTTCAGCGCGCGCTTGATCAGATCTTCAACGCCCGCTTTTTCGCCCGCCGCTTCCGCCGCCGCATTGACGGCGCGGCGCGCCTCGACGCCGTCGTAACCGAGATGCGA